>CAYJPU010000009.1:0-40606 GCA_964372105.1 uncultured Undibacter sp.
ACATAAGACTTCGCGGCATTCATGGTCACATACATGTCGGCGAGCTTGGCCTGCACCAGCTGAAAGCGGCCGATCGGCTGACCGAACTGCTGGCGCTGGTGCATATAGGGGACCACCACGTCCATGCAGGCCTGCATGATGCCCAAGGGGCCCGCGGCCAGCACGATGCGCTCGTAATCGAGGCCCGACATCAGCACATTGACGCCGTTGCCGACCGCGCCGAGCACGTTCTCCTTCGGCACCTCGCAATCGGTGAACACCAGTTCGCTGGTGTCGGAGCCGCGCATGCCGAGCTTGTCGAGCTTCTGCGCGGGGGCAAATCCCTTGAAGCCCTTCTCGACGATGAAGGCGGTGATGCCGCGCGCGCCGGCGGTGCGGTCGGTCTTGGCGTAGATCACCATCGTGTCGGCGATCGGCCCGTTGGTGATCCACATCTTGGTGCCGTTGAGGACGTAACGGTCGCCCTGCTTGTCGGCCCGCGTGCGCATCGACACCACGTCGGACCCGGCGCCCGGCTCCGACATCGCCAGCGCGCCGACATGCTCGCCGGACACCAGCTTCGGCAGATATTTGCGCTTCTGCACTTCGCTGCCGTTGCGGCGCAGTTGGTTGACGCAGAGGTTGGAATGCGCGCCGTAGGACAGGCCGACCGCGGCGCTGGCGCGCGACACCTCCTCCATGGCGATGCAGTGGCTGAGGTAGCCCAGTGCCGAGCCGCCATATTCCTCCTCGACCGTGATGCCGTGCAGTCCGAGCGCGCCCATTTCCGGCCACAGGTCGCGCGGAAACGCGTTGCTGCGGTCGATCTCGTTGGCGCGCGGCGCGATACGGTCTTGCGCGAAATCGCTCACCGACTTGCGCAGCATGTCGACATCGGACCCGAGCCCGAAATCAAAGCCAGACCAAGTGTTCGGAATCATTCTTACCGTCCTCGCAACTGTCACGCCCGGCCGGGCGTCGCTTTGCGGCGCAGTCTATAGCCGAGGTGTCAGGCTGTCAGCGTCTCGGCGGACGCGCGGACGGCGGCCTGTTTCGACTGCGCGAGCAGCTTGTCGATGGCCTTGGCGGGCGCGGGCCGTGCGAACAGGTAGCCCTGCATCTCGTCGCAGCCGGCCAGCCGCAGCAGCACGCGCTGCTGCTCGGTCTCGACGCCCTCGACCGTGATCGACAGCCCGAGCGCGCGGCCGAGCGCCACGATCGCCTGGATGATCACGCCGCCATTGGCGGAATTGCCCAAGGCGATAACGAAGCTGCGATCGATCTTGAGCTTGTCGAGCGGGAACCGTTGCAGATAGCCGAGGTTCGAGTAGCCCGAGCCGAAGTCGTCGAGCGCAATGCGCACGCCGAGCGCATGCAAATCCTCGATGCGCCTGACCATCTCGTCCGGGTTGTCGATCAGCACGCCTTCGGTGATTTCCAGCATCAGCCGCGACGGCGGCACGCCGCTGTCGGCCAGCGCCGAGCGCACCACCTCGACGATGGCGCGGTCGCGCACCTGCAGCGGCGACAGGTTCACCGCGATGTAGAGATCGGGCCAGCTTTTGGCTTCCTGCAACGCGCGGCGCAGCACGAAGGCCCCTAACGTGTCCATCAGCCCCATCTGCTCGGCGACCGGGATGAAGGTCGCCGGCGGAATGGCCCCGCGCGTCGCGTGGGTCCAGCGCAGCAGCGCCTCGACGCCGACCACGCGGCCGCCGCCGGCCGAGACGATCGGCTGGTAATGCAGTTCGAGTTCGTTGGCGCTCAGGGCACGCGGCAACTCGCGATGGATGAAGCGCTGATCGTTCGAGACGGTGTCGATCGCCTCCTCGAAGGCGACCAAGGCGCCGGGGCCCTTCTTGGCGGCGGCGCGGACCGCGAGTTCGGCGCGCCGCGCCAGTTCGCCGCGGGTTTCGGCGTGCAGCGGCGCCTGCGCAAAGCCGGCGTGGGCGCTGACCCGCACCACGGTGTCGATCCAATGCGGCCGCGCGATCGCGTCGAGCGCGCCGCGGATGACGCCCTCGGCGTCGACGGCCGCGGCAGCGGTGAGCGTGACGGCGAATTCGTTGCTGCCGATGCGGCCGCACACGGCGTGCTCCGGCAGGGACTCTTTCAGACGGTGCGCGACCGCGCCGATCAGTTCGTCGCCGCCCAGCACGCCGAGATGGGCGGTGATGTCCTCCATGCCGTCGAGTTCGATCAGCGCAAAGGTCGTCAACTCGCCGTCATCGCGCTCGGCCAGCGCAAGATCGAGCAGTTCGAGGGTCTTGGCGTGGTTCGGCAGGCCGGTCAGCTTGTCGACGTCACCGGCCCGCCGCGCCGCCTCCTGGCTCGCCGCCAAGGCGCGTCGCGCCCGCGTGACCTGCACCCAGGAAAACCCGACGAAGATCGCCAACGCCAGGGCAACGGCCACGATGACGGGCATGACCCAGACCATCGCGCGCGCCATCGGGCGCGCCGGGTCCCAGGTGAAGAAACCCGCGATGCGGCCTTGCGCGTCCATCACCGGCTGGACCTCGCGCGGCCCTTGCGCCGGCTCGCTCTCGAATTTCAGGCCTTTCAGGCCGGTGCCCTGCTCCACCATCCGGATGAAGCGCGGATCGACCTCGCCCGGCTGGTTGAACAGCGCGCGGAACTCGGCGATCGCCGCGCGCAGCGACGCCCGCTGTTCCGTCACCAGACGTTCGTCACTCTGGCGGGCAAATCCATAGCCAAAAGCGGCGGCAAGGCCGGCGAAGCCGATGGCGGCAACCGTAAATAATACGACCAGCCGCAACGTCGCCGCGCGGCTCCGACTTGCCTTTATTGCCTCGATTGCCTCGCCTTGCACCGAATACGTCCACGCTGTGCCGGGGTATCCGGTTCAGGCATAGAGATTCAGCATTAATTGCGCGTCAGGAAATACGGTGAACAAACGGTAAGCGATGCTCTCAGCGCAGACCGAACCACAGCGTGGCGATGGCCAGGAACGAGAAGAACCCGACCACGTCGGTGACCGTCGTCACGAACGGGCTGGAGGCGACCGCCGGGTCGAACTTCAGCCGGTGCAGCGTCAGCGGGATCAGGATGCCACCCAAGGCCGCGGCGATGAGATTGCAGATCATTGCCAGCCCGATCACCAGGCCGAGGCCCGGCACCCGGAACCAGACATAAGCGGCGACGCCGGTGATGACGGCAAAGGCGAGGCCGTTCAGCAGGCCGACCATCATTTCGCGCTTGATGACGCGCCAGGCATTGGAGTCCATCAGTTCACGGGTCGCCAGCGCGCGGACCGCGACCGTCATGGTCTGGGTGGTGGCGTTGCCGCCCTGGCTCGCCACAATCGGCGCCAGCACCGCCAGCGCCACCATCTGCTGCAACTGCCCCTCGAACAGGCCGAGCACCGAGGAGGCCAGGAACGCGGTCGCCAGATTGATCAGCAGCCAGTTGAACCGGCCGCGCGCGATGGTCCACACGGTGTCCGACAGTTCTTCGTCGTGCGTGATGCCGCCGAGCGCCTTGATGTCTTCTTCCGCCTCTTCTTCGATGACGTCGGCGACGTCGTCGAAGGTGATGATGCCGACCAGCCGCCCGGCGGCATCGAGTACGGGCGCCGCGACCCAGTTGTAGCGCTGGAACAGGCGCGCCACCTCCTCCTGGTCCTGGTCCGCCCGCACCTGCGGCCGCTCGTCCTCCATCAGATCGGTCACCGCCACCGGGCGCTTGGCCCGCAACAGCCGGTCGAGCGGCACCGCGCCGAGGAAGTTGCCGGCCTCGTTGACGACGTAGACTTCGTAGAACCGTTCCGGCAGTTCGACCGTCTCACGCATGTAGTCGATCGCCTGGCCGGCGTTCCAATGCGCCGGCACGGCGATGAATTCGGTCTGCATCCGCCGGCCGGCGGAATCCTCGGGGTAGTCGAGGCTGCGGGCGAGCGCGACACGTTCGGTCGGCGGCAACTGATCGAGGATCTCGGCGCGGTCGGCGGTCGTCAGGTCCTCGAGGATCGCCACCGCGTCGTCGGAATCCAGGTCGCGCACGCCCTCGGCGACGGTGCGCGGCGGTAATTCCTCGAGGATTTCATCGCGGACCGCGTCGTCCACCTCGGTCAGCGCGGTGAAGTCGAAGTCGATGCCGAGCAGTTCGACAAGCCGCGGCCGCAGCTCGGGCTCGAGCCCCTCCAGGACCGCACCGACATCGGCCTCGTGCAGGTCGCCGACCAGATCGCGCAAGGCGGGGACGTCGAGGGCTTCGATCGCCTGCGCGACCCGCGCGACGAAGGCCGCGTTCAGCGCGCCTTCCTCGTCGCGCAGCGGCGGCGTGCTGTTCTGATGGTCGAGCATGCACCGTCCCCGACGTGGCGCGATTGGAATGAGCCGCTTGTACGCCGCGCGTCGCAGGCCGGCAAACATTTACCGCGTTAACGCCTCAGCAAATCATCGCTTGCCGGTCACCATCGGTTGCGGTCAATTGCGGCGACCCGGGGCGACACATGACTCGTATCCCTCTTCGTATTCTTGCCATCGCGCTAGCCGCCGCCATGCTTCCTCTGGCGGCCGCGGCGGAGCCGTGCCCGGGCAATCCGGAGGCGCTCGGCACCGCGCGCGTGATCGAGGTCGATACCAAGACCTGGCCTCGCGTCGGCCGCAAGCATTTCCCGGTGACGCTGCCGTTGCAGGCCAAGGAGCTGGTGCTCACCTTCGATGACGGCCCCTGGCCGGCCACCACGCCGTCGGTGCTGCAAACGCTCAAGCACGAATGCGTGCGCGCCACCTTCTTCCTGCTCGGCCGCAACGCCGAAGCCTACCCGGCGCTGGCGCGGCGCGAGTTGGCGGACGGCCATAGCGTCGGCCACCACACCTATAGCCATCCGCTGCTCGACCGTATGCCGCTCGAGAAGGCAGAGGCCGAGGTCAACCGCGGCATCGCGGCCGACGAGTTCGCGGTCTATGGCGAACGCCGCACCCGGCCGGCGACGCCGTTCTTCCGGTTCCCGGGCTTCTCGTCCAGTCAACCCCTGCTCGACCGCATGAGCGACCGCGGCCTGGTGGTGTTCGGCGCCGATGTCTGGGCCAGCGACTGGCAGCCGATGACGCCGGAGCAGCAGCTGGCGCTGATCCTCGGCCGCATCGAGAAAGCCGGCCGCGGCATCGTCCTGCTCCACGACACCAAGGCACAGACCGCCCGGATGCTGCCCGCGTTCCTGCGGGAGTTGAGGCGGCACGGCTACCGCATCGTGCACGTTGTGGCATCCGAGCACCGCCGCGCGATCAATTAACGGCTTTAAATCCCCCTCCAAGTCCCTGATTTGAATGATTTTCCACAAAGCTGTGGACGATTTGGGCTGGTTAATTTTCCGTTAATATCGCAAATAATACCGATGCTTGCCCCATTACGGGGACCGCGCGGGGGCGCGGCGTTTGGCTGGGGGGCTTATGCGCCATTTTGCGATCGCTTTGGTTTGCCTCACCGGCCTCACGCTGCCGGCGGGGGCAAACGAGGCCTGCTTAGGCAACCCGGACGCCATCGGCACCAGCCGCACCATCACCGTCGATCCCGCGACGCTGCCGCGCATCGGCAATATCCAGTACCGTCACACCCTGCCGCTCGAAGACCACGAGGTGGTAATCACCTTCGACGACGGCCCGCTGCCGCAGTACTCCAACCGGGTGCTGGACACGCTGGCCGAGCACTGCGTGAAGGTGACCTACTTCCTGGTCGGCAACATGGCGCGGGCTTATCCGGAGACAGTGCGGCGCATTTATAATGACGGTCACGTCATCGGCACGCACAGCCTCAGCCACCCGTTCACCTTCCACGTCATGGACGAGCCGCGCATCAAGCACGAGGTGAACGGCGGCATCGCCCATGTGCAGGCCGCGCTCGGCGACCCGAAGGCGGTGGCGCCGTTCTTCCGCATTCCCGGCCTCGCGCGCAGCACGACGGTCGAGAACTATCTCGCCGCGCAGTCGCTCGCCGTGTGGAGCGCCGACGAGGTGGCCGACGACTGGCACCGCGGCATCACCGCCAAGGACATCGTCCGCCTCGCGCTCAAGCGCATCGAGGCGCATGACCACCGCGGCGTGCTGCTGCTGCACGACATCCATCCCGCGACGGCGCTGGCGCTGCCCACCCTGCTCAAGGAACTTAAAGACCGCGGCTACAAGATCGTGCAGGCGGTGCCGCCCGGCGAACGGCCGAAGGTGCTGCCGGAGCGTCCCGAGATGATGGTGGCGAAGGCCGGCAGCGGATGGCCGCGCGTGCTCAAAAACAAGACCGCAACGGCGGAGTTGACCGCGAAGCCGTCGAAGGCCGCACACAATCGCAAGCATGCCGCGCGCAAAGGTGCTGCGCACAAAGATGGCGAAGACAGCCTCGCCGCCAAGCTCGCCAAAAGGAAGAGCAAGGCCAAGACTGCGCAGACCGCACAAGCCGAGCGCGGCTTCTTCACGTTCTGGCAATAAGCCGCTTCCCGCTCCGGTGATACGGCGCGGCACGCCCCGCGCCGTTCCCAATATCGATCACGGCACGACCCGCACGCGGCACGTCCAGCGAAACATTCGCCGTGCCGATCCGGCGGCCCCATCACCACCAGCCTGCCGGCCGACATATGATATGGTTCAATGATATGAAGTCCGAGATCATTATGGTGCACTGCGATATATTTGCGTGATCCAGCGCTCAATGTCTCATTTTTGAGATGCGATTGATCATTTTTCGGTGCATCAACGGCAATGACTGCCTTTCAGTATTGCGACAATTCAAAAATTGACATAGTAGCGATCGTGAAACTGGGGAATGCATGAGCGAGTGGATTCCGAACACAGGTGACGGTGCTGGTCCGCGCTACTTGCAGATCGTGGCGGCACTCGAGCAGGACATCACCGGCGGCGCGTTGCCGCCGGGAACGCGCCTGTTGCCTCATCGCGATATGGCCGAGCGCCTGGGACTGAGCGTCGGCACCGTCTCTAAGGCTTACGACGAGGCGGAAAAGCGCGGCCTGATCTCCGGCGAGGTCGGCCGCGGCACGTTCGTGCTCGGACCAATGACGCCAACGAAACTGCTGGACGGCGAAGACCGCACGCGGCGGCTCAACCTGGCACTGAATACCCCGCCGTCGACCGGCGAAGACGCGCTGATCACGGAAGTCCTGGTCAGGATCGCGGAAGACGGCGCCCTCAAGGATCTGCTGCCCTATTTGCCGCACCAGGGCAGCGAGCGGCATCGCGCCGCGATCGCCGGCTGGCTCAACGGCCATGCCATGCCGGCAACGGCGGACACGCTCTTCGTCACGCATGGCGCGCAGCACGCGATTTCGATCGCCATCGGCCTGCTGGCAAACCCGGGCGATACGGTGCTGGCGGAGAACCTGACTTATTCCGGCATGCGCGCGCTCGCCAATCACGAGGGCTATCGGCTACGCGGCGTCATGATGGACGAGCACGGGCTCATGCCCGAGCAACTCGACTGCGCCTTTGCCGAAACCGGCGCGCGCGTCGTCTATTGCATGCCAACGCTGCAAACGCCGACCGGTTGCATCATGCCGGCACAACGGCGCGACCAGATCATCGATATCGTGCGCAAGCACGACGCCTTTCTCGTGGAAGACGATGCCTACGGCTTCCTGTGCGATCCGCCGATGCCGCCGTTGTCGGCGCGCATGCCCGAGCGCAGCTTCTATGTCGTCAGTTTCGCGAAGTGCCTCGTACCCGGCCTGCGCATCGGCGCCATGGTGGCCCCGCCCGCGTTCCGCGACCGCTGCATCAATGCACTGCGCTCCACCGGCTGGATGGCGACGCCGCTGATGGCCGAAGTGGTGAGCCGGGTCGTTGAGAACGGGCAACTCGATGAACAGATCGGCCATAAACGAGATGCCGCGGCGCAACGCCAGGCTTTGGCGAAACAGATCCTTGGCGAGCGCATTCAAATCAGTGCGGTGGCGCCGGCTTTCCACGTCTGGCTGCCGATGCCGGCCGGACGCACGACCGCGTCGCTGATCGCGCAGGCCGCGTCGGCTGGCGTCACCATCGCCACGCCGGATGCGCTGCAATCCTTCGATCCAATGAGCAACGGCGTGCGCTTGTGCCTCGGCGCGCCCACGTCCGACGCCGATGTCGAGTTCGCCTTGCGGACCGTCCGCAACATTCTCGACAGTGCCGAAACCATGTCGTTTGTCTAGCAAGTACAGCCGGTCATGAAAGCAGCGCCGTTCGACTATTCCCGTCCCGCCGACATCGACGAAGCCTGTGCGCTGTTGGCGGCCGACGACAGCGCGCGCGTGATCGCCGGCGGCCAGACGCTGGTGCCGATGATGGCGATGCGGCTGGCGCGGCCGACCCGCCTGATCGACATCAACCGGATCGCGGCGCTGTCCTACATCCGCGACGACGGCGACGCGATCGCCATCGGCGCCACCACGCGGCAATGCCTCGTGGAACGCGACGCGCAGACCGCGTCGCGCTTGCCGCTGTTGGCGCGCGCCATTCCGTGGATCGGCCACGCCGCCACCCGCGCGCGCGGCACCATCGGCGGATCGCTGGCCAACGCCGATCCGGCCGCCGAACTGCCGTTGCTCGCCATCACGCTCGATGCCGTCCTGAGTTACCGGGCCGACGGCGAAACCACCGATGTCGACGCCCGCGACTATTACATCGGGCCGATGATCACGACCTTGCCGATGGGCGCGTGCCTGAGCGGCGTGCGTTTCCCGGTCTGGACCGGCAAAGTCGGCGCCGGCTTTCACGAGGTCAATGCCCGCAGCAGCGACTTCGCCTTCGTCTCGGCGGCGGCGCAGGTCGCGCTCGGCGATGACGGCACGTGCGAGCGCATCGCCGTCGCCGTCGGCGCCGCCACCGATTTCCCGATCCGGCTGGAGACGGCCGAGCAGCAGCTCACCGGCACGCCGCTCGAGCCCGCGGCGGTGACCGCGGCCTTGCGCGAAGCGCTGGCCGACGTCGAGACGCTCGCCGATCTGCACGCCTCGGCCGAATACCGCCGCCGCGTCGCCGTCAGCCTCGCCGCGCGCGCGATTGCCGACGCCCGCGCCCACGCTCTGAAGGGTTCTCACCGTGCGCATTAAGCTGATCATCAATGGCGCCGAGCAGGAGCTCGACGTCGAGCCGCGCACCACGGTGCTGGACTGTCTGCGCGACCACCTGCGGCTGACCGGCGCGCATGCCGGCTGCGAGCACGGCGTCTGCGGCGCCTGCACCGTTCTCATGGACGGCGTCGCGGTGCGCTCCTGCCTGATGTTCGCCCCGCAGGCCGAAGGTTCGGCCATCACCACCATCGAAGGCGTCACGCCCGGTCCCGGCGAACTGTCGCCGATCCAGGACGCCTTCTGCGAGACGCACGGCATGCAGTGCGGCTACTGCACGCCGGCCATGATCCTGGTGGCGCACGCGCTGCTCGCCGACAATCCGAACCCGACGCGCGAGGAAATCGTCGATGCCATCTCCGGCAACATCTGCCGTTGCACCGGCTATGCGCAGATCGTCGAGGCCATCGCGCTCGCGGCCGACCGCATGCGCGGCGCCAACCGTCCGGTGGAGATGTCGCGATGAGCGCCCCCGCCGACCGCTTCCGTTTCGTCTCGACCAACCGCCGCGTGCGCGAGGACCGGCGCTTTGTCGTCGGCAAGGGCAACTACGTCGCCGACATCGACGTGCCGAACATGAAGCACATCGCCTTGGTGACCTGCCCCTACCCGGCCGCCCGCATCGCCGGCATCGACAAGAGCGCCGCGCTCGCCATGCCCGGCGTGCATTACGTGCTCGACGGCGCGGAGCTCGCCGCAGGCTCGCGGCCGCTGATGACCGGCCTCGACACGCCGAACGTGCCGCGCCGGCCGCTCGCGGTCGGTACCGCGCGCTACGCCGGCGAATGGGTGGCGGCGGTGATCGCCGATACCCGCGCCCAGGCCGAGGACGCCGCCGAAAAGGTCAAGGTCACCTACGAGAAGCTGCCCTTCGTGCTCGACGCCGAACAGGCGCTCGAAAAGGACAGCCCGCTGGTGCACACGGCGCATGGCTCGAACGTGCTGCTCGACAAGACCTTCGTGTGGGGCGAGGTCGACAAGGATTTCGCCGCGTCCCCGCGCCATCTGTCGCTGCGCGTGAAATGGGGCCGCAGCGCCACCGTGCCGATCGAGACCTTCGGCGTGGCGGCGAGCTGGGACCCGTGGCGCGAGATCCTCGACGTCTGGGCCTCGATCCAGATGCCGCGCTACAACGAACAGATCGCTGTCGCGCTCAACATGCCATTGTCGTCGGTGCGCGTGCACTACGACGTCGACGTCGGCGGCAGCTACGGCGTCAAGCGCGGCATCAAACACACCGTGCTCACCGGTTATCTGGCGCGCCGGCTCGGTTTTCCGGTGCGGCTGATCGAGGACCGGCTGGAGAACATGCGCGGCGGCGACGCCCACGGCCCGGAACGGCTGTTCGACGTCGACGTCGCTTTCGACGACAACGGCATCGTGCGCTCGATGAAGATGCGGGCGCTGGAAAACCTCGGCGCCTATGCCGGCCGTTCGCCGTTCCAACTCGGCAAGCCGGTCGGCGCCATCGTCGGTCCCTACAAGATCCAGAGCGTGCAGTACCGCGCCATGGCGGCGGTCACCAACAAGACCACGCAGGAAGCCGTGCGCGGCTTCGGCCAGGCGCCGACCAACGTCGCGATCGAGCGCACCATGGACGAGGTCGCCAACGCGCTCGGCCTCGATCCGATCGAAGTGCGCCGGCGCAACATGATCCGGCATGACGAATTCCCCTACACCATCCCGAGCGGCACCGAGTACGACAGCGGCGATTTCCACGCCGTCGTCGACAAGGTGGTGGCGGCGACGGATTACGCGGCGCTCAAGCAGGAGCGCGACCGCCTGCGCGCCGAAGGCAAGCTCGCCGGCATCGGCATCGCCGCGTGCCTGGAGCCGTCCGGCGGCAACGCCACCTTCGAGGCGCTGATCAATCCAAAGGTCACGACATCGACCTACATGGAGTCCTGCCGCATCGCCGTCGACGGCGTCGGCTCCGTCACCGCCACGATGCACACCACCTCCTCCGGCCAGGGCCACGAGACGCTGGTCGGCACCGTGATCGGCGAAGTGCTCGGCATCGATCCGGACGCCATTCGCGTGACGCGGCCGGATTCGCTCACCGCGCTGCCGAGCGGCACGCCGGTCGGCAGCCGCATGGCGATCATGCTCGGCGGCGCCGCGTTCCATGCCGCCCACAAACTGAAAGACAAACTCACCGCGATCGGCGCGCATGATCTCGGCGTCCCGCTCGAGCGCGCGGTCTACGACCGCGGCACCATTTACGACCGCAACGCGCCGGACAACCGCCGCGTCTGGACCGACCTCGTGCAGATCGCGCACCGCAGCTATCACCGCATGCCGGCAGGCATGGAGCCGGGTCTGGCGTCCAGCCACATCATGCAGGTGCCGACCGGCGGCACGCTGCCGACGGTGGACGGGCACGTGCAGATGTACCCCTGCGTGTCGTTCGAATTCCATCTGATCCTGATGACCATCGACCCCGATCTCGGCCGTCCGGAGATCGTGCGTTACCGCATCGGCCACGATTGCGGCACCGTCATCAACCCGAAGATCGTGCGCGGCATGACCATGGGCGGCATCGCACACGGCATCGGCGCGGCGCTGTACGAGGAATTCGCCTATGACGGCGAAGGCCAGTTGATGGCGCAGAGCTTCATGGACTATCTGCTGCCGTCGTCGCACGAAGTGCCGCCGGTCGAGATCATCCACCACGAGACGCCGTCGCCGCACACGGTGCTCGGCCAGAAGGGTTCGGGCGAATCCGGCTATCTCGGCGCGCCGGCGGCCGTCGCCAACGCCATCAACGACGCGCTCAAGCCGCTCGGCATCTCCGTCAACACGCTGCCGATCAGGATTTCGACGCTCGGTGACATGATCGCCGAAGCGCAAGCTAAAAAGGGACATTGAATGATCGTCGACTGCCACGCCCATCTGGTGCCGCCCGACCTGCTGGCCGCGATCCGCAAGGACGCCGCCCGCTTTCCCTCGGTCCGGCAGATCGAGGACGGCGGCAGCCTCGCCTTCTCGTTCGCCGGCGCCAAGCCGATCCGGCCGGTGTCGAAGCCGTTGTCGGACATTCCGGGCCGCGTCGCCTGGATGGAGAAACAGGGCGTCGACAAGCAGGTGGTCGGCGGCTGGGTCGACATGTTCGGCTACGAGGTCAAGGGCGAGGAAGGCGAAGCCTGGAGCCGGCTGACCAACGACGCGCTGCTCGCGGCCGCCAAGGCCGAGCCGCGCTTCGTGCCGCTGGCGACCGTGCCGCTCGGCGACGGCGCGCGCGCCGCGGCCGTGCTGAAGGACGCGATCAAGGCCGGCTTCTCCGGCACCATGATCGGCACGCTGCCGCGCGGTGTCGGCTCAACGCTCGACCATGCCGACCTCGACCCGTTCTGGGCCGCCGCCGACGAGACCGGCGCGGTCATCCACATTCATCCGAGCTTCGACGCCGGCGATGTGCGCGTGAACGACTTCGGTCTGGCGAACGGCCTTGGCCGCATCACGGACGCGGCCGTCGCGGTCGCACGCCTGATCTCGTCGGGCCATGTCAAGCGCTACAAGCAGGCCAAGTTCTTCGCCCCCATGGGCGCGGCCGCGCTGCCATTCGTGCTCGGCCGTCTCAAGCGCACGGCCGCGATCACACCCGGCGTCGGCGATCCGGCCGAAGGCCTGTCGCTCATCTACACCGACACGATCCTGCACGACGTGCGCGTCTTGAAGTTCGTGGTCGAGATGATGGGCACCGAGCGCCTGATGATGGGCTCGGACATGCCTTTCCCGATCGGCGACCTCGAGCCGCGCAAGATCATCATTGAGGCCGGCCTGTCGCAGGCGCAGGCGGATTCGATCAGCGGCGGGCTCGCCGCCAAGCTCTTCCGGATCGCGTGAGGCCGACATGAAGCTCGACATCGCCGGCGAAGAAAAGTTCGACGTTACGATCGAGGCACTGTGGACCGCGCTCAACGATCCGGCCGTGCTGCAGAAATGCATTCCCGGCTGCAAGGAGATGATCGACGAAGGCGGCGACCGCTTCCGCCTGATCCTCAACCTGAAGGTCGCCTCGGTCGGCGGCAGCTTCGAAGGCGAGATTTCGCTGTCTGACAAGCAGCCGCCGCAACAGTGCAAAGTGGCGGTCTCGGGCGCCGGCACGCTTGGCCAAGGGAGTGGCGCCGCCATGTTCTCGCTTGAGGCGCAGGCGCCCGGTACGCTCATGCGCTACAGTGGCGAGGGGGAAATCGGCGGCCTGGTTGCCGGCGTCGGGCAGCGCATCCTCAAAGGCGTCGCCAAGCACCTCGTCGGTCAGTTTTTCAAGGCGCTGCGCACGCAGGTGTCGGCGCCCGCATGACAATCATAACCGCAACGGCGGTCAACGCCGTGACTCAACCATAACGGAGGAAACCATGCCGATAACGTCTACGGTGTTGCGCACAGTCAGCGGCGCGCTTGCGGCGCTGTGCGTGACTGCATTCGCCGTCCCCGCGCCCGCTGCGGCGCAGGCACCGGCCAAGCTCCAGATCGTCGTCTTCGGCTTTCCCTCGCTCGGCGCCTTCATGCCGCCGGTGATCAAGGCCAAGAAGATGGACTCGGCCAACGGCCTCGACATCGAGTTCGTCGAGCGTCCGCCGGATGCCTACACCACGCAGTTCAACTCCGGCGAGTTCAAGCTCGGCGGCAGCGCGGCGCTGCTGACCGTCGGCCTTGCCGACGCGCGCGGCGTCAAGGTGAAGTACCTGTTCAACCTGTTCGACTTCTGGGGTGCGGTCGTCACCTCGCGGCCCGAGGTGAAGACGCTCAAGGACCTGGAAGGCAAGGACCTCGCCGCCGCCCGCTCGACCACCAACTACGTGATGTTCGAGTTCTTCGCCAAGAAGATGGGCGTGGACGTCGGCAAGGTGCAGGTCGTCAACACCGCGCCGCCCGGCCTCGTCGGCTACGCGATCGCCGATCGCGCCGCGGCGGTGCAGCTGTGGGAGCCGGCCTACACGCTGCTCAAGGCCAAGAAGCCGTCGGTCCGGATCCTCGACACCGACATGGACAAGAGCTGGAAGGCTTTCGCCGGCGGCGGGCGCATTCCCTATCTGGGCGTCGCCGCGCACACCGACTGGATCGAACAGAACCAGGCGCTGATCCCCAAGCTCTACGCGACCTACAAGGCGGCCGGCGAGTTCATCGCCAAGAACCCGGAGGAAGCGGCGGCGCTGATCGCGCCGAAGTCGACGCCGGAAGACCGCGCCGCGTTGGTCTCGCTGATCAAGGCTAACGACCGGCTCGGCATGAACGTCGTCGGCGCCAAGGAAGTCGCCAAGGAAATCGAGGCGGTCTACAAGGTCGGCATCGACGTCGGCTACCTCAAGGCCCAGCCGTCGAACGCCACCATCTACGACAAGCCGCTGAAATGACCAAGTTCCGCTCCGTACGGGCGCTGCAAGCCGTCGCCGGCATGGTGTTGCTGGCGGCGGTCTGGCAGATCCTGTCGATGACGATGCAGCCGTTTCTGTTTCCGCCGGTGCCGGACATCATCAGCCGCACCGTCGAGATCCTGATCACCGGTTCGCTGCTCATCGACGTGCTGCTGACCGCGGCGCGCATCTTCGCCGGCCTCCTGGGCGCGTTCATTCTAGGCTGCATCGTCGCGATGCTGATCGCGCGCTCGCGCATGCTGGAGAACTTCATCACGCCGGTGCTGACCTTCTTCCAGGGCATCCCGGCGCTGTCCTGGGTGGTGTTCGCGATCATCTGGTTCCACGGCACCGAATTCCGCGTGCTGTTCATCATGGTGATGACGACGCTGCCGGCGTTCACGTTCCAGATCCTCGACGCCTTCCGCTCGATGTCGAAGGACCTGTTCGAGATGACCATCTCGTTTAGGCCGAGCCGCTGGACGCTGTTCCGCTTCCTGATCGTGCCGACCATCGTGCCGGGCATCCTGACCGCCTGGAAGGTCAACCTCGGCAACGCCGCCCGCGTCGTGGTGGTGGCCGAGCTGGTCGGCGCCACCGGCGGCGTCGGCTATCAACTGCTGCGCCAGCAGCAACTGTTCGACATGGCCGGCGCCATGGCCTGGACGCTGCAGCTGGTGCTGTTCGTGCTGGTCGTGCAGCAGACCATCAACGCCATCGAGGCCTGGGCGCTGCGTTACCGCGCCGTCTCCGAGCGGGCGATGTAATCGCATGACCACCCCCGTCATCCGTTTCGAGGACGTCAGCAAGACGTTCAACCGCCCCGACGGCCGCGGCACCTTCGTCGCGGTCGACAAGCTGTCGTTCGAGATCGCCAAAGGCGAGATCGTCGCGGTGCTCGGCAAGACCGGCTGCGGCAAATCGACGATGTTCAACATCGTCGCCGGCCTGACCGAAGCCTCCTCCGGCAAGGCCCGCGTCGTCGGCCACGATCCGTTCCGCGAGTTCGACTTCTTCCGCGGCAAGATCGGCATCGTGTTCCAGGGCGACCGCCTGATGCCCTGGCGCACCGCGCTCGACAACGTGCTGCTCGGGCTCCAGATCCTCAACGCCGATGCCAAAGAGGCCGAGGAGAAGGCGCGCGGCTGGCTCGCCCGGCTCGGTCTCGGCGGCCACGAGAACGACTACCCGCACGCTTTGTCCGGCGGCATGCGCCAGCGCGTCTCGATCGCGCGCGCCTTCGCGGTCGATCCGGAAATCCTGCTGTGCGACGAGCCGTTCTCGGCGCTCGACGAGATGACCGCACGCGACCTGCGCGCCGAGTTCGTGCGGCTGGTGCGGCAAAACAACAAGACCGCGGTCTTCATCACGCATCAGATCAACGAGGCGATGGAGATCGGCGACCGCGTGATGGTGTTCCACCGCCCCGCCCGCATCGCCTACGAGGCGCGGCTGACCGCCGAGACGCCGCCGGAGGTCCGCCGCACCATGCAGGAAGACATCATGCGCGTGCTGTCGGCCGAGCAGACGCCCGCGGAAGCCGGCGCATGACGACGGGCCGGAGCGTGCGGCACGACACGGCGCGCTTCGGCTGCAACACCTATTCCTACATCCGCTCGCACAGCGCCGCCGATTGCGTCGGCCGCCTCGCCGACTTCGGCTTTACCGACTTCGAAGTGATGGTCTACCCGGGCCATCTGTGGCCGCGGGCGGACGGCGCGGCCACCGTACGCGATCTGCGTCAGGTGCTGACCACGCGCGGCTTGCGCCTCGTCACGCTCAACATGCCGAACATCGACATCAACGTCGCGGCGGCGGTCGCCGAGATGCGGCGCTATTCGCTCGACCTCGTCAAGGACATCGTCACGCTGGCCGGCGCGCTCGGCGCCCCCGGCGTCGTCATCGGTCCGGGCAAGGCCAACCCGCTGTCGTCCGCCCCTGCCGAGGAACTGACCGGCCATTTTTTCCGCGCGCTCGACGAACTGGTGCCGGTGGCCGAACGCGCCGGCACGGCGCTGTGGGTCGAGAACATGCCGTTCGCCTACCTGCCGGCGATCGGCGACCTGATGAACACGCTCGACCGGTACGGCAACGACGGCATCGGCATCGTCTATGACGTCGCCAACGCCTATTTCATCGGCGAGGATCTCAGCGGCGGCCTGGCGCGCTGCCGCGACCGGCTAAAGCTGGTGCACTTCTCCGATACGCACCGGCAGGTCTACCGGCACGATCCGGTCGGCGCCGGCAGCGTGCCGTTCGCAGTAGTGCCGGCGGCGCTGGCCGCGGTCGGCTACCGCGAACTGCCGATGCTGGAGATCATCTCGGCCGATCCCGACCGAGATATCGTCGACAGCGCGACCCGCTTGGCCGCGCTCGGCCTCGCAGGCAAGACGCCATGAGTAAGACCGATGAAACCTGTGACGTCATCGTTGTCGGCGGCGGCGGCGCCGGCCTCGCCGCGGCGATCGAGGCCCGGCAGGCCGGCGCCTACGTCATCCTGATCGAGAAGAACGCCGCACTCGGCGGCTCGACCGCCTGGTCGATCGGCTCGATCACCGCGACCGGCACGCCGCATCAGGCGCGCCGCGGCATCGACGACAATCCGCACGACCATTGGCGCGACATGGCCGGCTTCAACGGCGATCTCGACGGCCGCGACAATCCGGACCTGCGCCGCGTGCTGGCCGATGACATCCCCGCGACCTTCCGCTGGCTGCTGGCGCACGGCATCCGCTTCTACGGCCCGATGCCGGAGCCGCCGCACCAGAAGCCGCGCATGCACAACGTGCTGCCGAATTCGCGCTCCTATATAGCGCACCTGGAAAAGGCCGCCCGCCGCGCCGGCGTCGTCATCCGGCCCGCAACCCGCGCGCTCGAACTGATCAGCGACAACGGCCGCGTCACCGGCATCGTCTGCGACACGGCCGGCCAGCACTGCACCTTGCGCGCCCGCAACGGCGTCGTGCTCGCCGCCGGCGACTTCACCAGCGATCCCGAGTTGAAGACCCGCTACATGGGCCCGCGCGAAGCCAAAGTGGACGGTGTCAACGTCACCGCCACCGGCGACGGCCAGAAGCTGGCGATGGCGCTCGGCGCGCAAGTCTTGAACGGCGATATCGCGCTCGGCCCCGAACTGCGCTTCGTCGCGCCGCAACGGCAGAACCTCCTGTTGAAATTGCCGCCCTGGCCGCTGCTCGCCAACATCATGGCGTGGTCGCTCGACCACATGCCGAGCGCGCTGCTGCGGCCCTTCGTCATGAGCTTCGTCACCACCGCGCTGGCGCCCTCGCCGACGCTGTTCGAGGCCGGCGCCATTCTGGTGAACAAGGACGGCGAACGCTTCACCGACGAACGCGACAAGCCGGCTTTTGCGGTGCCGGACCAGCCGGACAAGGTCGCCTACATCGTCCTCGACGAGCGGACCGCGCGAACCTTCAACGCCTGGCCGAACTTCATCTCGACCGCGCCCGGCGTCGCCTACGCCTATGTCGACGACTACCGGCGCAACCGGCCCGACATCTTCACCACCGCCGGCAGCCTCGAGGCGCTGGCGGCCAAGCTCGGCGCGCCCGCGGGCTCACTCGCGGCGACGGTGTGCGACTTCAACGCCGCCGCCGGTAACAGGCTCAAGGTCGGCGGCGGCCCCTACATCGCGCTCGGGCCGGTGCGCGCCGTTTTCGTCCACGCCGAAGGCGGCCTGGCGGTCGACCATGCGCACCGGGTGCTCGGCCCGGACAATTCGCCGATCGCCGGCCTGTTCGCCGCCGGCTCGACCGGCCAAGGCGGCCTGCTGCTCAAGGGCCACGGCCACCATCTTGCCTGGGCCTTCGTGTCCGGCCGCCGGGCCGGCCGCAATGCCGCGCGCGGCGTCCCTTAGCGCACGTCGTCGGTCACCGGCGACGTCGCCACGATGAACACCAGGTCGATCAGCCCGGTATTGCTGATGGCGTGCTCGACGCCGGGCGGCAGGTAGATCACGTCGTGCTTGCGCACGACGTGCGCCGTGCCGTCGATCTCCATCAGCCCTTCGCCATCGAGCACGTGATAGACCTGCTCCTGCTCCTTGTGGCTGTGGCGTTCGACATAGGCCATCGGCTGGTACATCGAAATGCGATAGTCGAGATGCTTGGACTTCAGCGTCTCCGGCATGACCAGCGGCTTCGACAGCGCGCCGCCGAAGTGGTTGGGAAACTGCCGCCATGGCGTTTCCGCGATATTCCGGATCGACGCCTGCCGCTCATCCTTCGCCATCAACTCCTCCTTGGTTTCGGAAACGCCCGCGTCAACACGCCGGCGTCAAAGCTGTGCGGGCCGGTGTCTCGGACCACATCGTGAGACAGGCACGCCGGGCGGCGTGAAACCGGGCCACGGAAATGAGGCCAAACGCCCTGCGGCATCGGCCAAAGCCACCTTCCCTCCGCCCGCTACCCCGGGATTTCGTCATCTCAACACTTGAAAGGTGCTCTGACATTGTGAGATGCTTGCCATAACAGGTCGGGGCCCGGCGGCCAAGCATCCTACCAAGTGACGGCCATCGAAGACGCCAAAGGAGATCGGATCAAGATCGCAACCGCGGCCGCCGAACGCGCGCCGCAAGGCTGAACGCCAGAGTGCTTACCGGACAAGAATAATGCCGGAGCAGGAACAAACGGGAGGAGACGACTAAATGAGCAACAATCGACGGACTGTACTCAAAGGCGGCGCTGCGATGGCCGGCGCTTTCGCGCTCGGGTTTCCATCAATCGTTCGCGCCCAGAGCGAGAAGATCAAGATCGGCCATCTCACGCCGCTGACCGGCTTCCTCGGCTCGCTCGGCGCCTATGCCCAGCTCGGCATCAAGATGGCAGCGGAAGAGATCAACGCTTCCGGCGGCGTCATGGGCCGCCAGATCGACATCCTGTCGGAAGACTCCGTCAACCCCGCGACCGGCGCGACCAAGGCCCAGCGCATGCTGGACCAGGACGGCGTCGCCTTCCTGATGGGCGAGATCAATTCCGCCACCGCGCTGACCATCATGCAGGTGGCGGCGCGCAACAAGAAGTTCTTTATGCAGATCGGCGCCCGCTCCGACGCGCTGCGCGGCAAGAACTGCAACAAGTATACCTTCCATGTCGACATTCCCTCGACCGTGATGGTCAACGCCGTCGGCAAGGCGCTGGTGCGCGACAACATGATGAAGGACAAGAAGTTCTACACGCTGACCGCCGACTATCTGTTCGGCCATGACCTGGCGCGCGCCGCCCGGTCATTCTTCGACGCCAACGGCGGCAAGTTGATCGGCGACGAACTGGTCGCCACCGACGTCACCGACTTCAGCCCCTATCTCCTGAAGATCCGCCAGGCCAAGCCCGACGTGGTCTGCTCGAACCTCGCCGGCAACCAGGTCACCAACCTGGTCAAGCAATACGCCGAGTTCGGGCTGCCCTTCCCGATCGTCGGCTTCAACCTCAACACCGCCGACGCCTGGGCGGCCGGCGAAGGCAACCTGGCCGGCACCTGGCCGACGGTCTGGCACCACGATCTCGACGTGCCGTCGTCGAAGACCTTCGTCGCCAACTTCATCAAGAAGTACGGCAAGCCGCCGGAAAACCACGCCTGGATCGAATACGTCGCGCTCAAGATGATGGCGCAGGCCATGAGCGAGACCAAGTCGACCGACACCGACAAGCTGATCGCCTACTTCGAGAAGGAAACCCAGTTCGACATCCTGAAGGGCCGCAAGGGCTACTTCCGTTCGTGGGACCACCAGCTCATGCAGGAGGCCTACCCGTTCTCCGTCAAGGCGAAAGGCAAGGCCAAGGACAAGTGGGACACGCTTGCGCTCGGCGCGGCCATTCCGGGGCCGAACGAGTCGCTCGAGTCGATCGCGCTCACGAAACAGCAGAACCCCTGCACGATGTAATCGCGCATCGGCACCCGGCGCGTGCGCAGCCCGCACGCGCCGGGTGATTGCTTTTTGCCGGTCAACGCCCTGAAGGCGCGGTTTCCCGCCTTGCTGGACCTTAGAATGCAATTCACGTTCTTGCTGGAACAGGTGGTCAACGGCCTCGTGCTCGGAGGCTACTACCTGCTCATCGCTCTCGGCCTGTCGCTGATCTTCAGCGTCGGCGGCGTCGTCAATCTGGCCCACGGCGCGTTCTACGCGCTCGGCGCCTATGCCTCGGTCCAGATCACGAGCTATCTCGGCTTCGGGCCGGCGGTCGTGCTGTCGCCGATCGCCGTCGGCCTGCTCGGCATTTTGTTCGAGCGCTTCATCCTGCGGCGCTTCTATACGGCCGACCCAATCCTGAGCCTGCTGGTCACCTTCGGCCTCGCCATGGTGGCCGAGCAGTTGATCCGCATCGTCTGGGGCGCCTCGCCGCTGTCGGCCGCGATGCCGCAGGAACTGAAGGGCGCCGTCATCGTCGGCGACTTCCTGTTCTCGCGCTACCGGCTGATGCTGCTCGCCGTGGTGGCCGTGGTGCTGCTCGGCGTCTGGCTGCTGTTGCACAAGACCTCGTTCGGCCGTGTCGTGCGCGCCGGCATCCAGCGGCCCGACATGGTGGCGGCGCTCGGCATCAGGCTGCAGCCCTACATGACGGCGATCGTCGCGCTCGGCGTCGGCATGGCGGCGATGGGCGGCGCGTTCTTCGCGCCGATCACCATCGTGCATCCGGCGATGGGCGCCGAGATCATCACGGTCGCCTTCGTCGTGGTGGTGATCGGCGGCCTCGGTAGCTTCTGGGGCGTGGTGCTCGCCGCGCTGCTGGTCGGCGTCGTGCGCGGCATCACCATCCATTTCGTGCCCGCCGCCGGCGAAGCCTCGATCTACGTGTTGATGTTCCTGGTTCTGCTGTTCCGTCCGCGCGGCCTGCTCGGTGAACGCATCGAGAAATTCGAATGACGACCCCCGCCTTGACAAAATACCGGCCGCTGTGGATCGCGCTCGGCGGGCTCATCGTCCTGCCGCTGATCGTCCACGTGATCGGCCTGAGCATCAACACCGCCTCGCTGGTCGTCATCCTCGCGGTCGCGGCGATGGGGCTGAACCTGTGCGTCGGCTACACCGGCCTCGTCTCGTTCGGCCACAGCACCTGGTTCGGTATCGGCGCCTATGCAGCCGGCCTGATCCAGTTGCGTTGGTTTCCGAACGACATCTTCGTTCCGATCCTGCTGTCGATGGTTTTCGTCGCCGTGTTGTCGGCGGTCGTCGGCGTCTTGATCCTGCGCCGGCGCGGCGTCTACTTCTCGCTGCTGACGCTGGCGCTGGCGGCGCTGACCTACACCATCGCGTTCCGCTGGACCGAAGTCACCGGCGGCGAAGACGGCCTCGGCGGCCTCAAGCGCGGCGCCGTCGGGCCGGTCTCGCTCGACAATGCCTACGCTTATTACGTTCTGGTCGCGATCATCGGGCTCGGCACGCTGTACGTGCTGATGCGGGTGGCGCGCTCGCCGTTCGGCCACGTGCTGGTGGCGATCCGCGAAAACCAGCTGCGGGCGACGTTCCAGGGCTATCCGGTCGAGCGCTACAAGCTCGCGGTGTTCGTACTGTCCGCGGTGGTGACCGGCGTCGCCGGCGCGCTGCTCGGCTTCCAGACCTATCTGGTGTCGGCCGAAGCGGTGTCAGTGCCATTCTCGGGCGAAATGCTGGCGATGGTCGTCATCGGCGGCATGCACAATATTCTGGGCCCTGCGGTCGGCGCGCTGTTCTTCATCCTGTTCCGCGACCTGTTCTCGATGTGGACGGGCAACTGGCTGCTCTGGTTCGGCCTGGTGTTCGTCGCCTTCGTGATGTACTCGCCCGGCGGTCTGATCGGCATCGGCACGAAACTATTACGTATGTATCGGCCGGCGCCCGAGGAAAGCGCGGCGATGAGCGGCCGCAAGATCTACGAAGGCCTGCCGCTGCCCGACTTTCTGCGCCCGAAGGCCGCGACCGGCACGGTGCTCGAAGCCAACGCCATCTCCAAGAACTTCGGCGGCATCCGCGCCGTCAGCAACGCCTCGGTCACGGTCGCGGCCGGCGAGATCCACGCGCTGATCGGGCCGAACGGCGCCGGCAAGACCACGCTGTTCAATCTGGTCTCCGGCCTGTTCCCGCCCGACGACGGCACCGTGCGGCTGAACGGCCAGCCGATCCACGGCCTGCCGCTGGAGCAGATCTGCCAGCGCGGGTTGGCACGGTCGTTCCAGATCACCAGCCTGTTCCGCACCGTGTCGATCTACGAGAACCTGCGATTGTCGTTGCAGGCGCGCCATCCCGGCCGCTTCAACTTCTGGCGCGACATCGACAGCTATCCGCAAGTCCATCGCGAGACCGCCGAACTGGTCAAGTTCCTCGGCCTGGAAGGCATCGAGACCATCGACGGCGGCGCGCTGTCTTACGGCGGCCAGCGCCTCGTCGATCTCGGCATCGCGCTTGGCTCCAAGCCGAACGTTCTGCTGCTCGACGAACCGTTGGCGGGCCTCGCCGCGGCCGAGCGCGAGCGCGTGTCGAACCTGGTCAAGAACATCGCCACCAATATTCCAGTGCTGATCGTCGAGCACGACATCGACCGCGTGCTCGGCTTCTCGCATCGCGTCACGGTGATGAACCAAGGCGAGGTGCTGGTCGCCGGCTCCCCGGCCGAAGTACGCGCCGACCGCCGCGTGCAGGAAGTCTACACCGGCACCGGCATCCCGCCGGTGAGCGGGCGGGCCAGCGACGCCGCCCGCGACCGAGAGGTGCTGCGCTTCGACAAGGTCAACGCCTTCTACGGCCAGAGCCATATCCTCAACGACGCCACCATCGACGTGCGCGAGGGCGAGATCGTCGCCCTGCTCGGCCGCAATGGCGCCGGTAAGTCGACGCTGCTGAAGACGCTCGCCGGCCTGCTGAAACCGGCCTCCGGCAGGATCGAATTCGACGGCCGCGCCATCGCCGGCTGGCCTGCACCCGACATCGCGCGCCTCGGTATCGGTTACGTGCCGCAAGGCCGCGGCCTGTTCGCCGGCATGACGGTCGCCGACAACCTCGCGCTCGGCCGTCTCGCGCGCAAGACCGACGGCTCGACCGGCGTGGTGTGGAGCGAGCAGCAGATCCTCGAATACTTCCCGCGCCTGAAAGAGCGCCTGCACGTCGCGGCCGACTATCTGTCCGGCGGCGAGCAGCAGATGGTCGCCGTGGCGCGCGCGCTGTCCGGCAACGTCAAGCTGCTGCTGCTCGACGAGCCGTTCGAAGGGCTGGCGCCGGCGGTCGTGCTGGAGCTGTTCAAGGTGTTCGACGCGCTGCGCCGCCACGTGTCGATCGTGATCGTCGAGCACAATCTCGATCTGGTGCTGGCGCTCGCCGACCGCGTGTTCGTCCTGGAGCGCGGCGCGGTGTTCCATCAGGGCCCGGCAGCGCCATTGCTCGATGACCTGGACTATCGCAAGCGGATCCTGTGGCTGTGACGAACGGCATGTCGCGAAGCATCATCGTTGTCGGCCAGGGCGCGGCCGGGCTCACCGCGGCGCTCGCGGCGGCGGAAGACGCGCGCAAGCGCGGCACGGCGCTGACTGTCACGCTGATCGACAAGGCGCCGGAGGCCGAGGCCGGCGGCAACACGCGCTGGTCGCCGTCCAACATGCGCATGGCGGCGTCCGACCGGGTCGAGCCGAGCTTCGTGCAGGATATGCTCGCCGCCACCCGCTTCCAGGGTGACGAGGCCTATTTCACCCGCCTCGCCGACGAGGCGCCGGCCACCGTCGCCTGGGTCGCCGCGCACGGCATCGACTTCATCCAGCCGGTCTACTACCTGGCGAAAGGCCCGCCGCGCATCCAGCCGAACGGCGGCGGTCCGGCCCTCATGGCCACACTCACGCAGGCGGCGAAAAAGGCCGGTGTCTCGTTCCGCTACGGCTGCGCCGCGCAAAGCCTTGTCATCGACAACGGCCGCGTTGCCGGCCTGACCGTCAGCCACGCCGGCGGCGAAGAGACGCTCGCCGCCGATGCCGTCGTCCTCGCCTGCGGCGGCTTCCAGGGCAACGCCGCCATGATGCGCGAGCACTTCGGCGCCGGCGCCGAGACGATGCGGCTGATCTCGCCCGGCACACGCTTCAACACCGGCGACGGCATCCGCATCGCGCAAACGGCCGGCGCGACGTTTTCCGGCGACTGGAACGGCATGCACGCCGAGCCGGTCGATGCGCGCAGCAAAAACTCCGCGCCGGTCGTGCTGGTCTATCCTTACGGCATCGTCGTCGACAAAAACGGCCGCCGCTTCTGCGACGAAGGCGGCGGCCTCGTGCATGAGACCTGGGAGTGGCTGGCGCGCACGATTCACTTCAACACGCCGGGCTCGGTCGCCTACGCCATCCTCGACAGCCGGCTGCGCGACATCCCGGATTTCGGCCGCGCCATCCGTTCCGAGGTGCCGCCGGCCGAGGCCGACACGTTGCCCGCGCTCGCCCATCGCATCGGCGTCGATCCCGCCCACCTCACGGCGACGGTCGCCGCCTACAATGCCGCCTGCACCGGCGATCCGGCCCGCTTCGACGCCACGCGCTGCGACGGGCTGGCGGCCGCCGCGCAACTGAGCCCGCCCAAATCGAATTGGGCGCGCGCCATCGAGCGGCCGCCGTATTTGGCCTATCCGCTGGTCGGGGCTGTGGCCTACACCTTTGGCGGCGTCGCGACCGACACTTCGGCCCGCGTTCTGAACGGCGGCGTGCCGATCGTAGGCCTTTACGCGGCGGGCGAGATCACCGGCCACTTCCACGGCACCGCGCCCAACGCGGTCTCGATCCTGCGCGCCCTCGTCTACGGGCGGATCGCCGGGCAAGCGGCGGTAGCAAACCTCCCCACATCCGCCCGCGCCTAGCGCAGCAGCCGCGCGCGCAGCGCGCTTGCAATTTCCCGAGCAAATTGCGAAGCACCGGTTCCTTCCAATGGCCGCTTCCCTATGACCGCGAAAATCATCGACGGCGTTGCCGTTTCCACCGCGATCAGGACCGAGATCGCCCAGCGCGTGGTGGCGTTGCGCGACAAGGGCGTTACTCCGGGCCTGGCGGTGATCGTGGTCGGGTCCGATCCCGCCTCCGCGGTCTACGTGCGCAACAAGATGCGCGCCTGCGCCGAGGTCGGCATCCGCTCGTTCAAGTACGAGTTCGCGGCCGATTGCGCACCCGAGCCGGTGCTCAACCTGATCGCCGAGCTGAACAGCCGCGCCGACGTGCACGGCATCCTGGTGCAATTGCCGCTGCCGGCGCATTTCCCGATTCCGCAGATCCTGCAGACGATCTCCGCCGACAAGGACGTCGACGGCTTCCACCTCTACAACGTCGGCGGGCTGGTGGTCGGCGACACCGTGTTCCCGCCCTGCACGCCCTACGGCGTGGTGAAGCTCCTGGAGCACGAAGGCATCGAGATCGAAGGCAAGAACGTGGTGGTGGTCGGCGCCAGCAACATCGTCGGCAAGCCGATGGCCTTGATGCTGATGCAGCGCGACGCCACGGTCTGCATCTGCCACGCCAAGACGCGCGACCTCGCGCAGTTCACGATCCTCGCCGACATCCTGGTGGTGGCGGCCGGCAAGCCGAACCTGATCCTGCCGCAGATGGTGCGGACCGGCGCGGTCGTCATCGACGTCGGCATCAACCGGCTGCCGTCGGGCCGCCTCGTCGGCGACACCGATTTCGAAGGCCTGCGCAAGAAGGCCTCCTACATCACGCCGGTGCCGGGCGGCGTCGGGCCGATGACGGTGACCATGCTGCTCGCCAACACCGTCGCCTCGGCGGAACGGATGTCCGCGCGCTAACGCTTGGCCAACTGCGGCATCAGCTTGAGCGCGTTGCCGCGCTCGATGGCCGCGAGATCGGCGTCCGGCAGCTTCAAGCTGCTCAAGCCCTTGATGGTGCCGACCATGGTGTCCTCCGGCGCGTAAGGGTAGTCGCTGCCGAACACCACCTGCTGCGTCGTCACCAGGCCAAACAGCGTGTCCATCGCCAGCCGGTTGGCCGACAACGCGGTGTCGTAATAGAGCCGCTTCAACTCGGCGATCACGCCCTCCGGCACGTGACGCGCATAGTCCGGCCGGCGCTCGAGCCGCGCCAGCCGCTCGGCGATGAACGGAATCGTGCCGCCGGCGTGCGAGAAGATAAACTTGATGTCGCGGCAGCGGCTGAACGTGCCGTTGAACAGCAGGCTGGCGATGGTGCGGGTCGTGTCGAACGGAAACTCCAGCGAGGCCGGCGGCAGGCCCAGATTGCATGCGCAGGCCCCTTCGGTCGGATGCACGTAGACCACCGCCTTGCGCCGGTTGAGCTCGTCGAACACCGGGGCAAAGCGGGCGCCGCCGAGATAGTGGCCGCCGTAGTTCGTCAGCAGGCAGATGCCTTCGGCCTTGAGCGTGCCCAAGGCGCGGTCGATCTCGGCCAGGCTGGCGTCGATGTCCGGCAAAGGCAGCCCGGCGAAGCTGCCGAACCGGCCGGGATGGTCGCCGCACATCTTGGCGGCGTAGTCGTTGCAGCGCCGGCACAGGTCCGGCCGCTTGCCGTCGTCACAGAGAAAACCCGGCGCCGAGATCGACACCACCGCGGTGGCGATGCCGTTGCGGTCCATGGCGTCGATCGAATGCTGCGGCGTCCATTCCGGCGCGCGTCCCGATACCAGCGTGCGCGCCACCGCCTCGGCGCCGACCTCGGCCAGATAGAACGGCGGCACGAAATGATGGTGAGTATCGATCCGGCGGGAAGACGTCATGTCGAACGGGCCTCTTGTGGGCGAAGCGTCAATAAGGCGGGATTTAAACCGATACGGCGCGCACGGAAATGGATTTAGATCAATTTTCGCGGGGCGCGGCGGCCGGCCTCAATAGGATTTCGGCAGGCCGAGGACTTTCTCGGCGATGAAGTTGAGGATCATCTGCGGGCTGACCGGCGCGAGGCGCGGAATGAAGCTTTCGCGCAGGTAGCGCTCGACGTGGTATTCCGCCGAATAGCCCATGCCGCCGTGCGTCAGGATGGCGGTCTCGCAGGCCTCGCCCGCCGCTTCGGCGGCGAGATATTTCGCGGCGTTGGCCTCGACCCCGCACTCCTGCCCGGCGTCGTAGAGCGCGGCGGCCTTGAGCATCATCAGGTTGGCGGCCTCGAGCTGCATCCAGCTTTTCGCCAGCGGATGCTGGATGCCCTGATTCTGGCCGATCGGCCGGTCGAACACGACGCGTTCCTTGGCGTAAGCCGCCGCGCGCCGCAGCGCCGCGCGGCCGATGCCGACGGCTTCGGCGGCGATCAGGATGCGCTCGGGATTCATGCCGTGCAGGACGATGCGGAAGCCGTCGCCTTCCGGACCGATGCGGTCGGCCACCGGCACGGTCAACCCGTCGATGAACAGCATGTTGGAGTCGACGGCATGGCGGCCCATCTTGTCGATGGTGCGCACCTCGACATGCGCACGGTCGAGGTCGGTGTAGAACAGGCTCAAGCCATCGGTCTTGCGCGTCACCTGCTCGTAGGGCGTGGTGCGCGCCAGGATCAACATCTTGCTGGCGACCTTGGCGGTCGAGATCCAGATCTTCTGGCCGGAGATGACGTAGTGGTCGCCGGCGCGTTCGGCCTTGGTCCGGATCCGCGCGGTGTTAAGACCGGCGTCCGGCTCGGTGACGGCGAAGCAGGCCTTGTGCTCGCCGCGGATCAGCGGCGGCAGCATGCGGCTCTTCTGCGCTTCGGTGCCGAACACCACCACCGGGTTCAGGCCGAAGATGTTCATGTGCACCGCAGAGGCGCCGGTCATGCAGGCGCCCGATTCGGCGATTGCTTGCATCAACACCGCGGCCTCGGCGATGCCGAGCCCCGAGCCGCCATACTGCTCGGGCATGGCAATGCCGAGGAGGCCGGCGTCGGCCACCGCGCGGTAGAACGCTTCGGGAAATTCCGCGCGTCTATCAGTCTCGGCCCAGTAGGCGTCGTCGAAACCGCCGCACAGGCGCTCGGCCAGTTCGCGCACGTCACGCTGTTGCGGTGTGAAGGAAAAATCCATTGGCATGGCCCGGGCTGCGGTCGCGCCGTGCGGCGGCGCGTGTCGGCATTCGATCGAGACGGGATCATAGGGCGGATTGCGCCGGAGGCGACGGGCGCGCGCCGTCTCGCCCGAGCGGCCGGGCCCGCCGCCCGGCAACTCGTGTCAAGTGTATGAAATTATTTAATTAATTGTGTTGGTGCGGCCGAGAGGACTCGAACCTCCACATCTTGCGATGCTAGCACCTCAAGCTAGTGCGTCTACCAATTCCGCCACGGCCGCATGGGGAGTGGATGCAAGGTCCCGAAAGCACTTACACCCGTAAGACGGCGGACCATCTAACAAATAGGGTCCCGGGGGACAAGGGCCGCGGGGCCCCTGGACAAGATTTATCCGCGCCGGTTTTTCACAGCCGATCAAGCCGTTAGGCCCAACCGGGCGGCCCGGTTCGGCCGGCCAAGCGCCGGAGACGTCCCCGGCCCGCTCAGCGCATGTCGGCGGGGCGCTGCAGCAGCTCGGCGACCTCGACCGCGATCTTGTTGCCGTTGACGACCACCGTGCCCTTGGCGACGGCGAGGTTGTTGGCAAGGATGTGGACGGCGTCGTCCTCCGACGAGTCCAACTCGATGATGGCGCCGCGGCCGAGGCGCAGAACCTGGTGGATCGGCATGGAGGTGGTGCCCAGCACCACGGTGATATCGACGGCAACTTTATCGAGTGTGGCCACGTTTCTTCCCATTGCGCCCGCGCGGAATGGCGGGCAGCGATCAGGTCATCATGGTATGGTGAATGAGTGGTTAATGTTCGTGACGATCTGACGGTCGGAATGCCCGCGCTGGCCGGCCTTGCTCCGGTGGAGTGGCGCATCAGCGACGCACCGGTGCCGTACGAGGCCGCCGTTGCGGCGATGGAAGCGCGCGTCGCCGATATCGCCGCCGGCCGCGCGCCGGAGCTGGTCTGGCTGCTGGAGCACCCCCCGCTCTACACCGCCGGCACCAGCGCGCACCGCGCGGACGTGCTCGACGCGCGTTTCCCGGTGTTCGATTCGGGCCGCGGCGGGCAGATGACCTATCACGGCCCCGGCCAACGGGTCGCCTATGTGATGCTCGACCTGCGCCGGCGCGGGCCGGACGTCCGCCGCTTCGTGGCCTCGCTGGAGGAATGGATCATCCGGACGCTGGCCGCCTTCAACGTCCGCGGCGAGCGGCGCGAGGACCGCGTCGGGGTCTGGGTGCGCCGGCCCGACAAGGGCCAAGAGAACGGACAAGCCTGCGAGGACAAGATCGCCGCCATCGGCATCCGCGTGAAGCAATGGGTGACGCTGCACGGCATCGCGCTCAACGTCGATCCGGATCTGTCGCATTTTTCCGGCATCGTGCCCTGCGGCGTGCAGGAGAGCCGCTACGGCGTCACCAGCCTCGCCGACCTCGGACACCTGGTGTCGATGCCCGAAGTGGACATGGCGATGCGGCGGGCGTTCGAGACGCTGTTCGGGACGACGGTCGATCCTCACGCCACGGCGGCAGCAAGCACGAGATGAAGCGGTAGCGCGCGCGAGTTCGCCGTCGTTGTCGAGCTCGATGATGACGCTGCGTGCGCGTGCCAGCGGCGTACGATCCCGGGCACACTGGCGCTTCAGCCTCTACGTTAGCGCTCGTCAATCTGTACGCAAGCGCCAGTCAATCGCAACAACAACGCCACGACTACAACGACGACGCCACGACGACCGCCTTGCGACAAGTCAAACAGCGCGAATTAAGTATTGTTAATTTGAACTGCCTTCGGACGACCCATAGCTTGCCGCTCCAGCAATTGGAGACACTGCCTTATGCTCAAAGCTTGGTTGCTGCGGATCCATCGTTGGATCACCTTGGTGTTTGCCATTCCCTTTGCCCTGCTGATTGCCACCGGTCTCATTCTATCGTTCGAGCCCATAGCGATCGACTCGGCAGCGAAGCCTCTGACCGCCGACACGCTCGCCGCCGTCTTGGCGAAGCACGACCCCGACGCGAAAGCGCGCTCGCTGGTGGTGCGCTCCTACGCCGGGACGGCATCGATCGGCGGCGCGCAGCGGGGTCAAATGACCCATGTCGATCTGGCGAGCAACGACAGGGTTGCCTCACCCGGCGCTCTTGCTGACGTATTCGCGACCTCACGGCGGTTACACGAAACTTTCCTGATCGACCTGCGCTGGCTGGTGACGGTCTCGACCGTCGCCATGCTGACCCTGATCCCGCTCGGCCTGCTGATGGGATGGCCCCGGCTGCGCAACACGCTGGCCGGCTGGCACAAGGGCACCGGCTGGTTTCTTCTGCCGCTCCTGGTCCTGAGCCCGCTCACCGGACTGTTTCTCGCGTTCGGCGTGACCTTCGCATCTCCGCCGGTACGTCCCGCGGCCGGTGCGCCACCGATCGGGATGGTGGAGGCGGTGCGCATTGTCGGGGCCACCCATAATCTCGCCCAGGTGAATTGGATTCGCCCGCTCGGCGGCACGTTGATGGCTCGGCTCAACGATGGCGGCGAAATGCGGCTCTTCACGGTCACGCGCGACGGACTGCTTCCGACCGGACGCAACTGGCCGAGACTCATTCATGAAGGGAACTGGAGCCGCACGGTCGCGGCGACGATCAATGTCGTGATCTCCGCGGCTCTCGTTCTGCTGCTATCGACAGGCCTGTGGATGTGGGCGCGGCGCAAGTTCCGCCGCCGTCCGGTCCGGGCCGACGTCAGGCGTCCGGCAGCACCGAGAACAAGTCGCCCGGCTGGCGCAGGTTGAATTCGGCGTCAGCCGCCGCCCGCTCATCCAGCGCGTCGACGCGCGCGGCGGACGGCCCGCGCCGGCAGGCTTCGATGACGGTCTGCACCTTGTCGGCCGGTCCGGTGAACAACGCTTCCACCGAACCGTCGCTGCGATTGCGCACCCAGCCTTCGATGCCGGCTTTAAGCGCCTCGCGCTCGACGAAGGCGCGGAAGTAGACGCCCTGCACGCGGCCGCGCACGATGACCTGACGGCACTGGCGTTCGCTCATACAACCTCTCCCTCATTGATGCCCCACGCGCCGGTCCAGCGCGAGACCGACCAGTGTTCGAGCGAGCAGGCGTAGCGCTCGGGCATCCACCAAGCCCGTGCCGCGGCCGCGCAAAACTCCGCATAGCCCGGCCGCGGTTTGCCGACGACCTGCCGGCGCAGCCGGTAGATCATCGCAGGCACACGCCGCGCCCCGTACAGCACCGGCACGTGGCGCACCTCGTAGACACCTTTGTGCAGCAATTCGTAGGCGTGCAAAACAGCGAGATCGCGCGGCGTGAGACGCCACAGCACGCCATGCACACGTTGACCAGGCGCTCGCCGCACCGATCCCCATCCTGCGAGACCGATGAAGAAGCGATGGCCGTCCAGCACCGCCGGGCCGAGCGCCCGCGCCGCCGGGCAGCGCCGCCGCATGGCCGCGCTGCTCATGTTGGAGCCGTAAGCAAAATAGAGCGTCATGGACTTACCACCGTCATTCCGGGAGCGACCGAAGGTCGGAACCCGGAATCCAGATGCATATCCGGCGCTTGTTTCTGGATTCCGGGTCGGGCGCTAACGCGTCGTCCCGGAATGACGAATTACGCGAATTCGAGGATCACCGCATCGACCGCCAGGCTGTCGCCGGGCTTGGCGTTGATCTTCTTGACCGTGCCGTCGATCTCGGCGCGCAGCACGTTCTCCATCTTCATGGCTTCGACCACCGCGACGGTCTCGCCGGCCTTGACCTCCTGGCCTTCCTTCACCGCGATCGAGACCACCAGGCCCGGCATCGGACACAGCACCTGCTTGCCGGTGTCGGCCGCCTTCTTCACCGGCATCAGCCGCGCGTAGGCGGCTTCCGACGCCGTATAAACGTAGGCCCTGGTTTCGATGCCGCGATAGCTCAGCGCGAAGCCGTTCGGGATCGGGCGCACCTGCACCGCGACCGGCTTGCCGTCGATGGTTCCGTTCCAGATCGGGTCGCCCGGCTTCCAGTCCGATTGCAGGTGCCGCACGGGCTGCGACGGCAGGCGCACGGTGATGACGCCGTCCGCGCGCTTGACCTCGAGCGGCACTTCGCTGGAGCCGAGCCAGACCGCGCGCTGGCTCTCGCGCGTCACGCTGCGCCCGGTCATCTGACCGGAGATCTGCCGCTTGCGCTCGCCCAAGACGTGGTCGACGGCGGCCGCGACCGCGGCGATCGCCTCGGCGCGCTCGCCTTCCGGCGCGTGCGGGTGGAAGCCCTCGCGGAACTCCTCGGCGATGAAGCCGGTCGAGAGCGCGCCCGAGCGCCAGCGCGGATGCGCCATCAGCGCCGACAGGAACGGAATGTTGTGGCGGATGCCGTCGATGACGAAGGCGTCGAGCGCGTTCGATTGCGCTTCGATCGCCTCCGCCCGCGTCGGTGCATGGGTCACCAGCTTGGCGATCATCGGATCGTAATAAATCGAAATCTCGCCGCCTTCATAGACGCCGGTGTCGTTACGCACCGTCGCCCCCGGCGTGCTGCTTTCGACCGGCGGGCGGTAGTGCGTCAGGCGGCCGGTCGACGGCAGGAAGTTGCGGTACGGGTCCTCGGCATAGACGCGGCTTTCCACCGCCCAGCCGTTGAGCTTCACGTCGGCCTGCTTCAGAGCGAGCTTCTCGTTCGCCGCGACGCGGATCATCTGCTCGACCAGATCGATGCCGGTGATCAGTTCGGTCACCGGATGCTCGACCTGCAGGCGCGTGTTCATCTCGAGGAAGAAGAAGCTCTTGTCTTGTCCGGCGACGAACTCGACGGTGCCGGCCGAGTCGTAGCCGACCGCCTTGGCGAGCGCGACCGCCTGCTCGCCCATCTTCTTGCGCGTCGCCTCGTCGAGCAGCGGTGACGGGGCTTCCTCGATCACCTTCTGATTGCGGCGCTGGATCGAGCATTCACGCTCGCCGAGATAGATGACGTTGCCGTGCTTGTCGCCGAGCACCTGGATTTCGATGTGGCGCGGATCGGTGATGAATTTCTCGATGAACATGCGGTCGTCGCCGAAGGACGACTTCGCCTCCGACTTCGAACGCGCGAACCCCTCCGCCACCTCGGCTTCGGAATAGGCGATGCGCATACCCTTGCCGCCGCCGCCGGCGGAAGCCTTGATCATCACCGGGTAGCCGATCTCGTTGGCGATGATCACCGCCTCTTTCTCGTCGGCGATAACGCCGAGATAGCCGGGCACGGTCGAGACCTTGGCCGCGGCCGCCGCCTTTTTGGATTCGATCTTGTCGCCCATGGCCGCGATGGCCTTGGGGTTCGGACCGATGAAGACGATGCCGTTGGCCTGAAGCGCCTTGGGGAACGCCTCGCGTTCCGACAGGAAGCCGTAGCCGGGGTGCACGGCCTCGGCGCCGGACGCCTTGCAGGCCGCGATGATCTTGTCGATGACGAGGTAGCTCTCGGCCGCCGCCGGCGGGCCGATGGCGATGGCGGTGTCCGCCATCTCGACGTGGAGGGCATCCTTGTCGACGTCGGAATAGACGGCGACCGTTTCGATGCCCATCCGGCGGGCGGTCTTGATGATCCGGCAGGCGATTTCGCCGCGATTGGCGATCAGAATGCGCTTGAACATGCCGCGATACACCCCCGAGCCGGCTGTAGTGGCTTTGCGGCGTTGCAGCGAAAAAGTCAACGGCGGTCATAAACCGCCGGCCGCCCACTGCGCGGCCAAACCGGCAACCCAGCAGGCTACCGTCACGATCGTCAGCTCCGTGGCAAAGCGCCCGCGCCCGAGCGCGCTGCCGACAACCAGCTTGGCCACCATGTTGCTGGCCACCGCCGCCAGGATGACCTGGCTGGCGGCGAGCAGGCTCAACGGCGCCGGCACCAGCCGCGCCACCGAGATGGTGACCGCATCGACGTCCGCGAGGCCGAGCCCGATGGCGCCGAGAAGCGCGCCCTGGGTACCGTAGGCATCGCCCACCAGCCGGGCCAGCACCATCACGACGCCAAGAAAGACGGCAAAGCCGACCACCGGCCAGAAGCTGAATGGGTTGTTGAACTCGGCCGGCGCCAGGCGATGACCGCCATCGTCGCTTCCCCGCCAATAGACCGTCGCAACGGCATAGATGCCGGCCGCCAGCGCCGCCGCCACCAGCGCCGGCGCAAGGCTGCCGACCAGTTCGACCTTCAGGGCCGCCACGATGGCGATCACCCGCAGGAACGACACCGCGGTCGCGACCGCGACACCGGCCGCCAGCAGGCGCGCCGCGCCCTCGCCTGCCGCCGCGCGCCGCGCGTTGGTCAGGGTCACCGCGGTCGAGGACACCAGACCGCCGGCGAGCGCCGCCAGCAACACGCCGCGCTCGGCGCCGAACAGCTTGACGGCGCCGTAGCCGACGAAGGAGACGCCGGCGAGCACGATCGCGATCAGCCAGACCTCGCGCGGATTGACGGCGCCGCCCGGCCCGATCGTGGTATCGGGCACGATCGGCAGCACGATGACGGTCATCGCCAGCAGCACCAGCGCCGCGCGCAGCTCCGGCCAGGTGAGACGCGCGACCCAGCCGTGAATGTCCTCCCGCGCCGCCAGGATGCCGGTTGCCGCCACCGCCGCGGCCCCCGCCACCCGCGTGTCACCCAGCACCGCATAGGCGCCGAGCACGAAGGTCAGCAGGGCGGCGACGATCGTGGTGGCGGAGAAGCTTTCGGCGGCGCGGTTGGCCTCGCGCTCGAACACGGCGACCACCGCGGCAAAGGCGGCAAAGCTGAAGCCCAGCACCAGCCCGGCCCCCTCCGCCGAGCCGGTCGCGCGCGCCAAGGCGGCGACGATGCCGCCGAGCAGCCCGCACAGCGCAAAGGTGCGAACGCCGGCCGCGCGGCTGCCGGGCGCCACTTCACGGGTCCGCCAGCCGCGCTCGAGCCCGGTCAAAAGACCGATGCCGAGCGCGACCGCGAGCCGGTAAAGAAGCTGATCGATGTCCATCGTGACAACCTGCCGTCAAACCAAGGTTGACCTATACCGCGACCGCGCCCGTTGCGGCAGATCAAGCACCCGACGCCTTGGAAAATCCTTTCACCGCCGCGACGCCAGGCCGAAGCCGTGTTCTGCCGCCCCGGCCTGCCGTGGTGCGCCCGTGCTCTTGGGTACAAGCCTATTCCCCCACGATGCGGGGACCTATATTAAGCGCCCGATATCGTAGCGAATTCGAGACTTGGAGGTTTGTCATGACGCTCGCGATTGGTGATACCGCCCCGGACTTCGAAGTGGAGACCACCGAAGGCAAGATCCGTTTCCACGACTGGCTGGGCAACTCGTGGGGCGTGCTGTTCTCGCACCCGAAGGACTTCACGCCGGTCTGCACCACCGAGCTCGGCACCATGGCGCGCATGAAGCCGGAGTTCGACAAGCGCAACACCAAGATCATCGGCCTGTCGGTCGATCCGGTCGAGAACCACAAGAAGTGGGGCGACGACATCAAGGAGGTCGTGGGCTTCGCGCCGAACTATCCGATGATCGGCGACACCGAACTCAAGGTCGCCAAGGCCTACGGCATGCTGCCGGCCGCGACCGGCAATTCCTCGGAGGGCCGCACCGCGGCCGATAACCAGACCGTGCGCACCGTGTTCATCGTCGGCCCGGACAAGAAGATCAAGCTGATCCTGATCTATCCGATGACGACCGGCCGCAACTTCGACGAAATCCTGCGCGTGCTGGACTCGCTGCAGCTCACCGCCAAGCACCGTGTGGCGACGCCGGCGAACTGGAAACAGGGCGAAGACGTGATCATCGCCGGCTCGGTCAGCGACGACGAAGCCAAGAAGATCTGGCCGCAGGGCTTCAAGGCGCCGCGGCCCTACATCCGCATCGTGCCGCAGCCGAAGTAAGGCCTGCGTTCAAAAGATTAAGACGAAGGCGCGGGCGGCGACGTCCGCGCCTTCGGCGTTTTGGCCCCCTGCTCTTGCATTCCGGCGGCGCTGCCCCGATGGTGCGCGCCGTCTACAAGTCGGAGCATGCGCATGAGCGAAATGAACGAGGCCGCCAACCGGCAGCCGCCCTTCGCCGAATTTCTCGGCCTCAAGATTACCCATCTGTCGGCGGAACGGGTCGCGGCCGAACTGCCGGTGCGCGAGGAGCTCAACAACCGCTTCGACATCATGCACGGCGGCGCGATCATGGCGCTCGCCGACAATCTCGGCGGCACCGCGGCTTCTGCCAATCTGAAGCCCGGCCAGAGCACGACGACGGTCGAGAGCAAGACCAACTTCTTCGCCGGCATCCCGATCGGCGACGTCGCCTACGCCGAATGCACGCCGCTGCATCGCGGCCGCACCACCATGGTCTGGCAGACCCGCGTCACCCGCAAGGACGGCAGGCTGTGCGCGCTGGTGACCCAGACCCAGCTCGTGCTCGACCCCAAGAAGTAGCGCAGTCCTTAGTAGCTCAGTCCCTGTTGACCGCAGCCGGCGGCCTGCCCGCACTGCCGCGGTTGGCGAGCACCACGCCGACCGCGCAAACCACCATGCCGCCGACCGAAATCGCGTCGAGCCGTTCGCCGAACAGCAGGAAGGCCATCAGCGCGGTCATTGCCGGCACCAGATAGAACAGACTGGAAAAGCCGGTCGCCGCCGAACGGCGGATCAGCCAGTACATCAGCCCGACCCCCGCGATCGACAGCACGATGACGAGATAGGCGAGTGCGAACACCAGTTCGCCGGTCCACTGGATCACCCGCGTCTCGAAGGCGAAGGCGGCCGCGCCGAACAGCACGGCCGCGCCGGCATATTGCGCCAGATTGCCGGTGCGCCAGTCAATGCCGCCGCTGAACCGCTTCTGATAGAGCGTGCCGAGCGAAATGCCGACCAGCGACACCAGGCTTGCGATCCAGCCCAGCACCGAGCCTGACATCACCAGACTGCGGTCGTGCAGCACCACCAGCACACCGACGAGGCCGAGCGCGAGACCGAGCCATTGCAATCGCGTCACCGTCTCGCCCATGAAGCGGTTGGCGATGGTGGAAATGAGCACCGGCTGCAATCCCGGGATGAGGGCCGAAACACCGGCAGGCACGCCCTGGCTGATGGCGACAAATACGCCGCCGAGATAAAGGCCGTGCACCAGCGCGCCGGCGACAAGGCTGTGGCCGAATTCCGAGCCCGTCAGCCAACGCGGGCGCGTAATGAGCACTATTCCCGCGAGAATGACCACCACCAGCGCCATGCGCAGCGCCAGGAAGGTCATCGGCTCGATATAGGGCAAGCCGTAGCGCGCGCCGATAAAGCCGCTGCTCCACAGCAGGACGAACAGGACGGGCGCCGCGGCGATCGCCAGACGGGTCAGGCTCATGAGGATTCCGGCATTGACGGGAGGTCGTTCGAAAACGGGCGGGTATATGAAGCGCATATAACATTCGGCGTTCGATCTGGCTTCCCCCTCTCTTTGTCCAAAGGCGCGTGCTAGCGTCCGCGCGGGGCAGAAAAAAAAGCAGGGGGGACGCCGGCCATGAAATTATTGGCGGTTTATGCGTTATTTGTCGTCATCGGAGTGGTGGTCGCCTACGCCACCGGGCGCGCGGTCGAGGCCTGGTCGGCGCCGTTGAGCCTGCCCGTGTTCCTGGGGGCGTTCTTTCTGGTGTTCTGGGTAGCGTGGCGCGGCGCTATTCGCGTCGCCTGACAAGTTCCGGTTTCATCGCGGTTCATTGCGTCAGAAATGTCGGAACCACGGCCGTTGTCTGCGGGTTGCCCATAGTTAAGACGATACGTGCGTCTGGGAACCCAAGGAGAACGACCATGTCAGATCCGCACTTTACCGATCCGAGTTGGAAAGATCCGCGGTTGAGCGATCCCGTGCTGCGTCGTGACGACCGCAGCGTCGGCGCTTGGGGCTGGGTCGCCGGCATTGCCGTGCTGGCGTTGATCGCGTTCGTGGTGATCGCCGGCTGGAACGGCTCCCAGCAGAACACCGCCAGTAACACGTCCGTCTCGCCGCCGATGACCACCGGCAGCAGCGCCCCGCGCGCGACGCCGCCGAGCACCACCGGTTCGGGCGCAACCTCGCCTGCTCCGGCGCCGATGCCACCGCCGGCCAACCGCACGCAGTAACACTTCAAGTGGCTCGGCCCCGGCGCTCATAGGAAGCCGGGGTCGCGCCGCTTTCAATCCTGATAGGCGGCGTCGATCGGCACGCGATAGCCGTTGACGAGCCGGTTGGTCTCGTTGGCCATGCCGGTGACCGCCATCACCTCGGCGAACATGGCCTCGCTCATGCCGGCCTTGCGCGCGGCCGCGGTGTGGCTGGCGATGCAATAGCCGCAGCCGTTGGTGACGGAGACGGCGAGATAGATCATCTCTTTGGTGAGCGGATCCAATGCGCCCGGCGCCATGATCTCCTTGATGCTTTCCCAGGTGCGCTTGAGGGTCGCCGGATCGCGCGCCAGATATTTCCAGAAGTTGTTCACGTCCGGCACGTTGCGGGACTTCTTGATGTCGTCATAGACCGCACGCACGGCGGCTGAGGCATCGGCGTATTCGATCGGCGCAGGCATGGCGGTCTCCGGCTGTTGGTCGGCGGCATTATGCCGTGCCGCGGCCGGAAGGTCATGCCTTTGCGGGAGGCGGAAACAGAACGCACGCGAGCGGAAAGGCTAAGCCCTTTCCGCCCGGCACGGCGGCTGATGACGCGCCTCAGACGCGTTTTTTCTTGGCGGCTTTCTTGGCGGCCTTCTTGGCCTTCTTCTTGGTCTTCTTCACGGTTTTCTTCTTGGCGGCTTTTTTCGCCGTCTTCTTCACGGCTTTCTTGGCCGCTTTCTTGGCCGTTTTCTTGGCCGTTTTCTTGGCCGGCTTCTTCGTGGCCGCCGCCGTCTTCGGATGATCGACCTTGATGCGCTCGATCACGTCACCGTCGAACAGGATGTCGACCTCGTCGTACTGATTGCCGCTGGTCGACTGCCGCAGCGACACTGCCTTCCACGTCATCACGTCGGCGCCGAAGCCGCCGTCGGTGCGGATGGTGAGATCGAGCAGCAGGACGCGCGGATTGAAGCCCTGCGGCGCGTGCTGCGTAAGATGCGGAGTCTTGTTGGTGGCGGAGACCTCGACCTCGCCGCTGACGCTCAGGTGATAGTCGCGGCCGGCGAAGTCCGGCATTTCCAGCGCTTTCCAGTTGCGTGTTCGCGGAGCCATTCCCCTACCCTCCCCTGGAGTTGAGCCATAGCCTCACAAGTATAGAGGGTTGCCGAGCGTCCGCCAGGGCCTCCGGGCCCGCGCCGCGCCCGGCAAAGCGTCGCAACGCCCGCACCTTTCCACATCAATGAGGCTCGCGGGTTACACGCCTGTCATGTTCGCCCGGCAGTGTTGCAGCATTCCAAACGCCGCCGAAAGGACACCTCCGATGTTCACCACCGTCACGCTTCGACACTGCGCCCTGGCGCTGCTCGTCGCGGGCTCGACCGCCCTGACCGCTCACACCGCCTCGGCGCAGAGCGCGATCGACAACAGCGCGCTGTCCTCCGCCGACTTCCGCGCGCACAAGCGCACCTTCGGGCTGGTCTACACGCTGCCGAAGGAGACCAACGACATCCTCGGCGCCACCGTCTACGGCCCGCTGAAGGAAAAGCTCCTGAACGCGGGGCTCAAGACCGAAGCCCAGATGCACAACATCCCGCACGTCACCGTGGTGCACATCCACAACGCGGACGCCGCGACGCCAGAGAAGATGCTCAAGGCGCTGCCCAAGCTGCCGCCGGTGCTGACAGTGACGCTGAAGAACTTCTACACCACCGAAGCCGCCAAGGGCGCCGGCCAGCCGTGGTGGCTCGACCTCGGCATCGTCAAGGAAGGCGCGAGCTACGAGGCCATGATGGCGTTCAACACCACCGCCACCGCGGCGCTGACCCCGCTGCGCGACGGCCCGCTGCCGCGCTGCACCGGGCCGGTGCTCGCCGCCATGGGCGAACCCGCCAAGGACTTGGTGAAGACCGTCGGCGTCAGCGGCGTCAACGTGGTCAAGGACGGCAAAGAACTGCGCTCCTACAACCCGCACAACACGCTGGTCTACAGCACGACCAAGTTCTCGCCCGACGTTCAGCAGGCGATGAACCAGACCGCCGCGGAGTTCAACCAGATCCTGCCCGACGGCATCAAGGCCACGTTCAAGACCGTGTCGATCGTCGAGCTCGGCTTTGCCGGCAACGTGCTGCGCGAGATCTACCGCGTCGATCTCGCCACCGGCGCGGTGCTGACCATCGCCACCGGCAAGATGGCC
>CAYJPU010000010.1:0-3554 GCA_964372105.1 uncultured Undibacter sp.
ATGAACGACTTGGTGCCGTCGATCGGGTCGAGCACCCAGACATATTCGGCGTCGGCGCGTTCGGTGCCGTATTCCTCGCCCAGGATGCCGTGTTCCGGGAAGTTCTTGCGGATGAGAGCGCGCATCGCGTCCTCGGCCGCCCGGTCGGCGGCGGTGACGGGATCGAAGCCGCCGGTCTTCTTGTTGTCGATCGCGAGCGCGGTGCGGAAGAACGGCAGGATGGTGTCGCCGGAGGCGCTGGCGAGCCGATCGACGAAACTGGTGAAATCGATCGCCGTCATGCCGCGCCTGCCCTTTGTTGCCTCGACCTAACCGGAGAGTTGAGAGGGCCGCAACCAGAGCTTTTTGCAGAGCGAACCTTCCGTAAAACGGAATGATTCTGAAATATTATGACTACTTCTACACGAAGCGATGAGGTTTGTGGCGATATTGCCACGAAGCGGTTTGAAAATACCAATTTCGGAGCTTATTTCGAGGTTTCACCTATGCGTTATTCGCATGGGATTTCAGAGGTTCGACCTTGATTTTTGTGCGTCGCGGTGTAACTTATTGCAATGCGGTAGCGATACCGCTGCCCTCCTTGGGCGTTTCCTCCCTAGACTTGGGCCGCTCTTCGTGAGCGGCCCTTTTTTTTGGCCGGCGCGGAGAAGCGCTACTCGGCCGCCGCCCGGTAGGGCCGCAGTTCCTCGATCGGGAGGTCGCCGAGCCGGACCGCCAGGATTTCCATGTCCGCCGCCAGATGGGCGAAACCGGCGGTCCGCTCGTAGCGCCGCTCGTCCATATAGAGCGCGCGGTTGATCTCGAGCTGGACGGCGTGCAGCCCGGCGGCCGGGTTGCCGTAATGCTCGGTGATGAAGCCACCGGCATAGGGCTTGTTGCGGCTGACCGCGTAGCCCATGGCCCGCAAGGTCTGCTCGACCAGTTCCGCGACCGCGCCGACGCAACTGGTGCCGTAGCGGTCGCCGATCACGAATTCCGGCCGCGGCCGCTCGTCGCGGTGGCCGGCGGTCGAAGGCATCGAGTGGCAATCGACCAGGACGGCGGCGCCGAATTCGCGGTGCAGCTTGGTAAACAGCCGCCGCAGAGCGCGGTGGTAGGGCTTGTACAAGGCCTCGATTCGGGCGAGCGCGTCGTCGACCGGAATGCGGTGGTCGTAGATTTCCTGGGCGTCGCCGACCACCCGCGCCACCGTGCCGAGCCCGCCGGCCACCCGCATCGAGCGGGTGTTGGCGAACGAGGGCAGGCGGCCCTCGAACATGCGCGGATCGAGCTCGTAGGGCTCGCGGTTGACGTCGACGAAACAGCGCGGGAAATGCGCCCGCATCAGCGGGTAGCCGCGCGCCACCACGCCGGCGACCAGCTCGTCGACGAAGCTGTCTTCCGAGCGGCGCAAGGTGGCGAGGTCGAGCCGGGAAACGTCGAGGAACTGGCGCGGGTAGGTGGTGCCGCTGTGCGGCGAGTTGAACAGCACCGGCCCCGCCCAAGTGGGCGGTTCGACGATGTCGAACGGCGGGTCGAGTTGGTCGCGGAATTCGGTCATGACCGAGGGACAGCTTTCGGGGCGGTCGGTATCATGGCAGCGTTGATGGGCACGGGCGATTATACTTTCTATTGTCCATTCGCCGGAGGACAATGCCAAGCCGTGCTTCCGGTTCACCCGATATTTACCCGGGATAACGCTTATGGGTGGGGTGGGGCCGACCCTTCGGGCGGCCGGCGTGGGGCCTAAGATTAATGTCCAAGATCCTGTTGGCTGAAGACGATACCGACATGCGGCGCTTCCTGGTGAAGGCGCTGCAGAACGCCGGCTTCGACGTGACCTCCTACGACAACGGCCTGTCGGCCTACCAGCGCCTGCGCGAGGAACCGTTCGAGCTCTTGCTCACCGACATCGTGATGCCGGAAATGGACGGAATTGAGCTGGCCCGCCGGGCCTCGGAACTCGACCCCGACATCAAGATCATGTTCATCACCGGCTTTGCCGCCGTGGCGCTGAACGCCGACTCGACCGCGCCCAAGCAGGCCAAGGTGCTGTCCAAGCCGGTCCACCTGCGCGAACTGGTGACCGAAGTGCAGAAAATGCTGGCCGCCTGACCCGGCCGGCGGGCGCTTGCTAAGGGGGCGGCAAGCCGATAAATGGTGCCCCATCGGGCGCGTAGCTCAGCGGAAGAGCACTACCTTGACATGGTAGGGGTCACAGGTTCGATCCCTGTCGCGCCCACCATTCTATCAGCCTGAAAATCAGACCGTTGGCGTCTCGCCGCCGCGGAATGTCCGCGCAGGCCACGCCGTCACAATCGATTTATTGTATGGCAAAGCTCTGTGTGAGCAGCTTGCGGTCGCCCTGCCAGATCTCCAGCGTCCAGGTTCCGCGCAGAACCTCCCAGGATTCCGAAAATCGATAACCCCGGACGTGCAAGGTCCCGATCGTGGTGGTGAATTGAGCGACGTCCTCGCGATAGGTATTGCCGGTTTTGGGGTTGGTGATGCCGGGCGCCGGAATTTTCCATACGGTTCGCAGCGTGGCCTTGGCATTCCGTCGTTGGCCGAACGAGCGAAACCGCACGCCAAATGCCGTACCGATGCGGGCGGTTTCGGCAGGTGCGTCCTTGAGAAATTCGACGTCGGCAATCGTGCTCGTGAATCCGGTCGCGGTGCGGGGCGCCTCGGTCTTGCCCGTCCGGCGTGCGGCGTAGAAGCCGGATTCCACCACCTCGAGCCGGTCGACGCGCGCCTGTTGTGCCTGTGCCGGCAGTGAGAACGAGAAAAGCAGGGCGGCCGTAACGCTCGCCAGTTGCACGAGCAGCAGTCGTCGTTTCCTGTGCACCGCGGTCTCCTCGCTCGCAAATCGATGAGTCATATGTGTCAGCGTGACCATGCCAGGCATTGATGTGAATCAACGTGCGACAGCCGCGTCCGTTGCCGCTGTCGCGCCCGCCATCCGGTCCGGTCAGCCGGCCACCGCCTGATAGACCAGCGCGCGCATCAGATAGCGATAGCGCATGCGCTGGAGCGGGGCCTGCGTCATCAGGACGGCGATGAGCTGTTCGCGCGGGTCGATCCAGAAATACGTGCCGCTGACGCCGCTCCAGGAATAGTCGCCGGGCGAGCCGGGCAAAGCGTTGCCGCCGATGGCGTTGCGCACCGCGAAGCCCAGGCCGAAGCCGATGGCGTTTTCCGGCACCGGCGCCAGCGCGCCGAACATCGTGCGCATCTGCGGACCGTAGGCGACGCCCGGCGGCAAATGGTCGGCGCTCATCAAGGCGACCGTCGCCGGCGCCAGCAGCCGCGTGTCGCCGAGCACGCCGCCGTTCAGCAGCATCTGGCAGAACCGCCCGTAGTCGGCCGCGGTCGACAGCAGCGCGCTGCCGCCGGAAATCCAGTTCGGCTTGACGGTCGCCTCGCGCAGCATCGGCGGCCGCTTGCCGAGCTCGCGGTCGACCTGCGGCTCGGCGGCGCGCGCAGGCCCGACGGCCGCAAAACCGGTGTTGGCCAGGCCGAGGCGGCGGCAGATGCGCTGCTCGATGAAGTCGTCGAGCGCCATGCCGCTGACC
>CAYJPU010000010.1:3654-27630 GCA_964372105.1 uncultured Undibacter sp.
GAGGCGGCGGCAGATGCGCTGCTCGATGAAGTCGTCGAGCGCCATGCCGCTGACCGCCTCGACCACGCGGCCGAGCACGTCGGTCGAGAAGCCGTATTGCCAAGTGCTGCCGGGCTGGTAGGCGAGCGGCAAGGCCGCGAGTTTGGTGACGAACTCGGCGTTGCTGTGCGCGACGCTGCCGACGCCGGCCGCGATATAGGCCTGCTTGAGCGCCGGGCCGGTCAGCGGCGCATAAGTCAGGCCGGAGGTGTGGCGCAGCAGATCGTGCACCGTCATCGGCTGGCGGCACGGTTCGGTGGTGAGAGTCTTGGCGCCGGCATCGTCGGAATTGACCGCGACCTGGAGGCCGGCGAACTCCGGCAGATATTTCGCCACCGGATCGGCCAGGATCAGCCGGCCTTCCTCGGCCAGCATCATCGCCGCCACCGAGGTGAACGGCTTGGTCATCGACGCGATCCGAAACACCGTGTCGGTGGTCATCGCCGCGCCGGCCTCGCGGTCGCGATAGCCGATCGCCTCCAGGCAGGCGATCTGGCCGCGGCGCGCCACCAGAACGACCGCGCCCGGCACGATGCCGGCATCGACGTCGCGGGCGAGCGCGTCGCGCACGCGTTGCAGCCGTTCGGACGACAGGCCGACGTCTTCCGGTTTACCGGCGCGGGGCATTTCAAAGGTCATCGCGTCATTCCCCATTTTAGAACTACCATGACGACGCGATCCGCGACGCCTTCGGCAATCACCCGATTTCATCTGGCATCTAGAAAACGTCGATCTTGCCAGTCACGAAATCATCGATCAGTGCCGGAATCCGGGCAACACCGTTGCTGGCAACTTCCTCGATACGTCTTCGCAATTGATCGATCGGGACGCCATCGGTAGCAAGCTTGATCTGCATCGCCGCGGGTTTGGTGAGCGGGTGGCCGATCTGACTGACAATCATGCAGTAGGCCCGCTTGATCTCCGGCACTTGCGTGACCAGCATCTCGGCGATATTGCGAGCGGCGACATTATAGATCTTGCCGGCGTGATTGACGGGATTCTTGCCTGCGGCCGCATCCAGGCTCATCGGCCGGCACGGGGTGATCAAGCCGTTGATCCTGTTGCCACGTCCCACCTGGCCGTCGTCGCCGGCCTCGGCCGATGTGCCGGTAACGGTGAGGTAGATGCTCACGTTCGTAACGTCATCGGCCGCGTTGACGACAACTTCGCAATTCGGGATTCCGTGCTCCGCCGCCACTTGTCGCACAAGTTCGGCGAGCGCCGTCTTTTGTCCAAGGTAGTCGTCCAGGCTATGGAGATGGCGTCCGATCATGGCGCACGCGACCGTGAGCCGGGCCGTATCGCCGTAGCGCGCCCCCATGACCTTGACGTCTTCGCCCCAGGCCGGGTTCTCGAGAGAACGACCTTTGCAATTGATTCGTCTTTCCACGGCAAGGACGAGCCGCTCGAGCCGACTCAACGGCGCGTAGCCGACCGCGATAACGGAATCATTGGCAAGCGGTACAGTGCGTTGATCGCGGCGCCGGAACAGCGATTGCAGATCCTGCGATCCGGGTTGGGTGACGACATGGAAATTGACGTCTTGTTCCACATTCAGCGCGTGCATGTTGTCGCGCAACCAAGTGCGTGAACTTTCGATCGCTATCTCACGAAGCGGAACGCGTTCGGTGCCGATCTCGGCTGTGGCCCGACCCGCAAGATAGATATTGATTGGGGCGATAACCGTTCCTCCACCGAAGGCGGCGGCGGCGCGACCGCCCGACAACAGCGCCTTGTCGACATTGTGATGGAGGATTTCGCCGAACCGGCGCCGATATTCGTTACACAGGCTGCGCGAGAAGCATTCGGCGAGGGCGTCGCAAATCGTGTCGGGGTGACCGAGGCCCTTACGTTCGACAACTTCCAACGCGTCGTCAGTGCTTTCTAGCTTGGAGAGTATCAGGCGATACATGGCGCCGGCTTGTGACTAATGTGCCCAATATCAATTGTGATTGTAGCGCTTGGACGCGGAAAGGGCCAGGAACGCCGCGCCGATGCATGTCAGCCGACTCAATGCGGCATCGAAGGGAGCCATCAGCGTTACGAGAGGTGCCCATCGCGGGTAGTAGATTGCGCCGCGCACCGGCCCCGCGACGAGGCCGGCTTGCTCCACAAGGCGTCGCAGTTCGCGAGCGGTCCGAAACAGGCCCTGCCGCCAGAGCCGCGAACCGAGCCATGCGCGAATACGTCGTGCTGCGGTCCAGGTGCTCCATTTTCCAAGCTCGCCGACGACCAACCGGCCGCCGGGGCGAAGGACACGTGCAATATCCTGGAAAACCGGCGCCGGGTTCTCAACGAAGCACAGGATCGTGACGGCAACGACGACATCAAAGTGGGCGGGCGGGAACGGCAGTCTGTCAGCTTCCCCCAGATGGAAGGCGATATTGGCGCCATGCGCCCTGGCGCGCGTCTCGGCTGCCGCGATCATGGTTTTGGACATGTCGATGCCGACGACTTGCGCGCCACGGCTCCAGAGATCGATAGCCAAGTCACCGTCGCCGCAGCCGACGTCGAGCACGCGAAGGCCTTTCACGTCGCCAATGAGCTCAAGAATCAATCGACGTTCGAGACGCTCTGTTAGCTCGCCGACTCGGGACGCTCGCCATGTCGAGTAGCCTTCAGGACCCAGTCCGGGTGTCTCACGGGGCGTTTGCATAATATAATCTGGTCGCAAATTTGATAATGCACTTTGACGCGGATCAATTTCAATGCGCTCTCTTACACGCTGTGTTTGAGCAATTTGTGCGTCATTGCCGGCCGGCCGGACTCCCTACTTCCAGAACTGCTTCGAGGCGAGCGCTGCGCCTTCTGCCATGGCGGCGAGCTTGGCGAACACCACGTCGGGATCGACCGCCGCCTGGCCGACCCAGGTGCCGTAGCCGCAGTCCGAACCGGCGATGACGTTCTCACGGCCGACCAGATGCGCGTAACGCGCGATGCGCTGCGCGATCAACTCGGGGTGCTCGATGAAATTCGACTTCGATTCGATCACGCCGGGGATCAGCACCTTGCCGTCCGGCAGCTTGACGCGCTCGAACACCGTGAACTCGTGCGCGTGGCGCGGATTGGCGGCTTCGAGCGAGATCGCGGTGGGCTTGGCGGTGAACACGATGTCGATGATGTCGGCGAGCGGCACGTCGCGGTGGTGCGGGCCTTCGTAGTTGCCCCAGCACAGATGCATACGTAGGTGATCGTGCGGGATGTTGGCGACGGCGTGGTTGAGCGCCTCGACGTGCAGCTGCGCGCGCTTGCGGAACTCGGCCAGGCTCAGGCCGGCGTACTGGATGTGGCGGCCCATGGCGAGATCGGGACAATCGATCTGCACGACGAAGCCGGCCTTGGCGATGGTCTCGTACTCGTCCCGCATCGCGTCGGCGATGGCGTAGATGTAGCTCTCGAAGTCCTTGTAGTAGTCGTTGCGGAAGAACAGCGACACCACGCCGGGCGAGGCCGCGCTCATGAAGCCGCCCGTAGCCGTCACGCCGGCGAGCGCGGCCTTCAGGTTGTCGGCGTCGGTCTGCGGCGAGAGCCGGTCGCGCACGGCGATCGGGCCGTTGCAGGCCGGCGTCTTGCGGCGCGAGCGGCCGGGGTCGCCGAACACCTTCTTCTCCAGCCGGGGAAACTCGTGGACGTCCTGGTAGACGAAGGTGTTGCCGGTGCCGCCGAAGCCGTCGAGCCGGTCCTTGACGTAGGTGGCGTAGCTCGGCTTCGACATTTCACCGTCGTTGACGAGGTCGACGCCGGCGGCGGCCTGCCTGGCCACCACCTCGGCCACCGCCGCCCGGATTTGTGCTGCCAAAGCAACGGGTTCCACCGGCACGCCTTCCTCTTTGGCGTACATCGCCCGGATCAGGTCGTCCGGGCGCGGCAGGCTGCCGGTATGGGTGGTGAGAAAGCGTCCGGCGCTTTTTTGCATGATTCTTCCCCTTTTTTGGGGACTTTAGGCCATGCCGGGAGACGCCACCACCGGTGGCCCGCGCCGGTTACATTGACAGGGGGGGTGGGGTCCCTTAGAAACCGGCCAAACACGCACCCAGAGCCGATTATGAAAGTCCGTAACTCGTTGAAATCCCTGCGCGGTCGTCACCGCGACAACAAGATCGTCCGCCGCAAGGGCCGGGTCTTCATCATCAATAAGACCAACCGGCGCTTCAAGGCACGTCAGGGCTAAACCTCGCAGAAGGGTGTTTGCTCCGCGCTGAGCGTCGCTGTCCTCGCACCGAGCCCTTTCTCCCCGCCACCTCTTGGCCTTAATGGGTGGAGACACTAGTCTCCGCTCATGCGCGCACGATTCCTCACCGTTGTGGTGGCCGCGGCGCTCGCCGCAGCGCTCCCGGTTGTGCCCGGTCTTGTCGGCCCCGCCTCGGCCGAGCCCGGCGACCTGGTCGGGCCGCCCGCCAAGCTGCCGCCGGTCCCGCGCGGCGACCGCCTCCGCAACCTCGACTTCCTGTTCGGTGCGCTGAAGGTGGCGCCCACCGACGAGACCGCCAAGGCGATCGAGGAGCGCATCTGGGCGGTGTGGATGATCTCACCGAGCGACACCGCCAACTTGCTGATGACGCGCGTGCGCACCGCGGTCGAGCACAAGGACGCCGATCTGGCGCTCAAGCTTCTCGACGGCATCGTCAAGATCAAGCCGGACTACGTCGAAGCCTGGAACCGACGCGCCACGCTCTATTACATGCGGAAGGACTACGGCCGCTCGCTTTCCGACATCCGCGAAGTGCTCAAGCGCGAGCCGCGCCACTTCGGCGCGCTGTCGGGGCTCGGCCTCATCCTGCAGGACATCGGCGACAACAAGCAGGCGCTGGAAGTCTACCGCCGCGCGCTCGCCGTCCATCCCCGCATGCAGCGCATTCCTGATCTGGTGAAGGACCTGCAACAGAAGGTCGAGGGCAGGGATATTTAGGGGGGCCTCTGCTACTTCCTTCCCTTCGCCACTGCAAACACCTTGCCTTCGAACACCGTCCCCCACACCGGAATGTCCTTCAGCTTCTCCGGGGCGACGGCGTACGGGTCCTCATCGAGCACCGTGAAGTTGGCGATCTTGCCGGGCGCGATGCTGCCGAGTTGATCCTCCTTGCGCCATGAATAGGCGGCGTCGATGGTGATCGCGCGCAGCGCGGCGTCGACGGAGATGCGCTGTTGCGGTCCGGCGACGCGGCCGGACGGCGTGATCCGGTTCACGCCGCACCAGGCCAGATAAAGCGGGGCGCTCGGCGCCATCGGCAGGTCCGAGTGGAAGGAGAGCGAGACGCCCTGGTCGAGCACCGACTTCGACCGCACCATCATGTCGGCGCGCTGCGGCCCGAGGCCGACCTGGCTGTATTTGTCGGCGAAGCCCACGGTGTAATACGGATTGGCGCTGACCAGCGCCCCGAGCCGCTTGATACGCGCGACCTGTTCCTCGGACGAGTTGGCGAAATGCACGACCACGCAGCGGTGGTCGGTGCGCGGGTGTTCGCGGTTGAGCTTCTCCAAAATATCGAGCAGCTTTTCGAGGCCGAGGTCGCCGTTGACGTGGGTGTGGATCTGATAGCCGGCGTTCCAGTAGAGCCGCGCGCGCCGTTCCAATTCGTCCGGTTGCAGAATCCATTCGCCCTGGTGGCCGTCGAGATAGCCGTCCTTCATCTGCATCAGTTGCGAGATGATGGCGCCGTCGGCGAACAGTTTGACCTGGCCGGGGAAGAACATCAGTTTCTTGCCGGGGCCTTCCGGCGCCACCGCGATCTGCGCCTCGGTGGCGTCGAGCGCGCGATCTAAGCCCACGCGGTCGACGATGCCGCGGCCGTCGGCGATGAAGGTTGCGTACATCGGCGTCTCGGGCGCGCCCAGGATCTGCTCGTACAGCTTCCAGACGTCGGGCGTGTAGAGCGCACCGGGCTCCATGTAGGCGGTGACGCCGTTGCCGTGCAGATAGGCGACCATCTGCGTGAGGCCGAAGGCGAGTCGCGCCGGCGTCGCCAGCACCTTCAGCATCGGCGCCATCATCAGGTTGAGACCGCCTTCCCAGAAGTGGCCGGCGCGCCAGTTCGCCTGCGCGCTGTATTGGCCCTTGTTGAGCGTCATGTCTTCGGTGATGCCGAGCGCCCTGAGCGCCGGCGTGTTCAGGTAGAACTCGTGGCAGGAGCGGTGCCAGACCCCGATCGGCCGCGTCGCGCTGAGTTGGTCGAGCGCGGCGCGGTCGAGCGGGCCGTGCCAGAGCGCGTGATAGCCCCAGGTCAGCAACCATTCGTTCGGGTCTTTGAGCGCGGCTTCGGCTTCTTTCAGGCGCGCCCAATAGGCGTCGCGGCTGCCGGCCGCCTTGTGCACCACGTCCGGCAAGGCCCAGTCTTCCGGCGCGATGACTTTCACCGCCAGCGTGAGGGCGCCGAGGATCGGGTGCAGATGCTGGTCGATCAGGCCGGGCAAGACGATCTTACCGCTGAAGGTCTCGTCGATCGTATAGGCCCGGCTGCCGAGCGCGGCCTTCACCTGGTCGAGCGTGCCGACCGCGACGACGCGCTTGCCGGCGACCGCGATTGCGGTTGCTTGCGGCGCGCCGCGCTCCATGGTGATGACCTTGCGCGCGGTGAAGACCGTCAGCGGCGCGGGCGTGGCGGCAGGCGCAGCGCCGGGCAGGCCGTGTTGCAGGCTGTCGTTGATGCCGCCGTCGGCGCGGGCCGGCGTTACCGCTTCGGCAATGAAGGGGCTGCTGGCGGAGACGGCGGCGACGCCTTTGAGGAAGCGCCGGCGCGACGGCCAGGAGAGCGATTGAAGCGCGGCCTGAAAGCCGGGGCTGCAGGCGATACACATGCTTATATTCAAGGCCGCTGCCACACGCTCGCGTTGACGTGGATCAACTTCCGGCACCCCGGCGCCGCCATGAGGGCCTGCCGGTTGCGTCACGGCCGTGCACCAATTCAGTCAGTTCGACGAAATTGTATGTGCGCCCCTCGGGAGGGCGCTTGGCCCGCATGGATAGCGCGGCGCGAAACTACCATTAGTTGTATTCCGCGGACATGCGCGAGATCGACGTTTCGACGCCGCTGCGGCAAGGCCGCGCCGACTCACTTATAACAATTGCCGGTGAGCCCGAGGGGGACTCCATCGTCTCATCGGAGGGCGGCGCGATGACGGCAAAAGTGTTGGCTGAAGACCCGCGCCAACCCCAGCGCGTGCGCGCCGTCGTCGCCGCATCGATCGGCAACGCGCTCGAATGGTTTGACTTCATCGTCTACGGCTTTTTCGCCGTGACGATGGCCAAGCTGTTCTTCCCCACCGCGGACCAGACCGTCTCGCTGCTGCTGGCGCTGGCGACGTTCGGCGTGACCTTCTTCATGCGTCCGCTGGGCGCCGTCGTCCTCGGCGCTTACGCGGATCGCTACGGCCGCAAGGCCGCTTTTTCGCTGACCATCGGATTGATGACGGTCGGTACCGCGATCATCGCGGTGGCACCGACCTATGCGTCGGTCGGATACTTCGCGCCGGTTCTGATCGTTATCGCCCGCATGGTGCAGGGCTTCTCGGCCGGTGCGGAATTCGGCAGCGCCACCGCGTTCCTCGCGGAGCAGAATCCGGAACGGCGTGGTTTTTACGCGAGCTGGCAGTTCGCCAGCCAGGGCCTCACCACCGTCCTCGCGACCGCCGTCGGCGTAACGATCGCCAGCACGCTGACCGCCGAGCAGATACTGGATTGGGGGTGGCGTATCCCGTTCGTTTTCGGGCTCCTGATCGGCCCCGTCGCCTACTACATCCGCCGCCATGTCGACGAGACGATCGAGTTTCAATCCACCAAGGTCAGCAAGTCGCCTGTGCGCGAGGCGCTGTCGGAGGACAAAACCAGATTGCTGATCTCCTTCGGCGCGGTCGTGCTGTGCACCGTCGGCATGTACACGATCCTGTTCATGCCGACATACGCGACGCGGCAGCTCGGCCTGTCGGCCCAGGGCGCGTTCCTGGCCGGCCTGCTCTATGGCGGAATCCAATTGGTGCTCATCCCGATCGTCGGCGCGCTGTCGGACCGTCACGGCCGTCTGCCGATCGCTTTCGCTTCGGCGGTCGCCATGCTGCTCGCGATCTATCCGTTGTTCGCCTGGTTGCAGGCGGCGCCGACACTGCAGACGCTGCTGGTCGTCCAGGCGATCATGGGCGTCATCCTGTCGGGCTACATGGGCGGGCTCGCCGCGCTGATGTCGGAACTTTTCCCGACGCGCGTGCGCACCACCGGCCTGTCGATCAGCTATTCGTTCGGCGTGGCGATCTTCGGCGGGTTCGCGCCTTTCATCAACGCGTGGCTGATCAGCGCGACCGGCAGCAAGCTGGCGCCGAGCTTTTATCTGATGCTCGCGGCCGTGATCAGCCTGACGGCGCTGACGGCCGCGCGCCGTATCGGCATCCGCTGACGCGGGAACTTTTGCGCGCAACGCGATTGTGGTGCGTGCGATGCTGCAACCATGCAGTGTATCGGTTCATCCATTCTTAACGACATGCAACTCGTTCGGCATTTCGCGCGCGCCAGCTCAGCCGCGCCGGACCGTGAGAGTCGTTTGGGCGGCATGGGAAGATTGTTCCTTAATAAATATCCAGAATGATACGGCGCAATTCCTAGTTTAGTGCGTTGCCGGACTGGACCATGAGTTATCAGACAGCCATATCCCGTTTAGTGGATCGGTGGGGTGGCTCCGTCCCTGACCAAGTTCTGTACGTCGAACTTGTTCGCTCGCTCTATGGCGCCACCAGCTCGCCTCAGGCGATGTTCAGCGCGACGGTCGCCGCGTTGGTCGTCGTCGCGACCGCCGGCGCGCTCAGCGGCGACGCGCTTTTCGCAATTCCCTTTTTCGGCTTTCTGATTGTCGGTTGCGCGCGCGCCGCCGGCGCCTGGTTCTTCCACCGCACGCCGCCCGGTCCGCGCGAGCTCGCCGCCGTCAAGGTGTGGGAGGCCGGCGCGCTGCTCGGCGCCTGGTCGTTCGCGCTGCTCGTCGGCATGACCGGCGCCTACGCGCTGCTGGTTCATCCCGGCACCGATATCGAGATCCTGATCGCCTGCTGCGTCTTCGGCTACATCGCCGGCGTCTCGTCGCGCAACGCCAGCCGGCCGCTGATCACGATCGGACAGATCAGCCTGACGTGCGTGCCGTTCATCCTCGCGCTGCTGGCGCGCTTCGACGTCGTCCATTCCGCGCTGGCGGTCTTCATCGCCATTCTCTACGTCGGCACCATTCTCGTCTGCCGCAGCGTCTTCGAGAACATCGTGTTGCGGCACGAAGCGTTCCGGCGCATCGAGACGCTGGCGCAGCGCGACTCGCTGACCGGCCTGTGGAACCGCGCGTCGTTCCTCAATCTGCTGGAGGGGCAGTTCGCGGTTCCTGCGGCGGCCCGCAACACCATCGCGCTGATCGCGATCGATCTCGACCGCTTCAAGGACATCAACGACACGCTCGGCCATCCGGTCGGCGACGCCGTGCTCAAGGAGGTGGCCGACCGCATCAGCGCGACGCTGCGTCCCGGCGACGAAGTCGCCCGCATCGGCGGCGACGAATTCCTTGTCATGCTGGTCGGCGACCGCGCGCCGGACGTGGACGCGGTGGCGAGGCTCGTTCTCGCCAACTTCTCCGATCCGCTCGCCGCCAGCCAGACGCGCATCGTGTGCGGCGCCAGCATCGGCTACGCGACCTCGGAGAGCGCCGGCGTGACGCTGGATGCGCTGCTGCGCAACGCCGACCTCGCGCTCTACGAAGCCAAGCGCAACGGCCGCGGCCAGATCGTCGCCTACACCGACGACCTCGCGGACGACTACGAGTACCGGCTGGCGCTCGAGCACGACCTTCAGTTCGCGCTCGCGAACGGCGAGCTCGATCTCGAGTATCAGCCGATCGTCGATCCGCGCTCCGGGCGCGCGATCTGCTGCGAGGCCCTGCTGCGCTGGCGCCACCCCGCGCTCGGCAACATTCCGCCCAATGTGTTCATTCCGATCGCCGAGGCGACCGGCCTGATCGTGCCGATCGGCAACTGGGTGCTGGCCAAGGCCTGCGCCGAGGCGACGAACTGGAGCTCCGACATCAAGGTCGCGGTCAACCTGTCGCCGGTTCAGTTCCGGCGCGGCCGCGAGATCGTCGACATCGTCATGGCGACGGTGGCCGAGACCGGGCTGGCGCCGAGCCGCCTCGATCTCGAGGTCACCGAGTCGGTGCTGATCGACGACAGCGTCGAGACGCTGCGCATTCTCGAGGAACTGCGCAGCAAGGAAATCGGCGTTTCGCTCGACGATTTCGGGACCGGGTTCGCGTCGCTCGCCTATCTCAACGACTTTCCGTTCACGAAGATCAAGATCGACCGCAAGTTCTCGAACGTCGACTATTCGCCGCGGACGCTGGCCATCATCAGGGGCATCGGGCAGATCGCGCGCGAACTGCGGATGGAGTGCGTCGCGGAAGGCATCGAGACCACCGCCCAGCTCGAGCGTATGCAGAGCTTCGGCATCAACGCGATCCAGGGCTATCTGTTCAGCCGGCCGGTGCCGGCGCAACGGCTCGCACAGATGATCAAGGATCCGATCCTGTCGACTCCGCCGCAGCCGCGGCGCGTGGCCGGGCTGGCGGAAGCGCCGGCGTTGCGCAAGACCGCATCGTGACCGCATCATGACCGCGTCGTGACGTGGCGCGGCCGGCCGCCGGCCGCCGTTGCTTGTGGAACTCCGCTCAGGCCCGCGACAGCACGCGATCCAGCACCGCCATGCGCATGAACTTCGACAGGCGGACCTGTTCGAAGTACATGGCGTTCGGCAGGGCGTCGCACGACGGATCGATCTCGTCGAAGCGCGGGAGCGGGTGGTACAGCAGCGCCTTCGAGCCGGTGCGTTCGATCTTTTCCCGGTCGATGACGTAATGGGCCGGCGTTTCGTGCGGCGAGACGAAGCTCGACGTCGCCGGCTCGCCGATCTCGCTCATGTCGTAAGGCGCCATCATGATCGCGTCGCATTCCGTGAGCGCGTGGTCGATCGCGGGAATGGTGCGACAGGCGATCTGACTTTCGGTGATGGTCGACAGCACGTCGGCCGGCACCTGGTAGTGCGGCGGCGGACAGAACACGATCTCCTTCGGCCCTTCGAACCGCAGCAGCTGAACGAGCGAGCGCACGACGCGGCCGCGCGGATCGCCGCCGAACGCGATGCTCTTGCCGCGCAGCGTGCCGAGACCGCGCCGCATCGCAAAGATGTCGATCAGCGCCTGGGTCGGATGCTCGTTCCAGCCGTCGCCGGCGTTGATGACGGGCGTCACCGACTTGGCGGCCATGCGGGCGGCGGCGCCGGGTTCGTGATGACGCACCACGATGGCGTCGCACAGGCGGGAAACCACGGCCGCGCAATCTTCAATCGACTCGCCGACACGCGCGTTGCTGCGCGACGACGACATCATGTCCGCGGTGCCGATCGCATGCGCGCCGAGCGCTACCGTGGCGGCTTCGAAGCCCATTCGCGTCCGGGTGCTCGACTGAAAGAACAGCAGGGCGATGGTCCGCCCAGCGACGTGCGAGGGCTGCGCGCCGGTCTCGAAATCGTCCGCCAGCGCACAGAATTCGTCGACGTCGTCGATGGTGAGCGTGCTTGCGCTCAGGACGTGCCGCAACACAGCGGGCTGCGTCTTCCTGGCAGCGTTGTCGCGTGGTTTTAAGGCGAACTTGTCCGGGTACTCAAACGACAGATACGCCATGTACATTACCTCACTGCCGTCGAGCAGTTAACGAAACGCTAGCGCCGCCTTCCGCGGTTAACAAAAGATTAACCCACGATAGATCGTCTGTAAATTCGCAATCGACTCTGACACGGTTCCATGACGTGCGTTTGTCATTTGTTAACTATGATTATTTGTTTGCGCGCTTCGCTTCTCGCGCGCCGCGACGTTGATTGTTGGACCATGGCGCTTGACGCGTCTCAATTTGAGACAGCATGGCCCTCTCGTGCACCAGGCACCGACTTCGTGCGCGTCGGTCGGCCTCTGATAGAATACGCCGGCTTATCGCGGCAGCGAGATTCGAGCGCGCAGGCCGCCCGCCGCCCTGTTGTTGAGGACGAGCTCGCCGCGATGGGCCTGCACGATCGACTGGGCGATCGCCAAGCCGAGACCAACGCCGCCTGTTTCGCGGCTTCGTGATTCTTCAAGACGATAGAAGGGGTCGAACACGCGCGCGAGCTCCTGCGCGGGAATCCCCGGACCGTCATCGTCAACGATAATGGCGATCTCTTTTGGCGTCGTTTGGATCGACGCGCTCGCCGCCTTGCCGTACTTGACCGCGTTGTCGAGCAGGTTGCGGATCGCGCGTTTCAAAGCGTCAGGCCGGCAGTCGTACACGATGGATTCGGCCGGCTGCATTGTTACGGGCAAGCCGGCATCGGCCATGTCATCGGCGATGCTCTGGACCAGCGCGGCGACGTCGGTGGGACGCTGTTGCTCGGTCTTCGCCTCGTCGCGGGCAAACTGCAGCGTAACGCCGACCATCGAGTCCATCTCCGCGATGGTGGCCAGCATCTTGTCGCGCTCTTGCTGATTCTCGACAGCCTCAGTGCGCAGCCGCAATAGCGTCAACGGCGTGCGCAGATCGTGCGAGATCGCCGCCAGCATGCGTGTCCGGTTTTCGATCAGGCCGCGCAGCCGCGCCTGCATGGTGTTGAACGCGTGCGAGGCCTGACGGGTCTCGACCGTGCCGGTCTCCGGCATCGGCGGAGCGTTCAAGTCGTTGCCGAGCCGTTCGGCCGCCGCAGAGAGCGCGCCAAGCGGCGCCGTCACGCGTCGCACGGCCCACACCGACGCGGCGAAGATGACGATCGCCATGATCCCCATCGACAGCATGAACTGGCGCGAAAAGGCCGAACCGCTCTCCGGCAGGGCGGTCGTGAACGAGAGCCATTGGCCGTCGGGCAGGGGGACCGCGACTTGGAGGTCGCGGAAGCCGCCGAAGCTGCCGAAGCCGCGGAACCCGTGCATCATCGGGCCGGGCCCCATCATCGGGCGCCAGCCGCCGAATAACGGAACGTCCGGCGGCGAGGCCATGACGCGCGGTTGCAGCCCCGGGCCGAGCGAAAGCTGGTCGGTGAGAAATTCCTTGATCGCCTGGGCAACCGCCGCGTCGTCGTCGTTCGGCACGACCGCCGGCGGCTGCGCCGAGAGCGAGACGCGAAAGGTTTGATCGCTCAAGCCAGCGACGATCCGTTCGCGCCATTCGCGCGGCGCATCCTGAACGAGCTTTGTGATGTTGGTGATGCGCTGTGCCGCGGCAAAGCCGCCGACCGCGCGCACCGCTTGCTCGCGGTCCAGCGTGTAGATCCACGATCCCGCGAGCAGCGACAGGATCAGGCCGGCAACCAGAATCAGGAGGGTCTGACCGAACAGGCTCTTGGGAAGAAACCGCGTCATTCGTGACTCACCGCGGGCGTGAACACGTAGCCGCCACCCCACACCGTCTTGATGATTCTCGGATCGCTGGGGTCGCGCTCCAGTTTCTTGCGCAGGCGGCTGACCTGCGTATCGATGCTGCGATCAAGACCCGCCGCCGAGCGACCGCGCGCCAGATCGAGCAGCTGGTCGCGGTTGAGGACGCGTTGCGGACGCTCCACAAGGGCGATCAGTAGGTCGTACTCACCGGTGCTTAGCGGCACCGTGACGCCGTCGTCGCGAATGAGCTCGCGGGAGCCGGTGTCCAATCCCCAGCGCTCAAAATGGTAACGCTGCGGTCCTGGGCCCGGGCTGGCTTTTGTCGGTGTTTCATGGCTGCGGCGGAGCACCGCCTTGATGCGCGCAATCAGCTCGCGACTGCCGAACGGTTTGGGCAGGTAGTCGTCCGCGCCCATCTCCAGGCCGATGACGCGGTCGACCTCTTCGCCCTTGGCGGTCAGCATGATGATCGGGACGTTCGATTCCGCGCGAAGCGTGCGGCAGAGCGATAAGCCGTCCTCGCCTGGCAGCATGAGATCGAGCAGGACGAGGTCGATCCGGCCGTCGGCCAGGACTTTGCGCATGGCGCGGCCGTCCGCTGCCGTGCTGACGCGAAATCCCTCCTTGGTCAGCGCGCGCGAGACCAGATCGCGGATCTCGCGATGGTCGTCGACGATCAGGATGTGCGGCGTACCTTGCATTTTTGTAATATAGCCGAAGCGGCGCGACCTGTTTTGCGAAATGTATGTCCGACTATGGCGATCGCCGCCTCTGACAAACTTTGTCACAAAAAACCCAGTTCCTGAAAAACTTGGGTGAAGTCCATCCCCTCCAATGCCCACAAGCAACGGACCCCCTGTTGCACAGGCATCGGAGAGTCAGATGAAAAAGAAGACCTTGATTATCGGCGGCATCGCCGCCGCCACCTTGCTCGTCGGCGGTTGGGCTGTGGCGCAAACCGTTGGCCACCACCGCTTCGGCCCCCCGTTCATGCACGGCCAAGGGCCCGGCGGCATGGGTCCGGGTGGTATGGGCCCCGGCGGCATGATGGGCATGCATGGCCAGATGGGCCCCGGAATGCACGGCCAGATGGGGCCCGGCATGCGGGGGCAGATGGGCCCCGGTATGCATGGCGGTCCGGGTTTCGCGCAATTCGACCCGGCGCAGATCGAGACGTTCAAGAAAGAGCTCGCCATCACGGCGGCTCAGGAGCCGGCGTGGACCAAGTACGCCAAGGCGGTCCAGGACGCGGCTGCGACGATGAAGACGACCCGCGAGGGTGTCGACCGCGAAGCCATCAGCAAGATGAGCCCGCAGGATCGCTTTGCCTTCGTGAGCAAGGTGCGCGAGCAAGGCCAGAAGCAGTTCGAGGCCGTGCAGACGGCGGCGAAGGAGCTTGTCGCCACACTGAACGACACGCAGAAGGCGAAGGCGCAGGAGACCCTCCCGGGACTGGCGTTCGGCCCCGGCAAGATGCACGGCGCCGGCATGGGCGGCCCGATGTTCCGGCATTGAGGTCAACACGCCTGCGCGCTGTGAACTAAACGCAAGGCCGCGCAACACCACGTCCCTTGGACGTTCCCCGCGTCCAGGGGGCGATTGCGTGCGGCAAGGCGCATCCTCGCCATGGCGAAGGACTCGCAGCAGAAGGTCGAGGGCAGGCATTCAAAACGCGCGCCCCCAATTCAGATTGGACGCTGTGTCGTTGCCCTACTTGGGATTTTATCCGGTACGCTGTGCGATCAGATGATCGAGCGAAACGGGTCCGGGCCCGCGCGTCATCAATATCAGAAGGCAAGCCGCCCAGGTGCCGTGCGTCGGCCAGGCGTCGGGATAGACGAAAATCTCGATGACCAATGTCATGACCAGAAGCGCGAGCGCGGCGAAACGGGTGGCCAGACCGAGCACGAGCAACACCGGGAAAAAATGCTCGGCGAATGCGGCCAGGTGCGCGCCGACGACCGGATCGATCAACGGCAGCCGGTATTCGCTGCGGAACAATTCGATCGCCGTATCGGTGACGCGGAAACCGTCGACCTTGGTCTGTCCGGATTGCCAGAACACGCCGGCGATCGAGACGCGCGTGACGAGGGCGACGAACCAATAGGGGATGGCTTGCATCGCGCCGATCAGCCGGTCGACCAAGCCAGCTAGGCCCGAATGGGAGGTGGCGGAAAGCGGGAGGCTCATGACGCGAGGTCCTTCTGCGGGAAATGCAATTCAGTCGCCAGCCCGGCGCCGATCAGGCCGGCGAGATTGGCGGCCAGATCGAAGTCGCCATGGTCGGCGGCGGCGGATATGGCGGCGTCGCCGAGAGAGGTGCCGGTGGCAAGTGCGCCCAGAAACGCCGCGCCCCCGGCCGGCAGCCGGTGCAGCTCGACGTCGAGCTGCGGGCGCGAGACCAATGCGTCTTCGGCCCCGCAATCCTCGATCGAGGCAAGCGCAGCCTCGCCGGCGTTCATCGACCAGATCGTGACGACTGGATAAGCGGAGCGCAGAACCTGTACCGAGGGATGCAGCGTGACGCGCGTGCCGGCGAGACTTGCCGGATCGAGCGTCTGCCAAACCGCAGGATCGAGCGGGTCGGCATCGGCGGCGTGGTAGGCGCGCGTGCGCGCGACTTCGAGCCGCGCCACGTCGGCGAGATAGGGCACGTCCGCGGCCGGCGCGAAACTTGCGATGAAGCCGGGAAAGCCGTCGCCGTAGGCGACGAGAATTGGCGAGCGCGGCGGCTGGGCGACGACATAAACGCGCGCCATCGCGGCGAAGAAGTCCTCGCCGACGATCCTTTCGGTGGCGGGAAACTGCGTCCGCAAGGCTTCGATCAGCCCGGCCATTACGTTGTTGCGGTAGACGGCAAAGCGTTTTTGCGGCGCGCGCGCGGTGTGCGAGGTCACGGCGCCGGGCAGGGGGCTGTCGGCGTCTAGCAGCGCGCGCGCGAAATTGCGTTGGATACTGGTGAAAGCGGTCGCCATCACGCCGCCTTCGCCGCGGCAGCGCGGCTGAGTATGACGTTGGCCGCGCGCGCTTCGCTGGCGAGCACCGGCCAGGCGGGCACGTCGTTGTCCCACTCGATCAGGCTGGCGAGCGGTCCAGTGCGCGCGACCACGCTTTCATAAAGCGCCCAGACCGGATCGGCGACCGGCGAGCCATGGTCGTCGATCAGAAGCGCCGCGCCGCTGTCGTCGATCTGCTCGTCATGCCCGCCGAGGTGGATTTCCTGCACGCGGGTCAGCGGAAACGCCGCCAGGTAGGCGGACGGATCGGTGCCGTGATTTTTCGCGCTGACGAAGACGTTGTTGACGTCGAGCAGCAGGCCGCAGCCGCTGCGGCGCGCGATCTCGGCAAGGAATTCGGTTTCCGGGAAAGTGCTGTCGACGAAGGTGACGTAGGTCGACGGGTTTTCCAGCAGCATCGCGCGGCCGAGCGTGTTCTGCACCAGATCGATATGGTCGACGATGCGCGCGAGCGTTTCGTCCGTGTAAGGCAACGGCAGCAGGTCGTTGTAGAAGACCTCGCCGTGCGACGACCAGGCGAGATGCTCTGAAAAGCTCTCCGGCCGGTAGCGGTCGCACAGCGATTTCAGCCGCGCCAGATGCGCGCGGTCGAGCGGCGCGGCGCCGCCGATCGACAGGCCGACGCCGTGCACCGAGAGCGCGTAGCGTTCGCGCAGCGCGGCAAGCTGCGCGTGCGGCGGGCCGCCCGCGCCCATGTAGTTCTCGGCGTGGATTTCGACAAAGCCGATCGGCTGTTCGCCGGCGAGAATGTCGGCGTAATGCTGCGGCTTGAAGCCGACGCCGGCGGTCGCGGGAAGGCGGGATGCGCTCAGCATGATGTTTGCCTTTGCTCAGGAAGCGGGGAGACGCGCAGGGGTCCGCGCGCCTCCCGTGTTGCAAATCGGGACTACATCGCCTTCAGCGAGCCCATGCCCTTCGGGGTCTTCATGGTGGCGCAGGTGCCCTTGGGAACGTATTTCCAGGCATTGCCCTGGTAATCCACCTTCGACGTGCCGGCGCAGGTCGTGCCGGGGCCGGCGGCGCAGTCGTTCTTGCCGGCCATCGCAACCCCGTAACATTTGTCGGCGTTGGCCTGGACCGGCGCCGGCCCCGCGTAAGCCGACAAGGAAATCATGGTGAAAGCGGCTGCCAGCGAGCCGGCGAGCGTAGCGGCGGTGAACGTATTCTTCGTCATGTTGAATTCCTCTCCTGTAGAGCGTTGCGAATGTCGGCGCGGGACAACACCCCGCCGCAGTGAAACGGTTGAACCGGCTCACATCAGGGTTATTCGGGGGTGCGGACGTCTGCGTTACACTGGTCACGCTTATGTGTTAGGCGATAAATTCCGCGTGATCGCCGCGCCGGCACGTAACAAAAGCCGGCCTTGAACGAATGACAATGAAGGAGCGCGTGTGAGCCAGCGCGATGCCGGTTGGGCCGATCTGATGCGCGCCGCCAATGCCGGCGACGCGGAGGCCTATGAGTGCGTGCTGCGCGAGATCGCGGCGGCGTTGCGGCCGCAGGTCCGGCGCGGGCTGGCGCGCGCGGGCCGCTCGGGCGCCGACATCGAGGACGTTGTGCAGGAGGTTTTGTTGGCGGTGCATCTGAAGCGGCATACATGGGACAGCACGCGGCCGTTCGCCCCCTGGGTTCATGCGATCGCGCGCTACAAGCTTGTGGACGCGCTTCGCCGGCGTGACGGAAATTTCGATCTGCCGATCGATGATTTTTCCGAGAAGCTCGCGGCCGAAGAAGAAAGCCCTGCGGCGTCCGGGCGCGATGTCGAGCGTCATCTGGCGCAGTTGCCGCCCGGCCAGCGCGCCGTGGTTTACGCCGTTGCCGTCGAGGGGGCATCGATCGGCGATACCGCCGGGCGGCTGAAGATGACAGCGGGGGCGGTGCGGGTCGCGTTGCATCGCGGCCTTGCTTCGTTGGCAAAGACGTTAGGACAGGACTGACATGCGCACCGACGACCTCGTTCACGCACTGGCCGCGGATCGACATGCGGCCCAAACGTCGATTGAGCGCAAGTTCGCGTTGGCTGTCGCTGTCGGATTTGCGGTATCCGCGGCGACGTTCTGGCTGACGCTGGGTCCACGCACGGATATCGCGGCGGCCGCCGTCACTGGGCGCTTCGACCTGAAAATCGTTCAGGTGGTGTTGCTTGCTGCGACCGCCGCCGCGCTGGTCTTGCGGCTGGCCCGGCCGGGTGCCGGCACCGCTTTGCAGACGGCCATGCTGGCAGGGGTGCCCGCGCTGCTCGCCATTGCCGTCATTGCTGAATTGTCAGTCGTTCCCGCCGCTCAGTGGCAGGCAACGCTGGTTGGCACCAATTGGCGCATTTGTCTGACCGCGATCCCGCTGCTGTCGCTGCCGCTGCTGACGGCCCTGTTGCTGGCGTTGCGTCACGGCGCGCCGACATCGCGTGGCACCGCCGGCGCTGCGGCCGGACTCGTTGCCGGCGGACTTGCGGCGGCGCTTTATGCAACGCATTGCACCGACGATTCACCGCTCTTTGTCGCCACCTGGTACAGCATCGCGATCGGGGCGGTGGCTGTCTTAGGCGCGCTGTTGGGACGGCGTCTGCTGCGCTGGTGAGTTGACACGGCTCCAGTAAGGAAGCCGACCGCATCGGCGAATGCCTGCTTTGCCCTCACTCCTCCGCCACGTCCGCGCCGACATAGGCGATGCGCAGCATGTTGGTCGCGCCCGGGGTGCCGAGCGGCACGCCGGCGACCACGATCACGCGCTGCCCCGGTTTGGCGAAGCCTTCCTTGAAGGCGATGCGGCAGGCGCGGTCGACCATGTCGTCCTGGTCGTGCGCGTCCTCGGTGACGACGCAATGCACGCCCCACACCATCGCGAGCCGCCGGCCGGTCGCCATGTTCGGCGACAGCGCCACCACCGGCGGCTTCGGCCGTTCGCGCGCCATGCGCAGGCCGGTCGAGCCGGACGAGGTCCAGCAGATCACCGCGGCGAGATCGAGCGTGTCGGCGATGTGGCGCGCGGCGTCAGCGATGGCGTCGGCGCCGGTCGCTTCCGGCTCGGCGCGCTGCGCCGAGATCATGTTGCGGTAGAAGGTGTCGTTCTCGACCTCTTCGGCGATGCGGTTCATGGTTGTCACCGCTTCGACCGGGAACTGCCCGGCCGCCGATTCCGCCGACAGCATCACCGCGTCGACGCCTTCGAAGATCGCGGTCGCGACGTCGGAGACCTCGGCGCGCGTCGGCACCGGCGAAGTGATCATCGATTCCAGCATCTGCGTCGCCACCACCACCGGCTTGCCGAAGGTGCGGCCCATGCGCGTCATCTGCTTTTGCACGCCGGGCACTTTCTCCAGCGGCATCTCGACGCCGAGATCGCCGCGCGCCACCATCAGCGCGTCGGCGAGGTCGATGATCTCCGACAGACGATGCACCGCCTGCGGCTTCTCGATCTTGGCCATCACCGCGGCGCGGCCGCGCGTGATCTTCTTGGCCTCGGCGATGTCTTCCGGCCGCTGCACGAAGGACAGCGCCACCCAGTCGATGCCGGCATCGAGCGCGGCTTCGAGGTCGGTGCGGTCCTTTTCGGCCAGCGCCGAGAACGGAATGGTGGAGTCCGGCAGGCTTACGCCCTTGCGGTCGGACAATTTGCCGGCGACCTCGACGCGCGTGGTCATGCGCTTCGGCCCGGCCTCGGTGACGCGCAGCTTCACCTTGCCGTCGTCGATCAGCAGCACGTGGCCGGCCTCGACCCCGGCGAAGATTTCCGGATGCGGCAGGAAGGCGCGCGTGGCGTCGCCGGGCACCGGATCGGAATCGAGCACGAAGGTGTCGCCGATCTTCACCGACACCGCGCCGCCGGCGAAGGTGCCGAGCCGCAGCTTCGGCCCCTGCAGATCGACCAGGATGCCGATCGGCCGGCCGGTGTCCTCTTCGACCGAGCGGATCATGGCGACCAGCTCGCGCATGCGGTCGGGGCTGGTGTGGCTCATGTTGATGCGGAACACGTCGGCGCCGGCCTTGAACAGGCGCGCGATCATGTCGGCATTCGACGACGCCGGTCCGAGCGTGGCGACGATCTTGGCGCGGCGGTGACGTCTCATGAAGCGGATCTCGTTGATTGCATCATTGCCTGCCGCCGCCGGATGGCGGCGGGGGCGGCACCAGCATAGGCGGCCGTCCGGGTCCGGGCATGCGCGGGCCCAAGGGCCGGTCGGGCGGTTGCTCGGCGGTGTCGGTCAACTGCACGGTCCAGGACTTCTGCTCGCTGGTGTCGACCTCGAAGAAGCCGGTCCGGTCGTAGCCGCGCGCCAGGCAGTTGTCGGTGCCGCGGATCGTGAATTCCTTCTCGCGTGAGCACATGTAGGCGTGGCCGGACCATTCGCCGCCGCGGTCGTAATCGACCGCGTAGATGTAATAATAGCGCGCCACCAGTGCGCCGCGCAGCAGCGTTTCGCAAGACCGCGCCGAGATGTTCCACCAGCCTTCGGTGGTCCAGCCTTCGGCGTCCTTGTAGCCCAGCGCGACGCCGACGCGGCTGCCGGTGTTGTTGCACAAGCGGAAATCGGCCTGGGCTGGCAGGGCGGAGACGGTCAGCAGGAACGCAACCGCGGCCCCGGCGCGGGCCAAGCGACGGCAAAGGGATCGCCGGGCGGTTTTGAAGGGCAATGCGGTCACTGGCGTCGGTTTCGGGTCTTGGGGTTTTGACGTGACCCGTCACAGACTGTCAACGACGATGGCGCGCAGGTCGTTCACGTTGGTGTAGGTCGGCCCGGGCTGCAGCAGGTCCCCGAGGGCGGCGAAAAAGCCGGTCGAATTGTTGTCGGCAAGAAAGGTTGCGGGATCGAGGCCGAGCGCCTTGGCCCGGGCCACGGTGTCGCCGTCGATGACGGCGCCGGCGGGATCGGTGGCGGCGCCGCCGCCGCCGTCGGTGCCGTCGGTATCGCCGGCGATACCGGCCATGCCGGCCGTACCGGCCAGCGCCATCGCCAGCGCCAGCGCGTATTCCTGGTTCGGGCCGCCTTTACCCTGGCCGCGAATCGTGACCGTCAACTCACCCCCCGACAAAATGACCGCGCGCCGCCCCTGCGCGCGCAGCGACAGCGCCAGCCGGGCGTGCTCAGCCGCGACCACGCGCGCCTCGCCCTCGACGTCGCCGCCGAGCGAGACGCATTCGTAACCGGCGGCGCGCACCACCGCCTCGGCGGCGGCCAGCGAATCCGCCGGCCGCGCCGCCAGCAGGAACTGCGCCTGGGCGAACGCCGGCTCGCCCGGTTTCGGCGATTCGTTAGCCGGGTCGTGCAGCGCGCGTGTGACAGCGTCCGGCACGGCGAGCGCAAACTTCGCGACGACGGCGCGCGCGTCGGCGAGCGTGGTTGGGTCCGGCACGGTCGGGCCGGAGCCGATCACCGCCGGATCGTCGCCCGGTACATCGGAGATCGCGATGGTGACGACACGCGCCGGAAAGGCGTGGCGCGCCAGCCGGCCGCCCTTGATGCGGGACAGGTGCTTGCGCACCGTGTTGATCTCGCCGATGTGCGCGCCCGAACGCAGCAGCGCGCGCGTGACAGATTGTTTGTCTTCAAACGATATTCCGGCCGCCGGCGCGATCCAGTTGGCGGAGGCGCCGCCAGACATCAGCACCAGCACCAGATCGTTGGGACCCCCACTATCGGCCAGCGCCAGCGCCCGGCCGGCCGCTTCCAGGCCGGCCGCATCGGGGATAGGATGCCCGGCTTCGATCATGGTGATCGTCTTGAGCGGCCGGCCGTAGCCGTGGCGCGCCACCGCCAAGCCACAGAGCCGTTCGGTGGGAAGGCGTAACTCATTGAGATAGAAGCCTTCCGCGACTTCGGCCATGCTACCCGCGGCCTTGCCGGCGGCCAGCAGAATGACGCGGCCAGACGGCGGCGGCGGCAACAGTGGCGGCAGGCAGTTTGCCGCATGGGCCGCGGCGACGGCGCTGCGATACAAGTCGTCGAGCAATTTGCGCATTGGAACGCTCATCATTTCAACCTTGCTGCACACCGGCGCAAAAACCTGTTTATAGTGTTGCGATCTACGGCTAATCAGACGGCTTGTTCGTTAAAGGCATTAGCCGAAGACTGACGAGCGCGCGCAGACGTTCCGTATCGCAAGACAGTGTGTGCGGCCTTGAGATTCGCTGCAATGGGGAGGCCGGCCGCGTGGTGCGGCCGTTTCAGAACAAAGCCGGCACTTGAGCCGGTCAAGCGTTAAACCAAGGAGGGCGACGTGATGAATAAGAACAGAATGGCTGCGTGGAGCGCACTGGCTCTGGCGGTAGTGGCGGGCTTCGCGTTGAGCGCGCCGGCGCAGGCGCAGGACACGCTCAAGATCGGCTGGGCGATCTCCAAGACCGGACCGTTCGCGGCCGGCGCCGCGGTGACCACGCTGCCGAACTATCAGGTGTGGGTGAAGGACGTGAACGACGCCGGCGGCATCAAGGTCGGCAACAAGAAGATGAAGATCGAAGTCGTCGAGTACGACGACCGCAGCAACTCGGAAGAGATGATCAAGGCGGTCGAACGCCTGGCGACGCAGGACAAGGTCGACTTCATCCTGCCGCCGTGGTCGACCGGCATGAACCTCGCCGCCGCGCCGATCTTCAACAAGCTCGGCTATCCGCAGCTCGCGGTCACGGCGAACACCAACCAGGCGCCCCAGCTCACCAAGCGCTGGCCGAACCTGACGTTCTGGCTCGGCCTGCCGTCGGAACTCGTCGACGGCGTCGTCGAGACGTTCAGCAAGATGAACAAGGACGGCAAGATCGGCAAAAAGGTCGCCATGGTCGCGGTGGCCGACCAGTTCGGCATCGAGCAGTCGACCGCTGCGCGCGCAGGGCTGAAGAAGGCCGGCTTCGAGATCGTCTACGACAAGTCCTATCCGTTCGGCTCGCAGGATCTCCAGCCCGTGCTCAAGGACGCGCAGGCCGCCAATCCCGACGTGCTGCTCGCCTTCAGCTATCCGCCGGACACCTTCGCGCTGACCGACACCGCCAAGGTGATCGGCTTCAATCCGAAAGTGTTCTTCGTCGGCGTCGGCACCGCGTTCCCCGGCTACAAGGGCAAGTTCCAGGCGAACGCCGAGGGCGTCATGGGCATCGGCGGCTCCGACGCCAACCTGCCGGGCATCAAGTGGTACATCCAGCACCACAAGGAGATCATCGGCCGCGAACCCGACCGTTGGGCGAGCCCGATCACCTACGCCAGCCTGCAGGTGCTGCAGCAGGCGATCGAACGCGTCGGCAAGATCGACCGCGCCGCGGTCATCAAGGAGATCAACACCGGCGAGTTCGAAACCATCATCGGCAAGGTCAAGCTGGTGGACGGCCAGAACAAGAACGTCTGGGCGGTCGGCCAGTGGCAGGGCAACGACTTCTTCGGCGTCGCGCCGCTGAACAAGGCGGGCGCCAAGCCGGTGATCGCCAAGCCGGCGTGGAAGTAAGCTGATCGACACTGGTCATTCCGGGGCGGGGGGGGGGGGGGGCGGGGGGGGGGCGCGGGGGGGGGGGGGGCCCCCCGCCCCGCC
>CAYJPU010000010.1:27640-40470 GCA_964372105.1 uncultured Undibacter sp.
TAAGCGCGTTTACACGCGTCTTCGACGCGCTATGGCTCGCGAACCCGGAATCCAGACACATCTTCTGCACGCTTCGCTGGATTCCGGATCGCCGTCCAAATCAGCTACGCCGATTTGGACGGCGGCCGGAATGACGTCGGACTCATTACGTATGACCCTCACCCTCGACATTGTCCTCTCCGGGCTTGTGCTCGGCGGCATGTACGCGCTGATCGCGCTGGGGCTCACGCTCCAGTACGGCATCGCGCGCATCATCAATCTGTCCTACGGGGAGTTCCTGGTCGCGGCCGCCTTCGCCGCGCTTTATCTCTACACCGGCATGTCGGTGAACCCGCTGGTCGGGCTCATTGTGGTCGTGCCGGGCGCCTTCGTCGCCAACTGGCTCCTGTACCAGATCGTGCTGATGCCGCTGGTCAAGCGCGCCAAGAACCAGGGCATGCTGGAGGTCGACAGCATCCTCGGCACCTTCGGCGTGCTGTTCGTCATCCAGGGCGTGATGCTGGTGGCCTTTGGCGGCAGTCTGCAAAGCTATTCGTATCTGTCGGTGCCGGTGCACATCGTCGGCACCACGCTGGCGGCGAACCGCATTCTGGCGCTGGTGTTCGCGCTGATCATCGGCGGCGCGCTCTATCTCTTGCTCACCCGCACGCGCTACGGCACGGCTTTGCGCGCCATCGCGGTCAACCCGGACGCGGCGCGGCTCTCCGGCATCGACATCCGCGCGGCCTCCGCGCTGGCCTTCGCCGCCGGCGGCGCCATTGCCGGCGCGGGCGGCGTGCTGGTCAGCATGTTCCTCACCTTCAGCGCCGCGATGGGCGTGGTCTTCACCATGAAGGCCCTGATCGTGGTCATCATGGGCGGCGTCGGCAACATGCTGGGCGCGCTGGTCGCCGGCCTGCTGCTCGGCATTTCCGAGACGGCGGTGGCGCGTATGGTCGACCCCGGCCTCACCATCGCGGTGACCTACGCGCTGTTCCTCGCCGTGCTGCTGTGGCGGCCGACCGGCCTGTTCGGGAGGTCGGCGCGTTGACAGCCTCTCGAAGCGTCCTTGCCGTCGCGGCCGTCGTCGTGATCGCCGCTCTGGCCACGGTGCCGCTGTTCGCCAGCGGCTATCACCTCGCGCTCGGCATCAGCCTCTTGTACTTCACGGTGCTGGCGACCGCATGGGCGATGTTTTCCGGCCCGACCAACTACATCTCGCTGGCGACCGCCGCGTTCTTCGGCATCGGCGCCTACACTACCGCGGTGCTGACCGACTTTCTGCCGTGGCCGCTGGTGCTGGTCGCGGCCGCGCTGGTCGGCTTCTTGGTGGCGCTGGTCGTCGGCCTGTCGACGCTGCGGCTGTCCGGCATCTATTTCGTCATCTTCAGCTTCGGCCTGGCCGAGCTGATCCGCCAGATCGTCACCTGGTACGAGGTGAACATCCACGGCTCGGTCGGCCGCTACATCTTCGCCGAGACCACCACGGAAGGCATCTACTGGCGCCTGCTGGCGCTTGCCGTCGCCGTGCTGGCGACCGGCTGGCTGATCCGCCATTCGCGGCTCGGCCTGGCGGTGCGCGTCATCGGCCAGGACGAGACGGTGGCCCGTCACGTCGGCATCGACACCACGCGCGCCAAGCTGGCGCTGTTTGCCGTCAGCGCCACCTTCATGACGCTGACCGGCGCGATCATGGCGCCGCGCTGGATCTATATCGATCCGGCCATCGCCTTCAATCCGGTGATCTCGTTCGAGGTCGTCATCATGGCGTTGTTCGGTGGCGCCGGTTCGCTGTTCGGCGCGCTGCTCGGCGTGGTGCCGCTGGTGCTGCTGTTCGAGGTGCTGATCGCGACCTTCCCGAACTATTTCAGCGTCGTGCTCGGCCTGGTGTTCGTGCTGATCGTCTACGGGCTGCCGCACGGCGTCATCGGCCTGTTGGAGGCGAAAGTGCCGGCGCTGCGCCGCGCCGCCTTGCAGGTCGCGATGTCGGCCTTCGCCGACAAGACGACGCGGCTGGTGTGGCCGCGCCCGGCGGAACGCGCCGGCGCCACCGACGCGCCGGTGTTGCAGCTCATCGGCGTGCGCAAGGCTTTCGGCGGCCTGCAGGCGGTCGACGACATGAGCTTCGACCTGCGCCGCGGCGAGATCCTCGGCCTGCTCGGGCCGAACGGCTCGGGCAAGACCACGGCGCTCAACTTGATCTCCGGCGCGATCGCCGCCGACTCAGGCGAGATCAAGCTCGACGGTCGGCCGATCATGCTGCTGCCGGCCCACCGCATCGCGCAGCGCGGCGTGGCGCGCACCTTCCAGCTGGTGCGCGTGCTCGGCGGCTCGAGCTGCCTGGAGAACGTGGTCGCGGGGCTGGCGTTCCACGAACCGCCGCTGTGGGCGGCGGCGGCGGACGCGCAGGCGCGCGCGCTGCTCACCCGCGTCGGCCTCGCCGACAAGGCCGACGTGCCGGCCGGACAACTCACCTACATCGACCAGAAACGGCTCGAGCTGGCGCGCGCGTTGGCGCTCAAGCCCGACGTGCTGCTGCTCGACGAATGGCTGGCCGGCTTGAACCCGTCCGAACTGCAGGTCGGCATTGCGCTGGTGAAGATGCTGCGCGACGAAGGCCTGACCATCATCATCGTCGAGCACGTGATGGACGCCATCCGCTCGCTGTGCAGCCGCTGCGTGGTGATGAATGCCGGCCGCAAGATCGCGGAGGGGCCGCCCGCCGCCGTGCTGGCCGACCGCGAAGTGATCCGCGCTTATCTGGGGGACGCCGATGCTTGAGGTCGGAAACGTCTCGGCTTTCTACGGCAAGCACCGCGCGCTCGACGGCGTCGCGATCAATGTCGCGCCTGGCGAGGTCGTCGTCATTCTCGGCGCCAACGGCGCGGGCAAGACCACGCTCTTGAAGGTGATCGGCGGCTTGGTGCCGGCCGCAGCAGGCGCGAGCATCACGATGGCGGGGCGCGACATCGCCGGCTGGCCGGCGCACAAGATCGTCGAGGCCGGCATCGCCCTGGTGCCGGAAGGCCGCGGCATCTTCGGCGAGCTGACCGTCGCCGAGAACCTGCTGCTCGGCGCGTTCCCGGCGCGGGCGCGCGCGAAGGAGACCGAGAACCTGGCGATGGTGCTTCGGCTGTTTCCGCGGCTCAACGAGCGGCTGAAGCAGGTCGTGCGCACCATGAGCGGCGGCGAGCAGCAGATGGTCGCGATCGGCCGCGCGCTGATGACGGCGCCGGAGATCCTGCTGCTCGATGAGCCCTCGCTCGGCCTGTCGCCGATCATGTGCCAGGAACTGTTCCAGAGCCTCGGGCGCATCCGCGACGCGGGGCTCGGCATCATGCTGGTCGAGCAGAACGCCAAGCAGAGCCTCAAGATCGCCGACCGCGGCTATCTGATCGAGACCGGCCGCATCGTCGGTTCCGGTACCGGCGCGGCGCTCAAGGAAGATCCGGCGGTGCAGCGGGCCTATCTCGGGGCCAGTGAAGTGCACGCCTAGCGGTGGGCAGCGGCCCAGCGTGAGCTGCCAGCCCACGACGTCGCGCGTTTGCCGCAGTGCGAGATAGCGCTGCGGCAAAATAAGCAGCGCATTCTCATCATGGCGGCTGCCCGGCCGCCCGGAATTCTGTCTATACTTATTCTTACTCGTATTTGGCCCGGCTCGGCGCGTTGCCGCAATTTTCAGTTGGGCCGCCGACGCTGTCACCGCAGGTGTGCGGCCGACGGCCACCAAAAGCGCGGATCAAGCGCAATCCAATAAACAACAATAGGACTCTCGAGGGAGAGAAACACATGGTTGCCACAACATTCACAATCAATGGAAAGCCGGCGACGGTCGATGTCGAGCCCGATACGCCGTTGCTTTGGGTGGTGCGCGAGCATCTCAAGCTCACCGGCACCAAGTTCGGCTGCGGCTCCGGGCTGTGCGGCGCCTGCACCGTGCATATCGACGGCAAGCCGGTGCGCGCCTGCCAGATATCGGCTTCCAAGGCGGCCGGGCGCAAGGTCACCACCATCGAGGGGCTGTCGCCGACCGGCACGCATCCGCTGCAGAAGGCATGGGTCACCGAGCAGGTGCCGCAATGCGGCTACTGCCAGTCGGGCCAGATCATGCAGGCGGCGGCATTGCTGGCCAACAACAAGAAGCCGACGCGCGAGCAGATCGTCGCCCACATGGACGGCAACATCTGCCGCTGCGGCACCTATCCGCGCATCGTGCGCGCCATTCAACGCGCCGCCCGGGAGGCCTGAGCCATGACCATTCAGATCAAGAACGGATCGGTCGACACCGACATCAGCCGGCGCGGTTTCGTCGCCGGCGCCGCGGGCCTGACCTTCGCCTTCACGCTCGGCGGCCTCGGCCGCGGCGGCGAAGCGTTGGGCGCCACGCAGCCCACGAAGTTCAACGCTTTTGTCAGCATCGGCGCGGACAACGCGATCACCATCATGTGCCCGGCCGCCGAGATGGGGCAGGGCGTTTACACCTCGCTGCCGCTGATCCTAGCGGAAGAACTGGACGCCGACTGGTCGAAAGTGAAGACCGAGTTCGCGCCCGCGAATCCGAAGGTCTACGGCAACCCGCATCACCTGTTTAACGGCGCGCAGATCACCGCCGCCAGCGTGTCGGTGCCGGGCTATTTCACGCCGCTGCGGCTTGCCGGTGCGCAAGCGCGCAAGGTGTTGCTCGACGCCGCGGCGGAAAAATGGAAAGTGCCGGTGAGCGAACTCACCACCGACAAGAGCACGATCGTTCACAAGAAGTCCGGTCGCAAGATCAGCTACGGCGAAGTTGTCGCCTTCACGAAGGTCCCGGCCGAGCCGCCGAAGGTTACCGAGGCCGATCTCAAGAAGCCGTCGCAGTTCAAGCTGATCGGCCGCAAGGATATCGGCCGCAAAGACGTGCCGCTGAAGGTGAACGGCACGGCGCAATACGGCATCGACGTGCAGGTGCCGGGCATGGTCTATGCCTCCGTGCTGGAGTCGCCGATGGAAGGCGCCAAGCCGAAGGACGTCAACGTTCCAGACGTCATGAAGGTGAAAGGCGTGACCAAGGTGATCCCGCTGCCGTTCGGCGTGGCCGTGTTCGGTGACTCGGTCGAGGCGACGCGCAATGGCATTGCCGCGCTCAAGGTCACTTGGGACACCAGCGGCGCCGCGGCCGCTGCCTTCGACTCGGAAAAAGCCAAGGCGGACTACGCCGCCAAGGGCCAGGACCCGAACGTCGAGACCAAGGTCGAGTATCAGGTCGGCGACGTCAAAGTCGGCCTCTCGGGGGCGGCCAAGACGGTGCAGGCCGCCTATTGGTCGGAGCACACCTACCACGCGCAGATGGAGCCGATGAACGCGGTCGCCCAGGTGTCGGAGGACGGCACGTCCGCCGATATCTGGACCGGCACGCAATTCGGCGCGCTGGCCGGCTTCATCATTGCCGGCATCCTCAAGACCACGCCGGACAAGATCAGGATCCACCAGCAGTTCCTGGGCGGCGGCTACGGCCGGCGCATCTGGCCGGATGCGGCGATCCAGGCCACCGTCTTGTCCAACATCATCAAGAAGCCGGTGAAGCTGATCCTCACGCGTGAAGAGGATATGGCGGCCGCCCGTCCGCGGCCGATGACCCACCACGTGCTCAAGGCCGGGCTCGATGCCAAGGGCAACCTCACTGGCTGGCATCACCGGCTGGTGTCGGAGAACGTCGATGCGGTCGCTTCGCCACCGCGCTTCAAGGCGAGCGGCGGCAAGGACTACATCGGCTCCCGCGGCCTCGACCAGGCGTACTACGCCATTCCGAACGTGCTGGCGGAGTATACCCGCGAGCAGCGCGGCATGCGCGTGCATGCTTGGCGCGGCATCGGCTCCGGCTACAACAAGTTCGCTGCCGAAGCCTTCCTTGATGAGGTGGCGGCGGCGGCCGGCAAGGACCCGCTCGCCTGGCGGCTCGAACTCACCAAGGGCAAGCCGCGCGCGCAGGCGGTGATCAAGGCGGTGGCCGAGATGTCAAACTTCGGCAAGAAGCGTCCCGGCCACGGCATGGGCATCGCCTTCTCCGACTATCACGACAGCCTGTCGGCGGGCGTGGTGGAGGTCTCGCTCGACACGAAGACCGGCAAGATCAAGGTGCACAACTTCTGGATCGCGGTCGATCCCGGCATCGTGATCCAGCCGGACAACGTGCATGCCCAGCTGGAAAGCGCGGTGGTCTATGGTTTGAGCGCCGCACTGATCGAGCAGTTCGCGGTCAAGGACGGCGCCGTCCAGGCCACGAACTTCGACAGCTATCCCGTGCTGCGCATGAGCGATATGCCGGAGATCCACACCAAGGTCATCGCCACCGACAATCCGCCCAGCGGCATGGGCGAGATCGGCGTCGTGACCGTGGCCCCGGCGATCGCCAACGCCGTGTTCCAGCTCACCGGCAAACGGCTGCGTCATGTGCCGATGACCGCGGAGCGGGTGCAGGCGGCGCTCAAGGCGTAAGCGGCGCCGGCCGGACGAGACGACCCGCCGCGCTTCGGGCGCGGCGGTTTTTTTTGCGCCTCGCCGCGACGGCGGCCGGCCCTTCAAACACGGCCGGCGCCTGTCTATGTTGGTTGCGACCGGAGGACACCGTTATGGACGACAAGACCCGCACCGAACTGGAAGCTGCCGTGTACCGCCGTTTGGTGGAACATCTGCGCACGCGCACGGACGTCCAGAACATCGACCTGATGAACCTGGCCGGCTTCTGCCGCAATTGCCTGTCGAACTGGATGAAGGACGCCGCCGACGCCAAGGGCCTGCCCCTGAGCAAGGACGAGAGCCGCGAGATCGTCTACGGCATGCCCTACGAGGAATGGCGGGCCAAACACCAGAAAGAGGCGGGCCCGGACAAGCAGGCCGCCTTCGAGAAGAGCAGGCCTCAGCACTAGGCCCATCCTCTGGTCATTCCCGCGCAAGCGGGAATCCAGGTTTTCCTCGCGATGTCGGTGTTTGTTGCTCTGGGTCCCCGTTTTCGCGGGGACGAGCGATATCGGTCACGCTGGATCGGCCGGGGGCAAGCTTTTTCTCCGGCTTTTCGCCGGCTTGTGAACAGCGTGGATGACGCCGTCCTTGCCTTGACCTGACGGCCGGCAATTCCGAAAGCTCACTTCTAAACCGGCGGGCGTCATGCGCCCGCTCGCGCTTTGTGAAGGAGAGCTCGATGCCTGCCACCGCCGCGGCCGAAAAAGAAGAAACCGCACACCGCTTCGCCAAGGACCAGCTCAAGGCCATCATAGAGCGTATCGAACGCCTCGAGGAAGAGAAGAAGGCGACCTCGGACGACATCAAGGACGTCTATGCCGAGGCCAAGGGTAACGGCTTCGACACCAAGGCGCTGCGCACCATCGTCCGCATGCGCAAGATGGACAGTGACGAGCGCCGCGAGCAGGAAGAAGTGCTCGAGACCTACATGCACGCGCTCGGGATGTTGCAGTAAGGGTTTGTGTCCCGGGCTGCAGACCCGGGACCCAGCTTTCTTTTTCCAGAAGTAACCGGGGTCCCGGATTTGCGATGCACCGCTTACGCGCTGCATCGCGTCCGGGACACGAGTCTGAGAGTTACCGCAGCGACGCGGTCTTGGTGGTGCCGAAGGTCGTGGTCGCGAGGAACACCACCGCGCTGCCGCTGAAGCGGTCGGCTAAAAGGCCCGGCGCGGGCTCGGCCGAGAACGTGATCGTCAGCGCATCGGACGGCTGGTGCAGCAGCTTGTGCAGCGGCCGCGGATCGAAGGGGCCGAAGCTGGTCGCCGTCATGACGCCGCGAACGCTCGGCGTCAGCATGGCGGCGCGCAGCCACGGACTGTCGGGGCGCTGGCCGCCGAAGCTCATCGCCGGCGCGGCCGGCTTCGCCGCCACGGTGGAACTGGCGCTGGCGCGGGCCGGCATCGCGGCCGTCTCGCGCGCGACCGGCAACATGGCCTTGCCCATCGGGCGGGCGCGCGCGGCCGGCTCGGCCTCCGCTGCGGCATAAGCGAGCGGTTCGGCTTGGGTGCTGCCGGTCGCCGTCATGTCGGCGCTGGCGACGTCAAACGGCGCGGATTTGGCCGGCGGCTGCGCCGGGCCGCTGTCGGCCGAGGCCGGCCAGTAGCCGCGGCTGTCGAACACGTTGCCGGACGCCGCCGCGGTGGTGAAAACCTGTTCCGCCGGCTGCGGCTGAGCGGCGGCGACCGCGACGGGCGCGATCTTCGGCCGCGCCGACGGCAGCGGCACGATGCTTTCGGTCGCGACCCGCTTGGGCGGGGTGAGGCTCGCGACCACGGTGGCCGGGCGCGCGCGCTTCGGCACCGGCGCGGTGGCCTCTTCGTCGGCGGTTTCCTCGACGTCCTTTTTCTGCATGCCGAAGCCGAACAGGCTGGCGAACAGGCTACGCTTCGGCTTCTCGCCGGCGGCGATGCTCTCGGCTTCCTGCTCCTGGCTGGCGGTGATCACGCCGGCCGAACGGGCCGCCTGGAGGGAAACATTGTTCGGCACGCCGCCGCGGCGTTCGACCTCGGCCAGCGCCAGCGCGTAGCCGGGCAGGGGACGCCCGTCCGACGCGACGTGCACGGTGCGGCCGTCCGGGAACACTTTCGACAGCTCGGCATAGGTCATGCGCGGCCAGTGGCGAACGCTGCCGGTGTCCATGTGGATGAAGGGCGAGCCGGACGACGGATAGAAGCCGACGCCGCCGCGCTGCAGCCGCAAGCCCACTTCGCGGACCTTGGCGAGCGGCACGCCCGGGATGTGGAAATCGATGGCCTGGCCTTGTGTGTGCTGGCTGGTCTGCGCGACGCCGCTCGAGCGCGCGCGCAGCATCGAATTGGTCGCCGGCGAACGATAGCCGCAGATGACCTCGATCGGCTGCGTGCCGCCGACCTCGCGGTTCGTCTCCCACAAGAGATCGAACAGATGCGGGTTCATGCGCACCTCTTCGTCTTTGCGCCAGTCCCGCATGAACCAGTTGAGCTTCTTCAGCGCGGCCTCGTCGTAGCGGCCGTTGCGCTTGAAGGTGACGGCGATGTCTTCTTTGGTGTGCAGGTTATGGAAGGAGATGCTGCGGGTGTCGCCTTCGGCGGTAGCGGTCTGCAAAGCGTCGCTGGCGCCTAACAGGAAGAGGCCGGCCAGGCTCACGCGGGCGCCGACGAGAAACGTGTTCGCACTCAGCCGTCGCGCCGCACTCACCGACACAGGTATTTTCCGTAAAAGTTGCCGTCCCACTCTCGCCGCCACATGCCCTTCGGCCGCCGCGACGACGACCTGATGAGTGTTGTTGGGATTGGTTAACGGGCCCTTAGCCGGCCGTCTGTCCCCCCGGAGATGACGAAACCGTAACGGCGGACCGTGGCAAAAGATGGCCGGGCAAGGGGCGGGCCGGCGGCCAGGGCGCCTTTGAAACGCGAATGGCCGGGCAGGGCCCGGCCAAAGCGGTAATTAGTGCGGGATCGCGCTAGCGGAACAGCTTCTCGAAGAACTGCAGCGGGTTCTGCACCTCGCGGCGCTCGACCCGGCGCAGGATCTCCTGGTTGCTCTTGGCGGTCGCCAGTTCGCGCTTGGGGTCCTGCGGCGGTGCCACGTCGGCGATCTTGCGTTCGTCGCTGCGCAGGATGGCGTTGATGCGCTGGTCGAAGCCGTAGATGTCGTCGCGCAGCACCAGCTTGCCGCCGTCGTCGATGAAGGCCGTCTGATAGGTGAGGTGCACCATCGGACGGTTGACCATCTTGAAGATCTTCTCATCCTGCCCGACCAGGCGCTCGAGCTGGCCTTGCGTCGGCGCCTGACCCGGCAGCGCCATGGCCAGCATGACCTCGCCGAACTTGGTCGGGTTTTCGACGCGCATGCAGCCGTGACTGAAGGCGCGCTTGTCGGCTGAGAACAGCCGCTTCTCCGGCGTGTCGTGCAGGTAGACCTGGAAGCGGTTCGGGAAGTTGAACTTGATGCGGCCGAGCGCGTTGGCGGCGCCGGGCGGCTGCACCACGTTGATGTTGCCGTCGGGACCCTTCTTCACTTCGAGGCCCATGCGGTCGAAGATCTGCGGATCGCGCGCGTAGAGCGGCAGCAGCTCGTTCTGGATGATCGACTGCGGCACGTACCAGGACGGATTGACGATGACGTTGTCCATCGCCGCCGTCAGCAGCGGCGTCGGCGTCTGCGGTTTGCCGGCGACGATCTTGGTGCGCCAGACGACGCTGCCGTCGCGCACGACCTTGAGCGTGTAGTCCGGGACGTTGACCATCACATAGGCGCGGCCGAGGTCGCGCGGCAGCCAGCGCCAGCGTTCCATGTTGGTGAGCACGCGGTCGGCCACCTGGCTCGGCTTCGGGCCGTTGATGGCGGCCAGCGTCCTGTTGTCGATCACGCCGGTCGGCTTGATGTCGGCGCGCGCCTGCACGTTGCGGATCGCGTTGAACAGTGCCTTGTCGTAGGTGAGGTCGCCCGGCTTGCCGTTGACGCGGAGCCGTTCGCGCAACACCGGCACGCGCGCATCCTTGGCGCCCGGCTTGATGGCGGCGCCCTCGGGAACGCGATGTTCGTCGACCGAGGCGTTGGCGCCGTTGGCGCGCAGCTCGGCCAGCTTCGCCTTCAGCGCGCGGAAGCCCTGATGTGGCGGATTGTAGCTCTCGATCACCGTGTCCGGATCGCGCGCGCTTGCGAGCTTCCTGAGCACGTCGTCCGGATCTGGCGTGCGGTTGCCGTATTCGACCTCGGCGCTGACGCGCGTCGGCGCGATGCGGCCGACCGCGAGATGACGCACGAAGGCGAGCGTCGACTGGGTGAGGCGGATGTCGGCATCGGCCAGCGTGTCGGCGCCGGCGAGCGAGCCGAAGTCCGGCACCGGATAGTCCGGCGTATCGAGCCCGTCGGCGGCGGCGTTCTTCAGCCGGCCGATCGTGGTCTTGGCTTGCGCAGTAAGCCGGCCGTCGCGGATCCAGACCGGCGCGAAATTGCGCCCGGTGTAGAAGCTCTCCATCGCCTTGCGTTCGGCGACGTGGTCGATGCGCCGCTCGAGCTGCTTGGACGTGACGATGTCGCGCAGCTTGTCGACGACGCCGCTGTCGCTCGAGGCCAGAACTTTGTCGAGCGCGCCCTTGTTGTCGAGGCCGCTGTCGGGCTCGCGCGCCATCGGAGTCGGGGCAGGCGCGGACACGGGCGCGGCGGCCGGTTGGGCTTGCGGCGGCGGCGCGGCATCGCGCTGACGCGGCGCGGCGCTCGGCGCCTGGGACGGCGGCGGCGCGGGCGGCGCTGCGCGGTGACGCTGCATCTGACCGTTGAGCGAAGGCGGCAGCGGCCGGACCGTCTCGACGCGGTCGGGCGCGGCGTTCGTGAGCGCCGGCGCGACGATCGCGGCGCTCATCACCGTGCCGGCCAGCAGGCGGCTAAATCGCTTGTTACGCATCACTCGACTCCACACGCACCGCATGACGATGTGCGCCGCTTCAACGGCGCGCTGATCGCTGCGCGCCGCGCTTCGGCTTTCACTATTATTATGCGGCCGAACGCGTGCGGTTTCGAATGAAATTCAGCGTTTGTTTACGACAACCTTCGATCACGGCTAACGCGGCGCGACGAAATGGTTAAGCCGCGCGCCGTTTACCAATCAAGCCGCGCCGACGGTGTCGTTAACTTTTTCGGCGGCGTCGTTGTCATCCAAACCGAGCGTTTCCAGCTTGCGGTACAGCGTCGAACGGCCGATCTTCAAACGGCGCGCGACCTCCGACATCTGGTTGCGGTAGTGCGAAATGGCAAAGCGGATGACTTCGCTCTCGATGTCGTCGAGCGGCCGCACCTCGCCGCGCGCGTCGGTCAGACGCAGGCTCGGCGCGTGGGTGGTTAACGCGTGGCGTTCGGCCGGCGCGAGGCCGTTGGATACGGGCCAGGACGCGATCATCGCCGGCTCCGGCTCGATCGCCGGCTGCACGGTGGCGGCGTCGTCGCCGAGCAAGGCGACAACTTGCGGAAATTCTTGCACGCCGATCTCCTCGCCGTCGGCGAGCACCACGGCGCGGAAGATCGTGTTCTCGAGCTGGCGCACGTTGCCCGGCCAGCGACAGCTCGCGAGCAGCGCCAAGGCCTCGCCGCTGATCGAGCGCACGCGCTTGCCTTCCTCGGCCGCGATGCGCGCGAGGAAGTGCCGCGTCAGCTCCGGCACGTCCTCGGGTCGCCGCCGCAACGGTGGCACGGTGACCGGAAACACATGCAATCGGTAGAACAGGTCTTCGCGGAAGCGGCTGGCCTTCACGTCGGCGATCAGGTCGCGGTTGGTGGCCGAGACGATGCGGACGTCGACCTTGACGGTCTTGCGGCCGCCGACCGGTTCGACCTCGCCTTCCTGCAAGGCGCGCAAGAGCTTCACCTGCGCTTGCAGCGGCAGTTCGCCGACTTCGTCGAGGAACAGCGTGCCGCCGTCGGCTTCGACGAACTTGCCGAGGTGCTTTTCGGTGGCGCCGGTGAAGGCGCCTTTCTCGTGACCGAACAGAATCGACTCGACCAGATTCTCCGGCATGGCGCCGCAATTCACCGCGATGAAGGGCTTCGCCCGCCGCGTGCCGGAGCCGTGGATGGCGCGAGCGATCATTTCCTTGCCGACGCCCGATTCGCCTTCGATCAGCACGGGGATGGCGGAGGCGGCCGCCTTCTCGGCCGCGCGCAGCACGGGTTGCATGGCGCCCGAGCGGGAAATCACGTCGCTGAGGTCGAGCGTGCCGTCCTGCTTGCGCTTGAGGCGCTGCAGTTCGCCTGTAAGTCGCTTGGTCGCCAGCGCGTTGCGCAATGAGACCTGCAGGCGCTCGGAGCCGACCGGCTTAACCACGAAGTCGGCGGCGCCGGCGCGCATGGCCGACACCACGTTGTCGATGCCGC
>CAYJPU010000011.1:0-39549 GCA_964372105.1 uncultured Undibacter sp.
CGGAGCCGCGCAGGCCTTCTTCCAGCACGGTGCCGGTCATGCGCGTGCCTTCGCCCGCCAGCGGGCCGGTGGGATGGAATTGCACCATCTCGACCGTTTCGTCGCGGGTGTCGAAATCGACGTGCCGGCCGATGGTGACGTTGTAGATCGGGATGCCGGTGTCCTGGCACAGCAGATTGCGTGTGCGCTCGGCCACCGCGATGTTCTCGACCATGGTGTCGAGAATGGTCTTGGCCGTTCCGTCGGTTTCCTCTCGCATCAGGCGCTCGAAGCCCTGCTTGACGTCGCGCGGCAACAGCTTGAGCGCGCGAATATAGAGCGTCTTGCTGAGCTACTCGGCTTCCTTGAGATCGAGCTGCATCGCTTATGTCCTACAGTACGAGCGTTACGCCGGAGGCGATCAGCAGGATCGCCAGCGCCTGGCGGAAGCGCAGGTCGTTGAGCTTGCCGTAAAGCTGCCAGCCGATCCAGGTCCCGAGCAGCAAGGGCGGCACCACCGCGGCCAGCAGGATGAGGCCGGTGCGGTCCAAGGTCACCCAGACTATACCGGCCAAGGTGAGGGCCTGTATGACGATTACGTATGGCTGATAGACGCCGCGTGCGACTTCCTTCGGCCAGCCGCGCACTTGCGTCCAGATCGTCGGGATGACGCCGGAATAGCCACCGATGCCGCCGAGAATGCCGCCGACGAAGCCGATCGCCGCGTCGGCGCTGCGGCCGCCGCCGCTGAAGGTGTGCAGCCGCGGCGCGATCAAAGCATAAGTTCCAAAGACGAGCAGGAAGATGCCGAGCGCGATCTTCAGGACGCCGCCGTCGGTGTAGGTGAGCAAGTGCACGCCGATCGGGATGCCGGCGACGCCGCCGACGACGAACGGCCACAGCCGCCCGAGCACGATGTGGCGGCGCTGCGGCCAGATCGTCGTCAGATGCAGCAGCACGCCGCAGCCGGTGCACATGATGGCCGAATGTAGCGGGTCGATGCGGTGCAGCCAGATCGACGAGGCCGCAAGCGCGAAGGCGAAGCCGCTGCCGCCGGCGGCGATGCCGCCGAGCAGGGCGCCGAGCCAGAGAACGGCCCAGGTGTCGAGGGTCAGGCCGGCGAGCATCCGGTCAACCCAGGTTGAGGATGAAGAGGAGCCCGACCGCGAACACCGCGGCGACGCAGGCCGACAACGGGACAAGCGTCTTCTCGCGGAAATCGAAGAACTCGACCGCCAGCACGAAAGCGGTCAGCCGCTGCGCGATGAACAGCTTCGCGCTCATGCGCCGCCTTCGAGCGCGCGCTTGACCATCGCGCGCTTCAGGCCGGCGATCGAATAGGTCGGCTCGATGTCCTTCGGGTAGAATTCGGTGCAGCTCATATGGGTGTGGCAGGCCCGACAGCCCCAACCGCAGCCGCCGGAGACGGCGTCCATGCGTTCCGCCTCGCCACGGTCGCGCACATCGTTGACCAGCGTCCAGGCGCGGTTGAGCGCGGCCGGCCGTTCACGACCATGGCGCTGGATCTCGGTCACCACGTCGAGCGCGGTCTGGTGCTCGCGGCGCGGAATCGCGAAGGTCTGGAATTCCCCCGTCTCATTCCCGCGCCAGACAACGACCTCCAGCAGGGCGCCTTCCGTCATCGCTGCATGCCCCAGAGATTGACGGTGCGGGCTTCGATGAAGCGGAAGATCACCGACTCGACGAAGAGGCCGATCAGGATGACGGTGAGCAGCCCGGAGAACACGGTGGCGGTGTCGAGATCGTTGCGCGCCTCGAAGATGTACCAGCCGATGCCGCCGGAGCGCGACGAGACGCCGAACACCAGTTCGGCGGCGACCAGCGTGCGCCAGGCGAAGGCCCAGCCGATCTTCAGACCTGCCAGGATCGACGGGAACGCGGCCGGGATCAGGATCAGTCCGACGTAGCGCGCGCCCTTGAGGCCGACATTGCGGCCGCTCATGCGCAAGGTTTCCGGCACGCTGCGGAAGCCGCTCAGCGTGTTGAGCGCCACCGCCCATAGCACCGAATGGATGATGACGAACACCAGCGACGGCGTGCCGAGCCCGAACCAGATCAGCGCTAAGGGCAGCAGCGCGATCGCCGGCAGCGGATTGAACATGGCGGTCAGCGTCGACAGGATACGGGTGCCGATGCCGCTCGCCACCGCGAAGGTGGTCAGCACGCCGGCCAACGCCAAGCCGAGGACATAGCCGAGCGCCAGGGTGCGCAGCGAAGTGAGGGTGCGGTTGACCAGCACGCCGCTGCTGAGGTCCTTCCAGAACGTCTGCACGGTCTCGGTGAAGGTCGGGAACAGCAGCGAATTGTTCAGCCAGCGCGCATAGAGCTCCCACACGACGATCAGCGCCGCCAGGATCATCAGCCGCTGCACGCCTTCGTTGCGCACGATGCGCTCGACGAGCGACAGCGGCCGCTCAACGTCGCCGATGACGATGGCGTCGGTCGGCTCGATCTCGAATTCCGGTCGGTCGAGCGGCGCGGCCGGGTCGATCTTGGGGCTCGCGTTCACGCCGTGGCTTCCTCGGCGCCGGCGCGATGGCGTTCGTCGCCGAACAGCAGGTTGTGGATGCGCTTCGCCAGGGTGCCGAATTCGGGGCTGTCGATGTTGCTGAAGTTCAGCCCGTCACAATTGAGCTCGGCGCGCACGCGGCCGGGATGCGGCGACAGCACCAAAATGCGCGAGCCGACGATGATCGCTTCCTCGATCGAATGCGTCACGAACAGCACCGTGAAATGCAACTGGTCCCACAGCGACAGCAGTTCCTGCTGCATCGAGCGCCGCGTCAGCGCGTCGAGCGCCGCGAACGGCTCGTCCATCAGCAGGATGTCCGGCTCCAGCGCCATGGCACGCGCGATGGCGACGCGCATCTTCATGCCGCCCGAAAGCATGTGCGGATAGACGTCGCGGAACTTCGACAGCTTTACCTTGTCGATCGCCGCGTTGGCGCGCTCGGCTGCCTCGGCGCGCAAGAACTTGTGCGTCGCCTTCATCGGAAACAGCACGTTCTGGTACACGGTCTTCCAGGGCATCAATTGTTCGAATTCCTGGAACACCATCATGCGGTCGGGACCGGGGGTCTTGATTTCGCGGCCGCGGATGCGGATCGAACCCTCGACCGGCGGCATGAAGCCGCCGACCGATTTGAGCAACGTGGATTTGCCGCAGCCGGACGGGCCGAGGATCACGTAGCGGTCGCCCTGGTGAACGGAAAAATCTACGCGGTAGGTCGCCGTCACCAGGTGGCGCGGCGTCTTGTACTGCAGCGTGACCCCATTCACATCGAGCAGGCTAGGTGCCATTGGCGAGGTGCTCGCGTCCACGTCAGCTTCCCGGCAGGTTGTGGATGTTCTCCACGAACAGGTCTTTCCAGCTCTGCGGCGTCACCGGGATCATCTTGGCGCGCGCCATGTAGCCGGCGACGTCCATGACTTTCTGCGGCGTCATGGTCCAGGTGTTTTCCTTGTCGCGGATGATCTTCTCCGCCTGCGCCGGCGTCAGCTTGGACTTGTCGGCCTTGACCCACAGCGCGGCGGCCGCCGCCGGATCGTCGTTGATGTCCTTGATCGCGACGCGCAGCGCGGCGAGGAACGCTTCCAGCACTTTCGGCTCGCCTTTGTAGAGCTTCTCGGTCGCCCACACGACGTTGAAGGTGTGCGGACCGCCGAACACGTCGTAGCTGTTCAGCACGCGGCGGACGCGGCTGTCCTCAAGCTCGGTGTACATGAACGGCGCCGAGGTGAAGTGGCCGGTGATTTCAGACTTGCCGCTCATCATCTGCGCCAGCCCGTCCGGATGGCTGAGCGACACGGTCCAGGGGTCGAGCTTGTGTGACTGGCCTGGGCCGAATTCCTTTTCGGCCGCCATCTGCAGGATCACCGCCTGCATCGACACGCGCACCGCCGGCAAGGCGATGCGGTCCTTCTCGGTGAAGTCCTTGATGGTCTTGACGTTGGGATTGATGGTGTTGAGCCAGAGCGGCATCGAATTGAGCGCGGTGACGCCCTTGACCTTGAGATTGTTCTGCGTGCGCGCCCAGATTGTCGTCATCGGTCCGACACCGCCGGAGGCGAAGTCGAGATTGCCGGAGATCAGCGCCTCGTTCATCGGCGGTCCGCCGGTGAAGCGCACCCACTCGGTGGTAAGATCGAGGCCGAGCTTCTTGCCTTCCGCCTCAAGCAGCTTCTTCTCCTGCATGATCGTCAGCGGCAGGTAGGAGATGCCGTATTGCTTGGCGATGCGCACCGTGCGCGGCTCGGCATTGGCGGCGATGTCCGCCAATGAAACGACGGCGAGCGCGGCCAGCAACGGCAGGCGCCAGAACGTGCGACGATCGAGTGCCATGATGTTCCTCCTGGAGAGCTTTTGCTTTGTTATTTGACGCATCATCCACCACGTTGCGGTAGCGTGGCAAGCAGCCATCGTTCGCCCGGGAGCTAATCGATGTCGGATTTCGCCCATACCCTGAAAACCGCGCTGTCCGAGCGCTTTGGCGAGACTTTTGACATCGACGAAGGGCAGTCTGGATTGCAGGAACTGGCTCATATTGCAGCGCACCGTGTCTGTCGCCGCTATCAGCCGCGCGCGGTCGCACCCGATCTGCTGCGGCTGGTTTGTGCCAGCGCTTTATCTGCGCCGACCAAGAGCGACCTTCAACAGGGCGACATTCTCATTTTGCGGGAAAATGCGAAGCGTCGTGCTATTTGCGACCTGCTTCCTGAAATGCCTTGGTTGCGCGACGCGCCGGTGTTCCTGGTGTTCCTCGCCAACGGCCGCCGGCTACCTCAGATCGCCGCGTGGCGCGGCACGCCGTTTCCCAACGATCACCTCGATCTGTTCTTCAACGCGACCGTGGACGCGGCGATCGTGCTCGCGACGTTCGTGCGCGCGGCCGAGGCGGTCGGACTTGGCTGCTGTCCGATCAGCGTCATTCGCGATCACGCCGCGACGGTGAGCGATATGCTGAAGCTTCCGGACAAGGTCATCCCGGTTGCCGGCATGAGTGTCGGCTGGCCGGCGGAGCCGGGCGCGATCTCGCCGCGGCTGCCGCTGAACGTCACCGTGCACGAAGAAGAATATTCAGAAGACGACCTGACCGTGCGCGTCGACGGCTACGACCGCCGCCGGGCGGCGCTGCGGCCTTATCGCCGGCAACGCCAGCCGGAGCGCTTCGGCGAAGCGGCCTTCTACGGCTGGTCGGAAGACAAGGCGCGGCAATACGCGACGCCGCAGCGCGCCGACTTCGGCGCCTTCGTGCGCGCGAAGGGGTATCGGCTCGACTGACTTGGACGCGACCTGCGTCTCTTTCCGGCTAGACCCGTTTTCTCGCCAAAGCAAAAGCTGATGATGGCTTTGGCGGCGATCCCGCCACCGCCGCGCCGGTCCCCTCGATCAACGCGACGATGTTGTCGACGACGATGTTCGCCATCTGCTCGCGCAGCTCGACGACGGCACTGCCGAGGTGCGGCGTCAGCACCACATTCGTCATCTTGCGTAAAGCTGCGGCCACTTTCGGCTCATGCTCAAACACGTCGAGACCGGCGCCGGCGATCTGCTTCTTGGCGAGCGCGCGCAGCAAGGCCGCCTCGTCGACGATCGGCCCGCGGCCGGTATTAATGAGAAAGGCGGTCTTTTTCATAAGACGCAGTTCGCGTGCGCCGATCTGGTGCCGGGTCTCGTTATTGAGCGGCGAATGCACCGACACGAAGTCGGAATCCCTGAGCAGTTGATCGAGCGGCACATAGGTGAAGCCGGTCTCGCGCTCCTCCGCTTCGCTCCTGCGCCGCGGCGTCCAATACAGGACGCGCATCGAGAAGCCGTGCGCGCGGCGCGCTACCGCCTTGCCGATCCGCCCGCCGCCACCGAGCAATCCGATCGTCTTGCCATAGACCCAGGCGCCGGCCAGGTGGTTCGATTGCGACCCCGGAAATTTTCCGGCCCGCACCGAACGATCGCCTTCAACGACGCGGCGCGCCACCGCCAGCATCAGGGCGAAATTGATGTCCGCGGTCGCTTCCGCGACAATCGGGGGGCACAACGTCACTAGAATGCCGCGTTCGGCGGCCGCGGCGATGTCGGTGTTGTCCGGGGTAATGGACATCGAGCAGATCGCGCGTAAATCGGGGTTGGCGGCGATCACATCGCGATCGACCTTGTCGTGCAGCCGGCTGAACAGGATGTCGCATTTGCGCACCGCCGCGATCAGCCTGGTCTTGGGGATGATGCGGCTCGAGTCCGGGTTGACCGTAACCGAAGCGACCTTGCGCAGCCGATCGAGCGCGCTCTTGGCGATCGGGTGGGTGACAAAGACGCGGGGACGGCTCATTTGAACCACCGGACGATGCCCGCGACACCGTCGACCGCAACCTGGCAGCCGTCGGGAATGCGGGTCGTGGCGTCAAGGACGCCGAGCACCATCGGAATGCCGCGCTCGCGGGCGAGCGAGGCAAGATGCGAGGTCGAGCCGCCGCGTTCGGCGACGACGCCGGCGACGCGCGGCAGGATATGACTTAGCGCCGGGCCGGCCGTTTTGGTAATCAGCACGTCGCCGGGGGCGACGCGCGACAATTCGCATTCGCAGTTCACCACCACGGCGCGGCCGGAGCCCCAGCCGATGCCGGCCGGATGGCCGTTCAGCCCCGGATGCTGCAGCCATATCTGGTCCGGCACGATCGGCGCTTCGACATGCAGCGGGCGCGACTGCAACAGCTTGAAGCCGGCGTCGTCCATCGCCCATTCGATCTCGACCGGGCCGTCGGCCAGTTGCTCGCATTTGCGCAGCAGGCGGCCGAGCGTGACCGCTTGGCCGGGTGTCAGGCACGGCTCACTAACGAGGTCCTTCGGCACCAGTTCCGGCGCCGATACGCCGTGCGCGCAGGTGTCGCGATGACCCTTGCGGCCGGCTTCCATCGTGCGCAGGAAGCCTTTTTTGCTGAGCACAATGCGGTCAGGCACCACCTCGCCCTGCGCGATCGCCGAGCCGAGCCCCCAGGTGGAGGAAATCAGCATATGCCCTTCGGCGGTCTCGCTGAGGCCGCCGCCCGAGGCCTTGGCCGCGATCAGCGGCTGGATCAGCACGCCCATTGCGGTGTCAGCCGGGGACAGGTCATGATTTTCCATGTAGCGGCGGGCATGCGAAGTCCACAGCGCCGCCCAGCAGGCGCGCACCGCGGTGAGGAATTCGGTTTCGTCGGAGAGCCCAAGGAAACTTTCGAACTGGCCGGCGAAATTCGCGCCCTTGCGGTCTTCGATCAGCGCTGACGAGCGCACCACGCCGAGCGGGTACTGCGTCCGTTGTCCGCGCCAGGCGGCGAGCAAGGGCTCGAGAATTTCCGGCGCGATCGGCTGCTGATAAATCGCCAGACGGATGGCGATCGACATCCGCCGCGAGGTCGGCACATCCGCGTCGTTGTACCGCGCCAGCATCTCATCGATGCCGATATGGCGCGCCTGATGCCGGTAGGCCTCTGCCGTGAGCGAGAAGCCGCCCGGCGTTGGCAGACCGGCCTGCGTCAGCTTTGCGAGGTTGGCCGCCTTCGGCCCGACATTTTCAGGGTTGGTCGCCGCAGGATCGGTGAGTGGGAGGATGAAATCATTCATCGCTGAACTCGTGTCCCGGACGCGGTGCAGCGCGCTTGCGGTGCACCGCTGATCCGGGACCGTTTCAATATGTGCGATCCCGGGTCTGCAGCGCAGCACTGCGTGCTGCGCTGCGCCCGGGACACGTAGCCTATTTCACATGATCGCCGTAGCCCGGCAGCGGATCGACCACGGTGATCTGCTTGACGGGGAAGTTCGACACGATCTCGATCTCGTTCTTCTTCACGATCAGCATTTCCTCGATGCGCACGCCGTAACGGAACTTCTTGCCGTGCTGGGTCTCGAGCGCGAAGGTCATGCCTTCCTGGATCTCCACCGGATGGTCGAGCGACCAGATGCGCGAGATAACCGGCGGGTCGTATTGCGCGAGGCCGAGGCCATGGCCCCACAGGTTGGCTGCCGCCTGGTCCTCGTCCTCGTAGCCCCAGGTCTCCTGCGCCGACGGCCACTTGAGCGCGATGTCGCGCGTGGTGGCGCCAACCTTGACCGCGCCGATCGAATCGTAAAGCCAGCCGAGCGCGGTGTTGTAGGTGTCCTTCTGCTCCTGGGAGGGCTCCTTGCCGACGCAGTAGGTGCGGTAATAGCAGGACTTGTAGCCGTTCCAGGTGAGCGCGGCCAAATCCATGAACACGATATCACCGGGCTGTATGATGCGGTCGGAGAAGTTGCGCCAGTTCGGCCAGGTATTTGGGCCGGATGACACGATCACGTCCTCGACGTCTTCCATGCCCGGGATGTTGTAGAGATATTCCATCAGATGCGCGGTCACCTGGTTCTCGGTGACGCCGGGGCGCAGGAACTTCATGCACTCCCAGTGGGTCGCGTCGCCGATCGCCCCGACGATGCGGAAGCATTCCTGCTCGTCCGGGCTCTTGACCGCGCGCGCTTCCATCATCGGGGTCATGCCGTCGACCCAGTTGATGTTGTTCTCCTTGAAGATCTGAATCATGTTGATGTCGACGAAGTCGACGCCGAGCTTCTGCCCGGCGACGCCGTTGTCCTTCATCGCCTGCAAAACCGCCTTGGTGAACTTGTTCACCTGCTGGGTCGAGGCCGGGCCGGCGGCGCCTTTGATCCAGGCGAATGAGTGACGCACATTTTCCTTGGGAATCCACGGCGAATGGCGCTCGACCTGCATGCCGATGTCGCCCTGCTCGAACAGGATTGGCCGGCCGTCGCCGCACAGCATGGCGTAGCGCAGGCCGGGCTTGAGCCGGTTCCAGCCCGGCGTCAGCGTGCCGGTGATGTAGCGCACGTTCTCGTCGTACATGCAGAGCATGGCGCCGAGGCCGTGCTTTTTCATCATCTGACGTGCGCGCTCGATGCGGTATTCGCGCAGCCGGTCCCAGTTGACCCGCTGCTGCCAATCCATACCTGCGATGCCGAAATTCGCTCCCATGGCTTCCTCCCGATCACGGATGCGCGCCTTGCGGGGCGCGCGCCACCAGTTTCGTGCACCCATGGTTACCCGACCGGGCCCCACAATAAAAATAATATAATTGCAGATTTGGCATTAAAAATAATAATGACAATATACGAGCAAATGCACGGGGAAGGCGAAGGCCCGCGCCGGGCCGGCCAAGACGGCAGTGCAAGACGGCAGCGTATGCCGGGTTTGGCTATTTCTTCCTGATCCGGAACGTCAGCACGCCGTCACCCGCGGCCTTGTCCTCCAGCGCGTCGCCGGTCTGCCGCAGCAGGTTCGGAATATCGATCGCCGCCAAGGGGTCGGTGCATTCGATGGTGAGCAGGTCGCCGCTCGCCAGGCTCCCGAGCAGCTTGCGCGTGCGCAAGGCCGGCAACGGGCATTTCAAGCCGCGGAGGCTGACTGATTTTTCCGCCATCGTCGTATTGCAAACTCCAGCGTCATTCCAGGGGGCGCCATCGATCTCGGGTTTACCCGAGATCGAAATTGAAAGTGCCCAAGTCGGCTATAGCCGACTTGGGTGGCGCGAACCCGGAATCCAGCCATATAGCAGATGTCCGCAACTTGTCTCTGGATTCCGGGTTCGCGGGGGCACGCCCGGGCCCCGGAATGACGACTAGCCGATCGGCACCATCGAGAGCTTCGGATCGGTGGCCGGAATGGCGGCTTCCGGGATTCCGAGTTCCTTGCGCACGATGTTGGTGCCGCGCGTCAGCGCCACCATCTTGTAGAAGGCGTGCATGCGGCTCATGCCCTGGCGGCCGAAGCCGCAGTCGCTGGTCAGGATCAGCCGCTCCGGCTCGATGTGCTTCAGCGCTTTGCGGATGAGATCGGCCACTTCCTCCGGCCGTTCGACTTGCAGAGTGCGGTTGCTGATGACGCCGAGCGCGACCTTCTTGTCCTTCGAGACCATCTTGCCGAAATGCTCGAGGTCCATGCCTTTGTTGAACGCGCCCTCGACCGTGATGACATCGACGTCGAGCTCGTTGAGATACGGCAGCGCCGCCATGTAGCTTTGATCCTTGCTGGCCACGCGCTGCGCCGCCGGCGAGCCCCGGCAGGTGTGGCACCACACCTCGCGGCGCTGGCGCAGGCCCTTCACTTCCTTGTTGAAAGCCTCGACCCACTGTCCGGGTTTGATCTTCTGGTTCGGGTCGGCGATCACCTGGTGAATTGCCGGCTTCTCGAGCTGCGGCGTCGTCTTGCCGATCTTGGCCGTCACCGGCGGCGTCATGCGGGTCTCGATCACTTCCCACATCAAGTCGCCCGACCCCTTGTCGGCCATGAAGCCGGCCGGCGGCACTTCGACGCGCGGCGCGCCGATGCCTTCCACGCGCTCGGTGACGTAGCTCACCCAACCGCGGCCGGCGACGTCGTCATCGAGACGTGTGTCTCCGTCCACCGTGATGTCTATGCCGGCGCAATGCTGCGCCGCCACATGGCAGGCTAGGCAGTCGAAATGCTGGTCGCGATAGGCGAGGCGGGAAAAGCCGTGCGACAGGGGAATGCCGCGCAGGTTCTCGGTGTACCAGTTCGGCCGGGGCAGCGCCCCGGTCGTGGTGTCATCAGCGCCTTGTCCTTGGTGGTCGTGAACACCGGTTCCCCATCGAAAAGCTGCGCTTTTCGATGCAATGTTGCGCTAGACTGAAAGTAATCAGTTCAAGAAGGTCAAGCACGCGGAAATGGCCACGGCGTCCGGGACGAACCAAACCATCACACGGCTGACGCCGCTCGCCGATGTGCTTTCCATCATCGACACGGACGTGAAGCCGGTGACGCCGCGCACGCTCGACGTGATGGCGGCCGGCGCTCGCTCGCTCGCGACTGACGCCTTCGCGCCGCCGCGGCCGTCGTCGGCCATCGCCTTGCAGGACGGCTGGGCGCTGCGCGCGGACGATACGTTGGGCGCCGGCGGCTACTCGCCCGCGCTGCTGATGCGCGCGCCGCCACGCGTCGAAGTGGGTCAGACCATGCCGCCCGACACCGACAGCGTTGCCCCGCTGGATGCCGTTAAGATGGGCGGCCACGGCGCCGAAGCGCTGATGACCATCAATCCTGGCGACGGGGTGCTGGCCGCGGGCGGCGACAACGACCCGGCGATCCCGTTGCGGCGGGCCGGCGAGCGCCTGCGCCTGACCGACCTGGCTGCGTTCGCCGCCACCGGCCTGAGCCGCATCACCGTGCGCGAGCCGCGCCTGCGCGTGCTGGCGCTGCGCGGCAATGGCATCGTCAACGCCGCGGCGCGCGTCATCGCCGGCGACATTGAGCGCCACGGCGGCGCCGCGCGCCTCGACGAAGGCAGCCGCGGCCTCGATGTGACGATGGCGGCCGACAGCGCCGACGCCGTCATCTGCATCGGCGGCACCGGTTCTGGCCGCAACGACACCAGCGTGCAAACCTTGATGCGCGCAGGCCAAGTGTCGGTGCACGGCATCGCGGTCACGCCCGGCGAAACCGCGGCGCTCGGCTTTGCCGGTGCCGAACCGCTGCTGAAGCCGGTGCTGTTGCTGCCGGGCCGGCTCGATGCCGCGCTCGCCATCTGGCTGCTGGTTGGGCGGCGCATGCTGGAGCGGCTGGCGGGCAGCCATCCGAAAGACGAGCCGGGCACGAACGTACCGCTCGGCCGCAAGGTGTCCTCGACCGTGGGCTTAAGCGAAGTCGTGCCGGTGCGCATCGTCGGCGGCCAGGCCGAGCCGCTGGCGGCGCGCTATCTGCCGCTGTCCGCGCTGGCGCGTTCCGACGGCTGGATCCTCGTGCCGCCCGACAGCGAGGGCTATTCCGCCGGCTCGTCGGTTGCGGTAAGGCCGTGGCCGTGAGACAGGCAGCATGAGTTCCAGCCGCACCAAGCTGCCCGATGACGCCGCGCTGATCGCGCGCGTGCGCGCTTCCGCGCGCCAGGAGCAGTTTCTCGAAGTGGTGTCGGCGGACGAAGCGCGCGCGCGTTTCGCCCGCCATCTCGATCTCGCGCCGCTGCCGGCGGAGCGCGTGACGCTCGGCGAAGCGCTGGCGCGCGTGCTCGCGCATGACGTCGTCGCCGCGGTCGATGCGCCGGCGTTCGATCGTTCCAATGTCGACGGCTTTGCCGTGCGCGCCGCCGACACGCTCGGCGCCAGCGATGCCAATCCGAAAGTGCTGCGCCTCAATGCCGAAGTGATCGCCTGCGGCCACGCGCCCGACCTTGCGGTCGCGCCCGGCACCGCCACCACCATCGCGACCGGCGGCATGATCCCGCGCGGCGCCGACGCGGTGGTGATGATCGAGCACACCGAACTGCTGGCGGACGGCGCGCCGCAGATCGAACTGCGCCGCGCCGCCGCCGCCGGACAATTCGTCTCTTACGCCGGTTCGGACATCGCGCGCGGCGAGACTTTGTTGAGGCGCGGCGCGCGCATCGGCTCGCGCGAGATCGGTATGCTGGCGGCGAGCGGTCTCGGCCAAATCGACGTGGTGCGCAAGCCGAAGGTCGCGGTGCTGTCGACCGGCGACGAACTGGTTGCGCCGGGCGCGCCGCTCAAGGCCGCCGGCGTCTACGACAGCAATGGCGCGATCATTGCCGCCGCGGTGACGGAAGCCGGCGGCGAGCCGGTGGCGATGGGCGCCTATCCCGACGACGAGGCGGAGCTGGAAAAAGCCGTGCGCGCGGCGCTCGCGTCCTGCGACATCGTCGTGTTGTCAGGCGGCACCTCGAAAGGCGCGGGCGATCTGTCGCACACCATCGTGTCCCGGCTGGGCGCGCCCGGCATCGTCGTGCACGGCGTCGCGCTCAAGCCCGGCAAGCCGCTGTGTCTCGGCGTCGTCGACAACAAGCCGATCGTCGTCCTGCCGGGTTTCCCGACCTCGGCGATCTTCACGTTTCATGCCTTCGTCGCGCCAGTCGTCCGCGCACGCGCCGGATTGCAGCCGGAAGCCGCCGAGACGATCACCGCGCGCGTGCCGGTGCGGGTTGCGTCGGAATTGGGCCGCAAGGAGTTCGTGCTGGTGTCGCTGGTCGAGAGCGAGGACGGCGCTATCGCGTTCCCGACTGGGAAGGGCTCTGGCTCGGTGACGAGCTTCTCGCAGGCTGACGGCTTTCTCGAGATCAACGCGCTCGCCTCCGCGCTCGATGCCGACAGCGTCGCGCAGGTCACGCTGATCGGCAGCGCCGTCAAGGCGCCTGATGTCGTCGTCATGGGCAGCCACGATGTCGCGCTCGATGTCGTGGTCGGCGCGCTCAGCGAGCGCGGCTTCTCGGCACGCACGCTCGCGGTCGGCAGCCTCGGCGGCGTCGCGGCGGCCAACCGCGGCGAATGCGACGTCGCGCCGGTGCATCTGATCGATCCGAAGAGCGGCCAGTATAATGTGCATCTGGCGACGTCCGGCCTGTCGCTGGTGCCGGGTTGGAAGCGCATGCAGGGCATCCTGTTCCGTCCCGGCGATGCGCGCTTCGAAGGCCGCAGCGCGCAGGACGCGCTGAAGGCTGTGCTTGCCGACCCGTCCGCGCTGATGGTCAACCGCAACCCCGGCTCCGGCACGCGCGTGCTGATAGACAGGCTGCTCGATGGCGGAAGGCCCGCCGGCTACGCCAACCAGCCGAAGTCGCATAACGCCGTGGCCGCCGCAATCGCGCAGAACCGCGCCGACTGGGGCCTCGCCATCGCGCCGGTCGCCAAGCTTTACGGTCTCGGCTTTCTGCCGGTGGCGCCGGAACATTACGATTTCCTTTTGGTCGAGAGCCGCCGCGAACGCCCGGCGGTGCAGGCCTTCCTTGCCGCGTTGCGCGACGAGGGAACCCGCGCGCGCATCAAGGCGCTCGGCATGGAGCCGGCTTAATCCCGTCATTCCGGGGCCGGCCGAAGGCCGGAACCCGGAATCCAGAAACAAGCACCACGTTTGTGTCTGGGTTCCGGGTTCGCGTCCTGAGCATGCACCCCGGAATGACGGCGTGATTTTTCGCTGTAGTATAGGGCCATGGGGTTGTTCAGCCGCATCGCCGTCTCGCTGCTCCTGCTGCCGCTTGCCTTGAGTGCCGCGCAGGCGCAATTGCGCGGCCATGGCGGGCCGGTGCGCGCGCTGGCGATCGCGCCGGACGGTGTGCATGCGCTGTCCGGCAGCTTCGACACCTCGGTGATCCGCTGGGCGCTCGCATCCAACAGCGCCGAGCAAGTGCTGCGCTTTCACGATGGCGCGGTGAACGCCGTCGTCTATCTGAAAGACGGCCGCGCGGTCACCGCCGGCGAAGATGCGCATATCGCGCTCTGGTCGCCCGGCGACACCAAGCCGTCAATTGTGCTCGACGGCCACAAGGGCCCGATCTCAGGCCTGGCGGTTTCGCCCGACGGCGCGATGCTCGCCTCGGCGTCGTGGGATCGCACCATCCGGCTGTGGCCGCTCGCCGGCGGCGCGCCGCGCGTGCTGGAAGGCCATAGCCAGAACGTCAACGGCGTCGCCTTTGCGCCCGACGGCACAGCGCTGGTGAGCGCCGGCTACGACGCGGCCGTGCGCATTTGGCCGCTCAAGGGCGGCGCTGCCGTCGTGCGCAATCTGCCGGCGCCACTTAATGCGGTGGCGGTCGCGCCCGATGGCGAGATCGTTGTTGGTGGCGCCGACGGCAAAGTCTATTTCCTCTCGCCGCAAGGCGAGGTGCTGGCCGAGGTTCAAGCGTCGCCGGTCCCGGTGATCGCGGTCGCGCTTTCGGGCGACGGCAAGCTCGTTGCCGCCGCCGGCATTCGCGGCTCGGTGGCGGCGATCGACCGCACGACGCGCACGGTGACGCACACGCTGGTCGGCCCCGGCCTGCCGGTGTGGTCGGTGGCGTTCTTTCCAGACAACCGCACATTATTGACCGGCGGCACCGACCGCATGATACGCCGCTGGAACGCCGCCACCGGCGAGCCCATTGATTCCGTCGTCACCGGTGCGCTGCGCGATCCGCTCGCGGCGTATAACGGCGATCACGGCGCCGAGGTGTTCCGCGCCTGCGTCGCCTGCCACACGCTGACGCCCGACGAAGGCAACAAAGCCGGCCCCACGCTCGCCGGCATCTTCGGCCGCAGAATAGCGACGCTGCCGGGTTATAATTTTTCTCCCGCGCTCAAGAAGCTCGACATCGTGTGGACGCCGGAGACGGTGGCGAAATTGTTCGAGGTCGGGCCGATGGCTTACACGCCCGGCACCAAGATGCCGGAGCAGAAGGTCACGTCGGCGGAAGACCGCGCGGCGCTGGTGGAGTTTCTGGCGAAGGCGACGAAGTAAGGCTGTCATGCCCCGCGAAGGCGGGGCATCCAGTAACCACTGAATTCAGTTCAATCGAAATGCTGCGGCGTACTGGATCATCCGCTTTCGCGGATGATGACAGCCGAGAGCGGCGGTTATCACTCGCCCTTCCGCTCCTGCTCACGCTCGCGCAGGTAATCCTCGGTGGTGCGCACCGGCGCGCGTGCGGGTGCACCGAAAGGATCGAACTGCTCTTCGGCCATGACGACGACGCGGCAGTCCTCGCACATGCGGATGACGTCGAGGCGCTTCTTGGAGTCCTTGAACATCCAGTGCTTGCCTTCGAGCTTGGCGACCACGCGCTCGACCGAGCTCTTGACGCCGAAGGCCTTGCCGCAGCGGATGCACTCGGCCGGCTCTTCCTGCTTGATGACGCGGCTCATCGCGGTGGCGGCACGGAAGTCGATCTGCGGCTTCAGGCTGATGACCTTCTCCGGACACGTCGCCTTGCACAGGCCGCATTGCACGCAGGCATCCTCGGCGAAGCGGAGCATCGGCTTTTCGGGGTCGTCCGACAGCGCGCCGGTCGGGCAGGCCGACACGCACGAGAGGCACAGCGTGCAGCCTGCGACGTTGACCTCGACGGTACCGAACGGCGCGCCTTCCGGCAGCGCGATGACGTCGGCCGGGGCGGGCGCCGCCGCTGCCAGCTCGCGCAACGCCAGCCGCACCACATCGCGCTTGTGGCCTACGGCGGAGAAGGTCGCGGGCTTAACCGCGCCGTCCATCGGGCCGATCGCGCGCAACGACGCGCCGAGCGCGTCGGGGTCGTCGGTCTCGATGGTGGCGACGCGCACGCCGGCAAAACCGAGGCCGTTGAGAATGGGCGTGGCGAGCGCAATGGTCTTGCCGAGGCCCGCCACATCGTGGCGCGGCCTGGCGCGCGTGAGGAAGCGCACGGCGGACGCGCCGTAGGCGAACGCCGCCGCCACCGCCTCGAGCCCGACTTGCGTGACTTCATTGACCTCGACCGGCAGCACGTTCGCCGGTAGCCCGTCGCCGAACCGCGCCAGTGCATCGATCAAGGCGCCGCCATGGTCATCGTCGTGGAACAGGATCGTGGCCTGCGCGCCGCCGGCCTGCGCGTAGCCCATCAGCAGCGCGCGCAGCTTGCGCAGCAGTGCGTCGGCCGGCGGCAGCGCGTAAGCGGCGGCGCCGGTCGGGCATGCGGCGGCGCATTGGCCGCAGCCGGCGCAGATGATTGGGTCGATGGCGACATGATCGCCGTTCGGCGCAATCGCGCCGGTCGGGCACAAATCGAGACAGCGGCGACAGCCGACGATTTTCGAGCGCGAATGCGCGCACAGGTCTTCGGTGAAGTTGATGTAGCGCGGCTTGTCGAAAGTGCCGGTCAGTTCGCGCGCCTTCAGCACCGTGCGCAGCACCGAGGTTGGATCGCCGGGATCGGCGCGCAGATAACCGTCGCGCAGATCGAAGGCCGGGAACAGCGGCGCGCCGCCGGTCAAGTCGATCAGGACGTCGCAGCGTGACACCGCGCCGTTGCGCGGCGGGCCGAACGCCAGCTTGTCGCGCGACGACGGATGCGGCGTTGAGAACGCATCGACCGTCAGTTCGAAGGCGCCGAGCGCGCCTTGCGCGGTGCGGATCGTGCCGCGCACCACCGGGAACTCGGTCACGCGCGGCGGCGCGATTTCGACGCCGGGCTTGATCAGCACGGTGATGTCGAGTTGGTCTTTCAGCAGTTGGGCGGCTTCGAGCACGCGTTCGTCCGCGCCGTATATTAAAGTGACGCCTTCGCTGTTGAGCGCCACGAACGGATAGTCCGGCGCGGGCTCGGCCGCGGCCGCGACCAGCGCCGCCATCTTCGGCCCGGCGGCGCGCGCGTCCTGCGACCAGCCGGCGGTCTCGCGGATATTGACGAAGCTCAGCGCGGCGTCTTGGCCGGCGACTTCGGTGAACAGCGGCGCTTCCTGCGTGCACGCAATCGTGATCGGCGCGCCGGAGGCGGCGGCCTGCTGGAAACGTGCCAGCTCGGCGCGGCAGAACTGGCGGCCTTCCACCACCTCGGCGCCGCGGCACGCGCGCCGCACCGCGTCGCCGGCCAGCGGCATGGTGTCTTCGCAGGAGCAGATCAGGATGGTGCGCGGCCGTTCGGCCATCTTGCTCTATTACCTTGTGGCTGTTCCCCGTGGAACACGAGGACTGGTCAGGGCACAATTGAGCCTATAATTATAATCATTCCAACAAGAAAGGGAGCGCGCGCGCAATGCCGCTGGAATCGGCCCGTTCGCGGATGCAGACAGCGCCGGATCTGGTGCTGCCGCCGCCGTTCACGCTGGTTCGCCTGCGCGAACTGGGCGATGCCTTCGTGCACGCCCAGTCGATCGCCGAAAAGCAGGGCGCCGGCACGCTGGTCTATGTCGGGCGCTTCGATCTCGTCGAATTCGCCCTGGTGCTGGAACCGGACGAGCCGCTTCGGCAGGCGCGGCGCGCGTTCTACGCCGGCATGACCGCGCTTGCCGAAGCCGTCGCCGCGCATGCCGCGCCGGAAAGTGGCGTCGGCATCGAATGGCCGGATACACTGACTGTCAATCTCGGCATGATCGGTGGCGGCCAGCTCGCCTGGCCGCAGGGCGCCAACGAAGACGAGCCGCCGCCGTGGCTGGTGTTCGGCGGCATGATCCGCACCGTTTCATTGAGCGACGCCGAGTCGGGGCTGACTCCATTGATCACGGCGCTGGAAGCAGAAGGTTTCGACGAAGGCAGCTCGGATCTATTGGTCGGGAGCTTCGCGCGCAACTTCATGTTCGTCCTCGACAGCTGGCATGAGAGCGGCTTCGGCGCAGTGGCGAAGAGCTATCTCGCACGCCTGCCACGCGAGAGCGGGCTGCGCCGCGACATCGACGACAATGGCGACCTGCTGGTGCGCCGCATGGGCAAGACCGATGTCGAGCGCCAGGCGCTGCTGCCGCGGCTCGCGGCACCTTCCTGGTACGATGCTTCGGCCAAGGGCCCGCGCGCATGAAACTGTTGCGCACCATACGGCTCGACCCCAGCGACACTTTCATCTTCGAACCGGCCGCCGAGCCGGGCGAATGGGCGGTGTCGGGCGCTTTTGCATTCTGGCATCGCGATCCGGCGGCGCTCGAAGGCAAGGCGCGCGTCGCCTTCCGCAGCGGATTTCTCGGGCTCGAATCACTCGGCTGGTCGACGCTGGTGCAGATCGTGCAGGCTGACGAGGCCGACCGCGCGCACGTCATCGACCTGTTGGCGCAGCAATTGGTGCGCGCGTTTGGCGCGCCCGACATGGCTGCCGCGCGCGCCGCCGCCACGGAAGAAGCTGCCTTTGCGGAATCGCTCTGCAACCAGCCGCCCGATACGCTGATTGCCGTGCATCGCACCTTTGAGGACGGCGACGTGCGCGAATCCTTTCGCACATTGCGCCCGCGCGAAGGCGCGAAACCCGCCCGCGCCTTTTCCTTCATGGATGTCGAAGGCGAGACCGAAGAACCGGCCGAGCACGTCGATCTGGTCGGCATGGCCGAACGAGAAAATAAATGAAAGATTTCTGGCTCTCCTGCGGCCACCATCTGCTCGACCGCGACGAAGGCGGCGGGCTGGTGGTCACCGATGAATTCCTTAAGGTCTATCTGGCGCGGCCGGAGTTGGTCCCGCCGCCGGATGCCTGCGCGGTCGAGCGCACCTTGCATGCCGCGCTGCTCGCCAATCCGCGCATGGCGGTGGCATCGTCCGACATCGCCGCCATCGCCGACGCCGACGCGCGCGAGAACTGGCAATTGCTGATCGAATTTCGCGACTACCTGCTGCGCCACAAGACGCTGGAAGCCGCCTATGTCGATCTGGTGCGCAACGGTGTCGGCCATTTTCCGCTGCTGTTCGTCAACCAGCTCGTTCATGTGATCCTGCGCAACGCGCTCGACGGCGTCACTGATCCGCGCGTGCTGCGCGCCGGCGAGATGCTGTTCCGCACCCAGCGCGTCACGTTGCACGAAGGCTCGCTGATCGCGGCCGACGAAGAGACCATCGGCGGCATCAACACCGCGCCGGTGTCGCCGCTCGTCTCCATGCTCGGTATTCCAGCCGAAGCCGATATCGAGGTCATCAACGACGAAAACGCCGAAAGCTATTGGGCGCGCAGCGACCAGTTCGACATGGCCCTAGACCTGACCGCCGGTCATGAAGGCCTCGACGCGCTGGCGGAGGCGATGCGGCTCTGGATCGCGCACGTGCTCGGCATCGACGTCGAGATCGAGGCGCTGAAGGAGCTCAACGACGTCACGCTTACCTGGTATGTCGGGCTCGACGCCGATGCCACCAAGATCGGCGACATGCTCTGGCACGCCGAAGACATCGACGAGGCGACGATGTCGCGCGTGGTCGGGCTGTTCCGCCTGACGTTCCGCGATCCCTCGCTCATGACCGACACCGTGCGGGGCGAGCCGGTCTACATGATCCTGGCCATGGATCAGGGTAAGATCATCCGCATGAAGCCGCAGAATCTGGTCGCCGGTCTGCCGGTTCGTCATCTGGAGGCGGTCGGATGAGCGCCGCGTCCCCGCTTACCACCCTTGCCGTCGGCGTTCTGGTCGAGCGCAGCAAGAGCATGAGCCCGTGGGCGGACTTCTACTGGCGTCCGGCCGGTGTCCTGGTCGGCGCGCCGGACACGCCGCCGTGGACCAGGCTGTCGGACGACGGCGAGCGGGCCACGTTTTACGCAGGCGCCACCGACATCGAACTGTATCGAACGGAGACCATGAACTATCGCGGCAATCTCCAACTGGAGACGCCGCTGCTGTGGATCGTCCTGCGGCCGACTGAGGCCGATCCGCCCTTTGAGTTGGCGTCGGTCACGGCGGACCCCGCCGAAGGTGAAGCGATGACCGAAGCCGGCACCAATCTCGTGGAGGCGGTGGCCATGCCGGCGCTGATACAGGAAGCCATTGCGGCCTTCGTCGCTGAACACCATGTCGAGGAGGCGGCGTTCGTGAAACGCAAGCGCGACCGCGCCAACCCGGAATCGATGGCGCGGCGCGGACCGCCGCTGCGCGAGGATCGAAAATGAGCGATCCGGAGAATTTCCTGTCGCGCTGGGAGCGCCGTAAACGCGCCGTCGCCAAGGAGAACGCGCGCGCCGAATCGCCCGCGGCGGAGCGGCCGCCGGCGCCAGGCGACGATGCAAATTCAGTTGCGCGTCCGCCTGCCGCGGCTGTGCCGCAGGCGCCGACATTCGATCTGAGCAAGCTGCCGTCGCTCGATTCGATCAGCGCCAATTCCGACATCACTGTCTTTCTGCAGTCGGGCGTGCCGTCGGAACTCAAACATGCGGCGCTTCGTCGCGCTTGGATAGCCGATCCGGCAATTCGCGATTTCGTCGGGTTGGCGGAAAACGCGTGGGACTTCACGGATCCGGACGCCATGCCGGGATTCGGCGCGCTGGATTCCAATATCGACATCAAGCGTCTCGTCGCCGAGATTTTCCGCGACGGCGCGCCGGACACAGAATTGCTGGCGGACGTACCGGTTCCGCCGCGGCAGGCCGAGCAACCTGCGCGGTTATCGGAGAAACCCGCCGCCGACGCGGCTGTCGACGTGCCGGTGGCAGCACCGTCGGCGACAGATGGGCAGCATGAAGTCACTGCGGTGTCGGATGAGAAAGTGTTGCTGCGGCGCGAAGAAAATATTGCAACGCAACTTGATAAGTCGGCTGACGAAGCCGCCGCTGGGCCCTTGCGGCGGCATGGTGGAGCGATGCCGCGCTGAAATCGCGGAAGATTGTTCTCAGTTATAGCTTCAACCTATTGACCCGCTCTCCGGTAGGCCGATAGGCTTTCACTATAACAATTTGAAAAAGAGAGTCGGATGCGGGATCCGGGCCTGTCCGAAGCTATACGCGCCGCTGGCGGCGTGAGCGGACTTGCGCGGCAGATTGGTATTTCCCAACCGTCCGTCTCGAATTGGATCAGGGTTCCCGCAGAACGCGTGATCACGGTCGAAGCTGTCACCGGCGTCGACCGCGCCTTGCTGCGGCCCGATCTGTACAACGGGAAAAAAATGGCCGGCGACATCGATGAGGTGGATGCGGCGCGTGCGCAGGAATACGCCCTGATCGCCGTACTTCTCACGCGCGCGCCGGACGCGCGACTGCTCGCCAATTTGTCGGAGCTTCGCGGCAGTCCGACTCCGCTCGGTCTCGCGCATGCCGCGTTGGCCGAGGCGGCGAGCGTGACATCGGCCGAGCGCATCGAGCGCGAATTCTTCGATCTGTTCATCGGCATTGGACGCGGTGAAGTGTTGCCCTATGCCTCTTACTATCTCACCGGCTTCCTGCACGAGCGCCCGCTGGCGCGGCTGCGCGACGATCTTGCCACCATCGGTGTCGCGCGCGCCGAAGGCGTGATGGAGCCGGAGGATCACGCGGGCATTCTCTGTGAGATTATGTCGGGTCTGGCGAGCGGTCGTCTGCCCGCGCCGCCCGATTCCGATCGCACGATTTTCGAGAAACACCTGGCGCCCTGGATCGGCCGCTTATTCGCCGATCTGGAAAACGCCGAAGCAGCGGACTTCTACCGCCGGGTGGGAACGCTCGGCCGCGTCTTTATGGATATCGAAGCGGAAGCTTTCGACCTGCCGGCGTGAGGCAGCGAAGGGACGCTTGGACAAATTCGAGGAGTGTTCGGCGATGAAACAACAAGACAAGTCAAAGCTAGGCCGTCGCGACTTCCTACGCGCAATGGGTGCCGGCGCCGGTCTGGCGGTAACCGCCGCGGCGCCACTCGCCACCGAGGCGGCCGCGACCGAATCCGACGCGGACAAGAAGAAGGCCCGCTACAAAGCAAATTCTGCCGAGGTCCAGACCTACTACAAGGTCAACCGGTATCCAGGCTGAGGGAGGCTGCTGTGCTTATCAAGAGAACAGAACGCCAAACGCGTCGCAGCAATCTCGCGGCGGCAATCGGCAATCAAACGGCCGACGGTCTCGACCGCCGGTCCTTCCTGCGCAAGTCTGGGCTGGTTGCAACAGGTCTCGCCACCATCGGCGCGCTTCCGCTCGCCAGCGTGCGCAAGGCAGAGGCGGCCGGTCCGGCTGTCGCCGGCGCCACCATCCGCAAGAACATCTGCACGCATTGTTCGGTTGGCTGCACTGTGATCGGCGAAGTGTCGAATGGTGTGTGGGTGGGCCAGGAGCCGGGCTGGGAAAGCCCGATCAGCCGCGGCTCGCATTGCGCCAAGGGTGCGGCGACGCGTGAGCTGGTGCACGGCGACCGCCGCCTGCGCTATCCGATGAAGCTGGTGAACGGCCAGTGGACGCGGATTTCCTGGGACGTCGCGATCAACGAGATCGGCGACAAGATGAACGAGATCAGGGGCAAGTCGGGCGCCGAATCGGTCTACTGGCTCGGCTCCGCCAAGTTCACCAACGAAGGCGCCTATTTGTTCCGCAAATTCGCTGCCTTCTGGGGCACGAACTCGTGCGACCATCAGGCGCGTATCTGTCATTCGACGACGGTTGCCGGCGTGGCCAATACCTGGGGCTACGGCGCGATGACCAACAGCTACACCGACATTCGCAACTCGAAGACCATTGTCTTCATGGGCTCGAATGCGGCGGAAGCGCATCCGGTGTCGCTGCAGCACATTCTCGAAGGCAAGGAGCTCAACCGCGCCAACGTGTTTGTGGTCGAGCCGCGCTTTACGCGCACGGCCGCGCATGCGACCGAACATGTGCGCATCCGCAACGGCACCGATATTCCGGTGATCTACGGGATGCTGCACCACATCTTCAAGAACGGGTGGGAGGACAAGGAGTTCATCCGCCAGCGCGTCTACGGCATGGACGACATCCGCAAGGAAGCCGAGAAGTGGACTCCTGAGGAAACCGAACGCGTCACCGGTGTTCCCGGTGAACAACTCAAGCGCGTCGCCGAAGCCTTCGCCAAGCAGAAGCCCGCGACGCTGATCTGGTGCATGGGCGCCACCCAGCATACGGTCGGCACCGCCAACGTTCGCGCCTTCTGCATCCTGTGCCTGGCCACCGGCAATGTCGGCGCGCCCGGCACCGGTGCCAACATTTTCCGCGGCCACACCAACGTGCAGGGCGCGACCGACCTCGGCGTCGATGTGGTTACGCTGCCGCTCTACTACGGCCTGATCGAGGGCGCGTGGCGGCATTGGGGCCGCGTCTGGGACGTAGAATTCGACTGGCTGAAGTCGCGTTTCGACACGCCGGCGATGATGAACACGCCCGGCATCCCGTCGACGCGCTGGCATGACGCCACGCTGTTGCCCAAGGGCGACGTTGCCCAGAAGGACAACCTCAAGGCCATGATCGTCTTCGGCCACGGCGGCAACACCGTGACCCGTATGCCGAACGCGGCCAAGGCGATCGAGAAGCTCGAGCTTCTCGTCGTCGCCGATCCGCATCCGACGACCTGGGCTGCGCTCTCCGAACGCAAGAACGGGACCTATCTGCTGCCGGTCGCCACCAGCTACGAGACCAAGGGTTCGCGCACCTCGTCCAATCGGGCGATCCAATGGGGTGAGCAGATCGTCAAGCCGATCTTCGAGTCCAAGGACGACCTGGAGATTTTCTATCTCCTGGCCAAGAAGCTCGGCTTCGACGACAAGTTTTTCAAGAACATCAAGGTTAACGGCAACCTGCCGGAGGCAGAGGACGTCCTGCGCGAGATCAATCGCGGCGGCTTCTCCACCGGCTACTGCGGCCAGTCGCCGGAGCGGCTGAAGTCGCACATGGCCCACCAGGCCGACTTCGATATGCTGACGCAGCGTGCGACCACGGGTCCGAACAAAGGCGACTACTACGGCCTGCCGTGGCCGTGCTGGGGCAAGCCGGAGTTCAAGCACCCCGGCACGCCGCTGCTTTACAACACCAATCTGTCCGTCAAGGAAGGCGGCGGGACGTTCCGCCCGCGCTTCGGCCTGGAGCGCGAGGAAACGCTCCCCGACGGCACGAAGCGCAAGGTCAGTCTGCTGGCGGACGGCGTGTACTCGAAGGACTCCGAGATCAAGGACGGGTACCCGGAATTCACGCTCGGCGTTCTCAAGAAGCTCGGCTGGGACAAGGATCTCACCGCGGAGGAACTGGCCGTCATCCAGAAGATCAACCCGACCACACCGGACGCGGTGGGCTGGGCGATCGACCTGTCCGGCGGCATCCAACGCGTCGCGATCGAGCATGGCTGCACCCCCTACGGCAATGGCAAGGCACGGGCCAATGCGTTCGGCCTGCCCGATGCGATCCCGGTGCATCGCGAGCCGATCTACACGCCGCGGCCGGAGTTGGTCGCGAAATATCCCACGCTGCCCGACGCCAAGCAGTTCCGTGTGCCCAATATTGGCTTCACGGTACAGAAGGCGGCGGTCGACAAGGGCATCGCCAAGCAGTTCCCGCTCATCCTCTCGTCCGGCCGTCTGGTCGAATACGAAGGTGGTGGCGAAGAAACGCGGTCCAACAAATGGCTCGCCGAACTGCAGCAAGACATGTTCATCGAAATCAATCCTGCCGATGCCGCCGAGCGCGGCATCAAGGATGGCGGCTGGGTCTGGGTTTCCGGCGCCGAGATGGACAGCGGCAAGGCGTGCCGCATGAAGGCGCTGGTGACCGAGCGCGTCGGCAAGGGCGTCACCTGGACGCCGTTCCATTTCGCCGGCTGGTTCCAGGGTGTCGACCAGCGCTCCCACTATCCCAAGGGCGCCGATCCGATCGTGTTGGGCGAGAGCGTGAACACGATCACCACCTACGGCTACGATCCGGTGACCGGCATGCAAGAACCCAAAGCCACCCTTTGTCAGGTCAGGGCGGCGTAAGGAGCAACGATCATGGCACGTATGAAATTCCTCTGCGACGCCGACCGTTGCATCGAATGCAACGCCTGCGTCACTGCCTGCAAGAACGAGAACGAAGTGCCGTGGGGCATCAACCGCCGCCGCGTCGTCACGCTCAATGACGGCAAGCCCGGCGAGCGCTCGATCTCCATGGCCTGCATGCACTGCACCGACGCGCCTTGCGCGGCGGTCTGCCCGGTGAACTGCTTCTACACCACGGCGGACGCGGTGGTGCTGCACTCCAAGGACCTGTGCATCGGCTGCGGCTATTGCTTCTACGCCTGCCCGTTCGGCGCGCCGCAATACCCAAAGGTCGGTAACTTCGGTTCGCGCGGCAAAATGGACAAGTGCACCTTCTGCGCCGGCGGTCCGGAAGCCGACGGCAGCAAGGCGGAGTTCGAGAAGTACGGCTCGAACCGCCTCGCCGAAGGCAAGCTGCCGCTTTGCGCCGAAATGTGCTCGACCAAGTCGCTGCTCGCCGGCGACGGCGAGGTGATTGCGCAGATCTACAAGGAACGCGTCTCCAAGCGTGGCTACGGCTCTGGCGCCTGGGGTTGGCAGACCGCTTACCACGAGTCGATTGCGACCTGATCGATACCGGCGGCGCGGGTGACTGCCCGCGCCGGCCGCTTCCGTCGCAAGACGGATTGAAGAATAACGGATTGAACAGGAGAGGAAGCCATGGCGAAGCTTTTTGCGCGGATCCGCCTGATGACCGGCGCCCTCGCGCTCGCTTTCATGGTCGTTGCCGCTGCGCCGCTTGCGACACCTGCCGCCGCCCAGCAGGTCAATCCGACCGCGAGCGCGGTCAAGGAGCAGCAGCTCCTCAACGCGCTGCAAGGCGGCGTGATCAGCGGCCGGGTCAGCATCCCGGACCAAAAGTCTGGCAACCTTATCCATCCCGCCGGCCGGGAGTGGCGGCAGTTTCATGAGGTGACGCTGGTCTGGTTAGGGGCCATCGCCATCCTCGGCATGGTGGCGCTGCTGGTCGTCTTCTATCTCTGGCGCGGTCGCATCCCGATCGAGAACGGCCGCTCCGGCCGCAAGGTTCAGCGCTTCAACGGCTTCGAGCGCTTCACGCACTGGCTGGTCGCCACCTGCTTTATCCTGCTCGGCATCACCGGGCTGAACATCACCTTCGGCAAGCGCCTGCTGCTGCCGATCATGGGCCCCAACGCCTTCAGCGAGTGGTCGGAATACGCCAAGTTCGTGCACAATTACATCAGCTTCGGCTTCACCGTCGGCGTACTGCTGATGTTCCTGATGTGGATCGGGCAGAACTTCCCGACCGCGGCTGACAGCGAATGGATCAAGCGCGGCGGCGGCATTCTCGCCAAGAAGGGCGGCGGCCATCCGCCGGCCTGGAAGTTCAATGCCGGGCAGAAGCTGCTGTACTGGCTGGTGACGCTGGGCAGCATCGCCATGATCGTCAGCGGCTTCATGCTGATGTTCCCGTTCTACGGCGGCCTGAACATTTCCAACATGGAAGTCGCGCAGGTCTTCCACGGCGTGGTCGCCATGCTGTTCGTGGCGATGATCCTCGCGCACATCTATCTCGGCACGCTCGGCATGGAAGGCGCGTTCGAGGCGATGGCCGAAGGCACCGTCGACGAAAACTGGGCGAAGGAGCATCACCCGCTCTGGGCCAAGGAAGCAGCGACGGGCGCCCCGCGCGGCAACCGGCCGGTGGCCACACCGGCCGAATAGCCGCCGCCGACATCCGAAATGCACAAGCGCCCGGCTCACCGCCGGGCGCTTTGTTTTGTCCCCGGCCCGGCTCGGGCAAGAGGCCGCAAAGGCGGTAGCTCCGCCCGGGCTGCGCGCGCTATAAGGAGGCCATGCGCATCATCGGCCTCGCCGGCTGGAGTGGCTCCGGCAAAACCACCCTGATCAAGAAACTCATCCCGCGCCTGATCGCGCGCGGGACTACCGTATCGACGCTCAAGCACGCCCATCACGGCTTCGATCTCGACCAGCCCGGCAAGGATTCGTTCTTCCACCGCGCCGCCGGCGCCACGGAGGTGATCATCTCCTCGGCCAGGCGTTGGGCGATCCTGCACGAGCTGCGCGACGCGCCGGAATGGGACCTCGGCCATCTGGTCGCCAAGATGTCGCCGGTCGACCTGGTGCTGGTCGAGGGCTTCAAGCGCGACGCCTTCCCGAAGCTCGAGATCCACCGCGCCGAGAACGGCAAACCGCTCATTTACCCGGAAGATCCGCACATCGTCGCCATCGCGTCCGACGAGCCCCTGCCGCAGGTAAGCGTGCCGGTGGTCGATCTCGACGACGTCGAGGCGATCGCCGATCTGCTGCTCAAGCACGCGGTGCCGATCGGGGCGGCGGCAGCCACGGCAAGGCCTGCCTGATGGCGCAGCTCACCGACGACTGTTTCGCGTTTTCCGGCCCGCTGTTGCGGCTCGACGACATGGAGCGGTTGATCGATGAGCGCATCGCGCCGGTAACCGAGACCGAGCGCGTGCCGCTATCTGGCGCGCATGCGCGCGTCACCGCCATCGCCATCTGCGCGCCGGACAACCTGCCGCCGTTCGATAATTCCGCGGTCGACGGCTACGCCGTGCGCCACGCCGATCTCAAGCCGGATGGCGACACCCGGCTCGCCGTCACCGGCCGCGTCACCGCCGGCAGACGCGCCGACGTCGCGCTGTCGCCCGGCCAGGCGATGCGCATCTTCACCGGCGCGCCGATGCCGGCCGGCGCCGACACCGTCTTCATGCAGGAAGACGTCACGGTCGACGGCGACGCCGTCATCGTGCCGAAAGGCCTCAAATTGGGCGCCAATTGCCGGCTCGCCGGCGAAGACGTGCCCCTCGGTCATGAAGTGCTGCCGGCCGGCACGGTGCTGGAACCGCAGCATCTGGCGCTGGCCGCCGGCCTCGGCATCACGCATTTCGAGGTGCGGCGCCGTCTCAAGGTCGCGGTGTTCTCGACCGGCGACGAGGTGGTCGAGCCCGGCGCGCCGCGCGGCGGCGCGGCGATCTACGACGCCAACCGCTATCTGTTGCGCGCCTTGCTGGACCGTTTGGGCGCAGACGTCACCGACCTCGGCATTCTGGCTGACGATCCCGAGCAACTCGCTCAAGCGCTGCAAGCGGCCGCGACCGGCCACGATCTGATCGTCACGTCCGGCGGCGTCTCGACCGGCGAGGCCGATTACGTGCGCAGCGCGGTCGAACGCATCGGCTCGCTGGTGTTCTGGCGCGTCGCCATCAAGCCGGGCCGGCCGGTGGCGCTCGGCGTTATCCGCGGTGCCGGCGGCCACAGCGCGGCGTTCGTCGGCTTGCCGGGCAATCCGGTCGCCGTGTTTGTGACGTTCGTGCGGGTGGTGAAGGCGCTGCTGCGCCGGCTGTCGGGCGCGCGGCCGCGGCCTCTGCTGGCGCTGCCGGTGCGCGCGAGCTTCGCCTACAAAAAGAAGAAAGACCGCCGCGAGTACGTGCGGGTCGCGTTGCGCCGCGCGGCCGACGGCGGGATCGAGGCCGTGAAGCATCCGCAGGACGGCGCCGGCGTTCTCACGTCGTTGACGGAGACCGACGGCCTGCTGGAATTCCCCGAGGACGTCACGTCGATCGAGCCCGGCGCCCGCGTCGGGTTTCTGTCGTATGCGGTGCTGATGGGGTGAGGGTGCTTACGCCCCCAGCCTCACGCCGGTCGAGCTCGAATACGCCTTGTCGGCCGTCTGCTGAATGCCGCTGAGCACCACGCCGCCAATGACCGCGAGCACGATTGCCGTAACGCAGGCGATGAGAAAAACCTTCATGGAATCACCCTCCCGGAACAATAGCGTGAACCTGTAGTAGTTAGGAACCAACGGCGGCGCCGGTCAAGCTGCGTCGTGCCGCCGCCTCAGCTATGTTGCAGCGCGATGTGCTCGGCCTGGGCGGCGTCTTCCGGCGTGTTGACGTTGAAGAACGGGTCCACCGGGTCGGCCGGCCAGTCGGCGATCGCGATACCGTGGCGTGCCGTCCAGACCTCGATCTTGCGCAGATCCTGCTCGATCAGCGCCTTGCGCAGGTCCGCGCGCAGCGCCAGCGGCCACAGACCCACCACCGGGTGCCGCCATTCGCCGGAGCGCGCGCAGGCGAGCGGCACGCCCTTGGCGCGCCGCGCCTCGTGCAGCCGCTCGACCAGGTCGTCGGGCAGGAACGGGCAGTCGCCCGGCACGCTGACCATCCATTCGATGCCGTTGTTCTGCGCCGCCAGCCAGTCGAGCCCGGCCAGGATGCCGGCGAGCGGGCCCGGAAAGCCTTCGACATTGTCGGGCACGACGGTGCAGCCGGTGTCGGCGAAGCGTTCCGGATCGCCGTTGGCGTTGATGATGATGCGGGTGACTTGGGCGGAGAGAGTGGCCAGCACGCGGTCGAGGATGGTGACGCCGCCGATTTCGATGCGCGCCTTGTCGCCGCCGCCCATGCGGCGCGCGAGCCCGCCGGCCAGCACCAGGCCGAGGGTGGGGGGAGGGGGAAGGGTCATTGTCTATCTGCTTTTCCCGGGCGCAGCGCAGCGCGAAGCGGTGCGCTGCAGACCCGGGATCCCGGTTAGAAGATTGAGGCAAGCTGGGTCCCGGATCTGCGGTGCACCGCTAACGCGCTGCACCGCGTCCGGGACACGAGGCCGAACCCTACTCATCCCCGACCGCCGCCTTGCGCCGGAGCTTCGAGCTTTCCTCTTCGACGAACGCCAAGTCCTGGTCGAACACGATGCGGTCCTCGCCGGAGAGAGCGACGAAGCGCTTGCCGCGCGCGCGCCCGATCAAGGTCAGGTTGGCCTTGCGCGCCAGTTCGACGCCCCAGGCGGTGAAGCCCGACCGTGAGATCAGAATCGGAATGCCCATACGCACGGTCTTGATCACCATCTCGGAGGTGAGCCGGCCGGTGGTGTAGAAGATCTTGTCGCCGGCCTTTACCTTCTCTTTGAACATCCAGCCGGCGATTTTGTCGACCGCGTTGTGACGGCCGACGTCCTCCATATAGACCAGCGGCTTGTCTTCGCGCGCCAGCACGCAGCCGTGGATGGCGCCGGCTTCGAGATAAAGCGACGGCGTGGTGTTGATCGCGTGCGTCAGCTTGTAGAGCCATGACGTGCGCAACGGCGCCTTCGGCAGATCGATGCCCTCCAACGCCTCCATCAGGTCGCCGAACACCGTGCCCTGCGCGCAGCCGGAGGTCTGCACTTTTTTCTTCAGCTTCTTCTCGTAATTGGTCTTGCGCTTGGTGCGCACCACAACGATGGCGAGCTCTTCGTCGTAGTCGACGCCGGTCACCTCGTCGTCCGGCAGCAGCATGTGCTGGTTGAGCAGGTAGCCGATCGCGAGATACTCGGGATAATCGCCGATCGTCATCGCGGTGACGATCTCCTGACCGTTCAGGAAGATGGTCAGCGCGCGCTCGACCGTGACCGAGGTCTCGATCTTAGCTCCGGTCTGGTCGATGCCGGTGACGCGCTCGGTCAGGCGCGGGTCGGCGGGGTCGGGCCGGATGATGTAGGAGCTGCTGGTCATCGCTAATTTATAGCAGATATCGCGGCCGATCTAAAAAGGCCGATCCAGCGTCCCCCGCCACCGTCCAGCGTTAACGCCGGGTAAAGCCAATCGCCACAAATGACGGTTCGAACTTGGCGTGGTTTCAAGGCATTTCCCGTAAGAAAGGGTCGAACTTCGGGGGGCTGCCGATGAGACTGCTACTGGTTCCGCTCGTGTTGCTGACCTTGGGCACGGGCTCGGTTCAGACGCCGATGCCGACGCCGACCGCGGCAGCCTCGTCGCCCGCCGATTTCGACGCCGTGGCCGACGATTTGCACCAGCAGGCCGTCGGCGCGCTGGAGCGCCTGCGTCAGGCGGGCGAACAGCGCATGGCGATGGCCGCCCCGGCGGCGCTCTGATCGGCCGCGCCCAGTACAGTTCGCCTCAATCTGCAGGGCTGAAAACGACGGCGATCGTTTCGACGGAGACGCCGCTTACTTGCAGGGTGAATGGTGTCGCTGTGAGTTCAAGCCGCACGCTCTTACGCAGGCCGGGGCAATTGCTGCGGCCGGTGCTGCCCACTGAGCGGGCATAGCGGCCGTCCTGCACGATATCGACCCAGGCCTCATCGGTCAGCGTGACCTGATAGACGCCTGCCTTCGGCAGGACGGGGAAATGCACGACTCCGCCGAACCACTTCTCTACTTTCGGCTTGCGTTCGGGCGGCATCGTGAATTTGGCCTCGGCGCCCGGCTGCAGTTGCAGCGCGAACGCCGCTGGCGGTAGCGCCGGTAGTGTATCGCCGGCCTTCACGGCTGCCTTGTTGGCGCTGGCGAGCAGCGTCCGTTCGCGCGTGAGTGGCCAGGCAAACTTCCCGCAGCCGTCTTCGGCCAACGCGGGCGATAGCAATGCAAAGAACGCCAGAGTGCCGATCGCCAAGCCGTCAATCGCGAAGCCGCGCACGTCGGCTTTCACCTGCTATTTCCCCTTGCGAGCGGAATTACTTTGCTGGTGCGAACCCGTTTCCGGTCAGAATCTTCTGCCCTTCCGCCGACAGGATATAATCGGCAAACAATTGCGCGGCCGGCGCGGTGCCGCCGATCACCGTCAGCCCATAATCGGCGCCGACACTCAAGGCATCCGGCAACGCCATAATCTGCTGGCCGGGATTCTGCTTCTGCGCCGCCAGCACATTGGTGCAGTAGGTGAGGAAGATGTCGGCGCGGCCTTCCGCCACGTGCCAGCCATAGACGACGCGGCCGGCCGGCGGCGCGGCGCTGGTCGCGGCGCCGGTGAGCAGTAGCGCTTTCTTCTCAAGTGCGGCCTGCGCGCCCGGCTTTAGCGCTTCGGCTTTCTTGAAAACCTCGAAGGCATAGTCGCCGGATGGATCGGCCTTCGGTGTCGAGACGCCAAGCTTCACGTCGGCGGAAAGCATGCGTTCGAGCAGCGTGGCGCTGGTTACCGCGAAGCCAGGCTTTACCAGCGCGCACAGCCGGTTGCGCGCAAACAGCAGCACGGGGCCGCTTTTCTTCGCGTTATATAGCGCCTGCGGGTGCTCCATGTTGGCGGAGGCAAACACGTCCGCCTTGGCGCCGCCCGCAATCTCGTTCTTGAGCAGGCCGGAGGGGCCGTATTTACCTTCGACCTTGTTGCCGCTCTTGGCCTCGTAAGCCTTCGCGACATCGGTCAACGCCGCCTTCAAGCTGCCTGCGGCGTAGAGCTGCACGGTCTCTGCCGCCGAGGGGCCTGTCAAGGCGAGCAGGGCGAGCGCGATCGAAAAAGTACGCATCACGCCCCCGCGTCGTTGGCGTTCGGATAGAACAGCTGCTCGCCATTGATCTTGTAGTCGGCGATCGCCTTCTGGCCTTCGGCCGACACCAGCCAGTCGACGAATTGCTGGCCGAACTCTTTCTTCACGTTCGGGTGCTTGGCCGGGTTCACCAGCATGACGCCGTACTGGTTGAACAACCGCTTGTCGCCTTCCACTGCAATGACCAGATCGCCGCGGTTCTTGAACGAGATCCAGGTGCCGCGGTCCGCCAGAACATAAGCGTTGCCGGCGCTCGCGGTGTTGAGGGCGGCGCCCATGCCCTGGCCGATCGACTTGTACCAGGCGCCCTTCTCCTTCTCGATGTCGACGCCGGCGGCTTTCCAGAGGTTGAGTTCGGCGGCGTGCGTGCCGGACTTGTCGCCGCGCGAGATGAAGGACGCGCCCTTGTCTTTGATCTTCGTCAGCGCTGCAGCGATGTCTTTGGATCCCTTGATGCCGGCCGGATCGCTCTTCGGCCCGATCAGCACGAAGTCGTTGTACATCACCGGAAAGCGCTTCACGCCGAAGCCGTCGGCGACAAATTTATCTTCCTGCGCCTTGGCATGGACGAACACGACGTCGGCGTCGCCGCGCCGGCCGGTGTCGAGCGCCTGGCCGGTGCCCTGCGACACGACCTTCACCTCGATGCCGGTCTTTTTCTTGAACAGCGGCAGGATGTGGCCGAACAGGCCGGAGTCCTGCGTCGAGGTGGTCGACGACACCACGATGGATTTTTCCTGCGCGCCCGCGACGGGCGCGGCGAGCAAGCCGGCGCCGAGCGCGAGTGCGGCGATCAGTGTACGGCGATTGAACATGAAATCCTCCAGTTGATGTTTCTCATTCTGTCTGTGTCCCTCATCCTGAAAAGCGCGCTCTTGCGCGCGTCTCGAAGGATGAGGCCCGGCCGTCCCCATCCCTCGAGACGGCTGCTTCGCAGCCCCCTCAGGATGAGGACGGGATTGGCTCGGTGCTCCCTCACACCAGCAGCTCGCCGGCGATGAACGCAGTGGCTTCTTTCGTTTTCGGCGCGGCGAAGAAATCCTGTGACGGCGTATGCTCGATCAGCCGGCCGCGATGCAGCAGTGCGACGTCGCCGCCGAGCCGCCGCGCCTGGCCGAGGTCGTGCGTCGACATCACCACCTTCACGCCGCGCGCGGCGACCGACAGGATGACGTCCTCGATGGCCTTGGTGGCGGCGGGATCGAGGCTCGCGGTCGGCTCGTCGAGCAACAGCAGGTCGGGATTGCGCGCCAAGGCGCGCGCGAGTGCGAGCCGTTGCTGCTCGCCGCCCGATAGCCGCCGCGCCGGCCGTTGCGCCAGGCGGTCGAGCCCGACCAACGCCAGCAATTCGGTGGCGCGCTCTTGCCGCCTGGCGCGCGGCACGCCTGCGGCGGCGAGCGCGTAGCGCACATTGCCGGTGGCGCTGCGGCGGAGCATGGCCGGGCGCTGAAACATGATGGCGCGCTTGTCCGGCGGCGACGTGTCGCGACTGCCCCAGGTGATGCGGCCGCCCGCGAGCGGGATCAGCCCCATCGCGGCGCGCAGCAGCGTGGTCTTTCCGGAGCCGTTCGGCCCGATCAGGAGCGTCGGCGGGCCGGCCGAGAAGGTGATGTTCAGGCGGTCGAGGATTGTCACCTCGCCGCCGAGGACGACGGCGTCTTCGAGCGTCAGCGGCAGGTCGGAGGCGGGCGCGCGCATGCTCACCCCGCGTACCGTTCGCCGGCGCGCCGCGCGCCCCAGGCCAGCGCGTTGATCGCGACGACAATGCACATCAGCACGATGCCGAGCCCGATCGCGAGCGGCAGATCGCCTTTCGACGTTTCCAGCGCGATGGCGGTGGTCATGGTGCGGGTGAAGCCGTCGATGTTGCCGCCGACCACGATGATGGCGCCGACCTCGGCGGCCGCGCGGCCGAAGCCGGCCAGCAGCGCCGTCACCAGCGAGAACCGCGCGTCCCACACCAGCGTCGCCACCCGGCCGGCGGCGCCGATGTTCATGGCGGCGAGCTCCTCGCGGTACTCGACCCACAGGTCCTCGATGGTCTGGCGGGTCAGCGCCGCGATGATCGGGGTGACCAGCACCATTTGCGCGAGCACCATGGCCTGCGGGGTGAACAACAGGCCGAACGAGCCGAGCGGGCCGGAACGCGACAGCAGCAGGAAGATGGCGAGGCCGACCACCACCGGCGGCAGCCCCATCATGGCGTTCAGCACCACGATGGCGCCTTCCCGGCCGGGAAACCGCGTCAGGGCCAGCGCCGCGCCGAGCGGGACGCCGACGAGGGCCGCCAGGACAACCGCGCTCAGGCTGACCAGAAGCGACAGCCGCACGATGGCGAACAGCGCCGGGTCCCCGGTCAGCACCAATTGCAATGCGGATGCGTCGCCGGTCATCAATGCTCCCCGGTCCCGGCTGATGGGCTCTAAGGTCCGTGCCAAGTGGTAATTCTCTTATCAATTATCTGCGTTGTTTCCAAGCATAGTAATATTATGAAATTAAAACAGAATTATGCAGGTATGCTGATTTTGGCTTGCAAAAGCGGGCGTGCGCCGCCATGGAGAGCGGCGAAGCGCCGGGTTTTCGATCCGGTCTTTCAGCCGGCGCAGCCTCGGGGCGCGTCTGCTCGCGTGGAGGGGTGGCCGAGTGGCTGAAGGCGCACGCTTGGAAAGCGTGTATACGGGAAACCGTATCGAGGGTTCGAATCCCTCTCCCTCCGCCATTTTCATGCGCGCGGCCGGCCCACCAACCCCGCGCGCGTGGCTCCGGGTTCGAACTTTCGTTCTCATCCTCCGCCACTACGCAGAACTTCGCCGTAACACGCTAGATTTCGCTCATCCTCGGTCCAGCTCCGACGTCGAGCCGAAACTGCGGTCGCCGTCTTCCTCGAGCCGTCGGTCTTTCAGCATGTCCGGGCTTCGACAGACGCCGGATCGGACAACGCCGGCCAGTAGTCCTTAAGCCAGATCAGGAAGGCAGACGCCCAAAGGACCGACGCAAGACCATGCAGGGGGCCAGGAAGGGCGAACAGGCCGAGATCCGGTGCGACGCGCAAGATCGTTCCCACCATCGGCATAAGAAGCGCTAGCTTCGTCATCGGTGTGAAGCCAAGCGTCTGTCCGGTGTGCAGCCGTCCTACGATGGCGAAGACCAAGAGTATCCCCGTGCCAACGCCGCCCATGAGCAGGACGTGAAGTGCGGTGGCTTCAGGAATGGCAGCGCCAAGACGGCCAGCTCCCACCGATATTAGACCCGTTCCCGCCAGAGCTGCGGCGCCAGCGAGTCCCAGGATCTCGGCACGGAACGCCTCCTTGCCGATGAATGCCTCCGCCACGCGATCCATGAAGGCGGCGCCCGCCGCAATCCAAAGATAGCCCTGCACCACTTGCGAGAGTCCCAGTACTTCAGCGCCAAGGGCGACCGCAATGAGACCAGGCGCGATATTGAGCCGGCCCGGATGCGGACGGAAGGGCGATGTCCGTTCCGAAGGGTCGAGCACAAGATTGGTGACCGGCACAGTGATCCGGGCCAGCGCGAGACCCAGCAGACCCGTGAAAAGCAGCGCGATGACACGGCTAAGGGTCTGCGCCAGTCCGATATCGCCGACGGCGAGCGCGAAACGCATTGCGATCTCCGCCACGAGCAAGCCGGCAATCCAGCCCGCGAAGGCGAGGAGCCGCGTCATGCGCTTCTGCCAGGATACATGCAGCACATAGATGACAAGCGCTGCCAGCCAGGCAGCATCAAGAATGGCAGCAATCAGGATCACTGCGTCGGCACCCACAAGTCCGATGGCGCGCGCTCCGGCCCACATGGCCGCGAGCACCATGAGCGGCCAGCCTTTCAAACGATCAGTGTCGCTCCATTCGGGCACGGCAGTCGTAATGAAGCCTACCAGCGCCGCGCCGAAGCCGCCGATCAACATTTCATGGGCATGCCAGAGGCTTGGCGGTGTGCTGTAGGCGAATGGCAGGCTGAGGCCGTGGATCAGCGTCCACAGTATTGGCCAAAGCGCGAGCTGCAGGGTCGCGAGGGGAAAGAACAGGCGAAATCCCTCGTCGCTAATCACCGTCGGCAGAGGAATCCGCTGCACCGGTATTTCATTCGGCGGCACGGCAACCGTCATGCCACCCTCCGTTCGTCGACGTCGTGGATGTGGCGGAACAGCGGATCATCCTTCAGGAATCCCTGCACCGTTCGGAAGATGTCGGTGTCGTCCCGTTCGCCGGGTTCGCCGGTTAGAGCTCGCTCACCTGCAACGCCTCGTCCGTTGAGGTCTAACACCGCAATGCGATGTGCAATCCGCACAGCTTCCATCAGATCGTGCGTGATGAAGAGCGCCGCGAAATGCGAGGCCCTCGATGCGTCAATCACAAGGTCTTGCATACGACGCTTGAGCGCCTGATCGAGCGCGGTGAAGGGTTCATCGAAATAGACGAAGTCAGGCTCCGCCACCAGCGCGCGGGCGATGGCCGTGCGCTGGCGCATGCCGCCGGAGAGCTCTACCGGAAACTTTCCGAGATCCTCCCGCGCGAGCGCCACACGGTCGGCGGCGGCTTCGATGCGCGCACGCCGCTCGGCGCGGCCTACACCGCCAAGACGGAGCGGATAGGCGATGTTTTGGGCGGCCGTCGCCCAGGGCAGCAGGCGCGGATCCTGGAAGACCATGCCGTGGCGGCGATAGCTGCGATGCACGCGACCGCGCAGCGGCTCGACGACGTCGGCTGCGATATGCGCCAGCGTGCTCTTGCCGCAGCCGGAAGGGCCGACCAGCGCCAGCACCTCGCCACGCGGCACCGACAGGCCGACGCGGTCGAGAACGGTGCGGCCAAGATAGGCATGGCCGATGCCCTCAAGGCGGAGCGCGCTCATCGTTTGACACCCCAGGGCCGCGCCGCCTCGCGCCAGCGTTCGAAGCTGGCGCGGACCGGTTGGACGATACCGTACTCCAAAACGACGAGTGCGCCGACCGCGACCAGGACCCATGCCAGGGCCTCTCCGACATCGAGATTGGATCGCGCACGCGCCAGCGCGCCGCCCATACCGCCGGTGTTGGCGAGAAGTTCTGCCATGACCGCCACCTTGAAGGCGGTGCCGAGCGCAACGGCGAGCGCCGGGAACAGGTGAGCCGCCACATGACGCAGTCCGAGAGTCGTCACGCGCCGGTAGGCGTTGGCTCCGAACGCCCGCGCCATATCGTCGAGGCCGCGGTCCCGCGCGGCCACGCCCTCAGCCACGCCGACAAAGACCAGCGGTACAGCGGCGATCACGACCGTCGTCGCGATGGTGCCATCGGTCGAACCGAACCAGATCATCGCAAGCACGATCCAGGCGATGGGCGGCACGCCAAGGATGATCGTCAGTAGCGGGCGGGCCAGGCGCAGCCATGCCGCCGAGTATCCCGCAATTAGGCCAAGTATCCCGCCCGCGAATGCCGCGATGGCGAATCCTTGCAGCGCGCGGCGACTGGTCTCAAGCGCGATCCACAGGTGCTTCGGTTCCGTCAAGATGCCACCTGCGGTCGCCAATGTCGCGAGCGGCGCGGGCAGAATGAAATCGCCGTAGCGCTCGTGACCGATCTGCCAGCACGCCGCCAGCAGCGCGAGCGCGGCAACTCCGATCCAGCCACCCCACAGAAAACGTAGAGAGGCACCGAGCCGATCAAGCGCCAGCGCAGTCATGGTCACAGGTAGAATTCGTCATCCGGCAACTTGCCGCCGAGCACCGCAGGATTGGCATCGCTGATGATCCGGTACATCCGCTCAAGTTCGGGGCGTGCGGCTGACGCTCTTGTCGCGACTAGCTTGGAATAGGGGATTGAGCGTTCGACCACGGGGAGAGGCAAATCGAGCGCTGCGGCTGCATCGCCCGCCGCCACGGCGGGATTGGCCAGCACTTTCGCCGTAACGCCAATGAGCGCAGCATGCAGCGCTTCCACCACTGGCCGGTTTGCCGACAGGAACGCATCCGTCACGCCAAGGCCTGCTTGCGGCAGGATGGCCGGCCCGCCCGAGATTCTCGCCCATTCCTCCTGCACGTCCATCACCCGATGGATCGTTTTGCCCGCAGCGGCACCGCGCACAATAGCCGCCGTGGCAGCCGGTTCTGGCACCAGTGCGGCGTCCATGCGCCCCGCCAGCACAAGCTGGATTGCCTCGATCGGCGTGCCCGTCGTGTCGACCTGCAGATCCTTGCCGGCTTCAAGTTTGTAATGCTTCAGCAGAGCCTTGGCGATGTACTCCGGCGTGTCGTTCTGGAAGGGAACTGACACGCGCTTGCCCTTCAGCGCCAGAACGCTGGTGAGCGCAGGATCCGTCGAGACCACAAACTGCAGGCCGTTGGTCATGACATTGACCAGCCGGATGCCGAATTTGCGATTGTAGAGATTGGCCGCCACTTGGGTCGGCAAGATGACCAGCGGCATGGTGCCTGAAGTCAAACCGGCCCGCATTTCGTCCGGATTGCGCCAAACCTTGAACGTCGTCTTTTCGGCGATATGCGAGAACGCGCCTGAGGCGACGGCATAGGCCATCGTTATGGACGGGCCCGCCGGCGGACCGAACAGCGCCAATTCCTTGAGCGGCGCGGCGGCGGCGCGCTTCGTCCCAAGCGCCGGAAGAGCGAACGTGGCTGCGAGTCCCAACGTGACGGATCGTCGTGATAGACGGTGCTTCGGCAGAATACCCCAAGTCATCGTCTTAATCCTCTCTCAATATTCGGATGCGCGGCGGCGCGATGAAGTGCGCTAGGCCATCTGCATGCAACACAGTTTGTCTGCACGGCCCCCTGATCTAAATCAAGAGATTGATATAATTGAACTATTCTAAATCTAATGTGGCGCGAGCCAGCGCGAAAACCCTCGTAATCCTACGAGAGAATGTTGGAATACAGTACCTTCCCCTCCGCCGTTATCCTGGCCGGCTAAACTGCGCGGATCGCCCAGATTTCGAGGCTTCCCGCGCGCGACCTTTGACGTTCAACGGAGGCGGCTGGCGCTTAACGGTCACCAGGCCGCGGCGCCACGGCTGACCTCAACGAGCCTGCGGGTGGCGAATTCGGGCTTGCCGCCATCGGCATCGACATCCGCACGATCCCGGGACAAAATCACGCGGCCATCCGCGCGCAACTGGCGAGCTATCTTGGTACCGATGTGACCCTGAACCCGT
>CAYJPU010000012.1:0-2428 GCA_964372105.1 uncultured Undibacter sp.
GCGGGAAACAACATGGCGCGTTCACTCCCCGGGGCGTGCATGTTGAGTCATGCACGTGATGTTTTGCACATGATGCCTTGCACTAGAAGCGTTCAGGCACTTGCCAATTGTAGATCCAATCATAGCGCGACAGCAGCTTTTCGCCGCTCTTCATGCGCATCACGAGATTGCGAACCAGTGCCTCCGGCCCGCTCAGCCCATAGATGCGGCCCTGCTTGGCGGAAACCTGTTGGGCACGGGCCGTGCGGTGGCGGCGGGCGCCCTCGTAGGCGCGCAGCGCGTCGGCCGGATCGTCGAGATAGGCGGCGAGAAAGCCGGCGAGAACGGCGGCGTCCTCGATCGCCATGCCGGCGCCTTGCGCCAGGAAGGGCAGCATCGGGTGGGCGGCGTCCCCGATCAGTGTGACGGGACCTTCGCCGCCGCGGAACGGCGCGCTGCGATCGAACAAAGCCCATTTTAGCCAGCGCTCGGGGATGGCGACCAGGCCGCGCGCCCGCTCGCTCCAGGCAAAGCGCGGAAAGCGGCGCAGGATCTCGTCGCGCGCGCCCGGCGCCGACCAGCCGGTCTCGTTCCATTCGTCGTGCACGATGCCGACGATGTTGACGAGGCGACCGCCCTTCACCGGATAGTGCACGAGGTGCGCATCCTGGCCGAGCCAGAGGTGGACGAAGGGCGCGCGGAATTCCGCCGGCACGGCTTCGGCCGGCACCAGCGCGCGCCAGGCGGTGCGATGGCGGAACGTCGGCGGCCGCTCGCGCTTCAGGCGCTTGGCGATGCTCGACCAGATGCCGTCGGCGCCGATCAGTGCAATGCCGCGCTCATCCAACACCTGGCGGCCCTGGCGGCCGAGCACGCTCACGCCCTTGGCATGGGTGGCGAAGTCCTCGACCCGGGTGCCGAGCTTGAGCGCGATGTCGATCGTGTCCTGCGTGGCGCCCGCCAGCGCGGCCTGCAGGTCACCGCGGTGCATCACCCAGAACGGCGCGCCGTAGCGCGCTTCCGCGCCGGCCAGGGGAATGCGGGTGATTTCGCGGCCCGAACCGCCGGCCATTAGCCGGATCGCCTCCGGCGCGACCGCCAGCGGCGCGAGCCGCTCGCGTAAGCCGAGCGCGAACAGCACGCGCGTCGCGTTGGGCGACAGTTGCAGGCCGGCGCCGGTTTCCTGGAGCTTCTCGGCCTGCTCCAGCACGGTCACGCGCAGGCCGGCGCGCGCCAGCGCCAGCGCCGCGGTCAGCCCGGCGATCCCTGCGCCGGCGACGATGACGTGACGCGCAGGCCCCAAGGGCTATGGCTCCGGATGCGAGTTCAGGCGTCGACGGCGAGCGGCAGCGCGCATTCCGCCGGCCGCGCGGCGTGGGACGACAACGCCGCGTCGTAGCGGTACAGCGTCGAGCAGTACGGGCAAATCGCCTCGCTGTCGCCGCCCATGTCGATGAAGACGTGCGGGTGGTCGAACGGCGGCTTGGCGCCGACGCACATGAACTCCTTGGCGCCGATCTCGATCACCGGCACGCCGGGATCGTTGTGGAAATGGGGGACGACGTGCTCCGCCATGGGCAACCCTTAAACTGAAAGCCGCGCGCGCGGCGAATTTCGGCCCGCACCATAGCGAGACGCACCCCTTATGCCTAGCTTTGAGACGGTTCGTAAACCGTGGTGGGGCGCTCCCCGGAACTCCTTTGAATCTCAAGCCTTTTTCAAGGGGTCGGGGCGGGCATTAGGGCTAACGTCAGGCCTCGATTCCGCCACCGATTCTTTTGAGGAATAACCATGCGCGACGCGCAAGGGTTGGCGCCACCGGAAGTGCAGGAAGAGATGGTCACGCGCCGCACGCGCCTGGGACCGGCTTTGCTCGCCGCCGCCTTGCTGGCGGCCGCCGCCGGCTACGTGGTGCCGCGCGGCTTGGACGCTCAGGCGCTGCTGTCGATCGAGAACGACCCGGTTGAGATCGCGCAACGCGCGCTCGACGACACCTTCAACGGCGGCGTGGCGCAGCGCGAGATCGAAGCGGCGCTGGCCGCCAAGGACGCCGATCTCGCCAAGAGCTTTGTCGATCTCGCCGACGCGCGCCATGTCGCGCTCGATTTAACGCTGACCGAGAAGGTCAAGGTGGCGGTCGCCGAGGAAAACTCGGCGCGGCACGCGGCGCAGAGCTTCGCGATGGGGCTGGTCACCGGCGAGCCGACCGACATGTCGGGGCTTGCCGGCACCGCGCTCGGCGACCTGTTCGTGTTCGGCGACGTGCGTGACGCGGTGCGCGAAGGCTCGCGGCTGGCCGCTGGCGAACAAGCCGACGAACTGGTGCTGGGGCTCGCCGCCGTCGGCCTCGCCGTCACCGCCGGCACCTATGCGAGCGGCGGTGCGGCGGCGCCCGCGCGGGTGGGGCTGTCGCTGGCCAAGGCCGCGCGCAAGACCGGCAAGCTCAGCG
>CAYJPU010000012.1:2528-37575 GCA_964372105.1 uncultured Undibacter sp.
GCGCGGGTGGGGCTGTCGCTGGCCAAGGCCGCGCGCAAGACCGGCAAGCTCAGCGGCGAGCTCGCCGCGTATATTGGCCGCTCGCTGCGCGGTGTGGTCGACTGGAGCGCGCTGAAGAAAGCCGCGACCGGCGTTTCCGTCAGCGAACCGGCGCTGGCGATCCGCGCCGCGCGCGAGGCCGTCAAGGTCGAGAAGGCCGGCGGCCTCGTGCATCTGGCCCGCGACGTCGGCCGCGTACAGGCCAAGGCCGGCACGCAGGCCGCGCTCGACGCGCTGAAAGTGGCCGAGACGCCGCGCGAGATGCGCCAGGTCGTCAAACTCGCCGAGAAGGAAGGCAGCAAAACCCGCGCCATCCTCAAGGTGATCGGGCGCGGCGCCATCGCGCTGTCGGTCGCTGTCTTCGATCTCGGCGCGTGGATATTGGGCGCGCTGCTCACGCTCTTGGCCTTCGTGTCGTCGCTCAAGAGTGCGACCGAGCGCATGACGATGCGCGTGCTGCGCCGGCGCAAGGCGCGCCGGCTGCAACGATTTGCAGCTTTGACGGTGCGCGGATAAAAGGCCGCATGCCAAGTTTCAGACACGGCGACGTCGAGATCGCCTATATCGATGAAGGCGCCGGCGACCCGATCGTTCTGGTCCACGGCTTTGCGTCCACCAAGGAAGTGAACTGGGTCAATCCCGGTTGGGTCTCGACGCTGACGCGCGCGGGCCGCCGCGTCATCGCGCTCGACAACCGCGGCCACGGCCACTCGAGCAAGCTGTACGATCCGGCGCAATATCACACGACGCTGATGGCCGGCGACGTGCGCGCGCTGCTCGACCATCTCGCCATCGCGCGCGCCGACGTCATGGGCTATTCGATGGGCGCGCGCATCACGTCGTTTTTCGCCGTCAGCTATGGGCCACGCGTGCGCTCGGCGGTTCTCGGCGGCCTCGGCATCCGCCTGGTCGACGGCGTCGGCCTGCCGATGTCGATCGCCGAGGCGCTGGAGGCACCGTCGCTCGCCGACGTCACCGATCCGGCCGGGCGGACGTTCCGCGGCTTCGCCGAGCAGACCAAGTCGGATCTGCGTGCGCTTGCCGCCTGCATCCGCGGCACGCGCCAGACGCTCGACCGTGAGCAGGTCGCGAGCATTCATGTGCCGGTGCTGGTTGCGGTTGGAACCAAGGACGACGTGGCGGGCTCAGGCCACGACCTGGCGGCGCTGCTGCCGGACGCGAAGACGCTCGATATCCCGGGCCGCGACCATATGCTGGCGGTCGGCGACCGGGTGTTCAAACAGGGCGTGCTGGACTTCCTTAACCAGCGCGCGTGACGTCCCGGCTGGGCCTATAGGACGACACCATTCGTATCTCTCGGCCTCTCGAAATCTGTGCTAGAATGATTAGGTAGGGGTTTCGAGAGGCGCCGGAGAATATTATTCCATGGCTCACTATCAGACACGGCCCGCCAAAGGCCTCGACAAGGTCGATCCGGTCTGGACGCGCATCCGCAGCGAGGCCGAAGGTGTCGTGCAGCGCGAGCCGGAGCTGTCGTCGTTCATCTACGAGAACATCCTGCACCACGACACGCTGGAAACCGCGGTCGTGCACCGCGTCGCCCAGCGGCTCGACCATCCCGACGTGTCGGCCGACCTGATCCGGCAGGCCTATCGCGACGCCATCGACGACCAGCCGGTGCTCGGCGAGATTTTCCGCGCCGACATCGTCGCCATCACCGACCGCGATCCGGCCACCAACCGGTTGATCGAGCCGGTGCTCTACTACAAAGGCTTCCACGCCATCCAGACGCACCGGCTGGCGCATTGGCTGCTCGGCAAAGGCCGCAAGGACTTCGCGCTCTATCTGCAGAGCCGCGCGTCGGTCGTGTTCCAGTGCGACATCAATCCGGCGGCGCGCATCGGCCGCGGCATCTTCCTCGACCACGCCACCGGTCTCGTCGTCGGCGAGACGGCGGTGATCGAGGACGACGTGTCGATCCTGCACGACGTGACGCTCGGCGGCACGGGCAAGGAGCACGAAGACCGCCATCCGAAAATCCGCCGCGGCGTGATGATCGGCGCCGGCGCCAAGATCCTCGGCAACATCGAGGTCGGGCGTTGCGCGCGCATCGCGGCAGGCTCCGTGGTCATCAAGCCGGTGCCGAACAACGTCACGGTCGCCGGCGTGCCGGCCAAGGTCGTCGGCGAAGCCGGCTGCCCCGAGCCGTCGCGCGCCATGGATCAGATGCTCTACGGCGTCATGCTGGACGGCTGATACCACCAATGCCTGACGCTTGCGCCGGGCGGCGCGATGGGGCAACTAGGCGTTGCCACGATCAAGGAGCGGCCCGGTGAACGTCCAGGAAGTCAGGCAACTCGACGCCTATCTCAAGAAGCTGTTCGGCAACCCGAATATCAGGGTGGTGCCGCGCGGCGGCGAGACGGCTGAAGTCTTCGTGGGCGAAGACGATCTCGGCGAACTGACGGCCGACGAGGACGAGGGCGAACGCTCCTATAACTTCCGCATGGTGATCCAGCTCGGTCAGGATCCGACCATCCAGCCGGTGCCGGCGCTCAACGCCTATCTGCGCCGCCGCTTCGACAACGACAAGATCCGCGTCGTGACGCGGCCGAAGAAGATGGATTCGCTCGAAGTCTACATGGACGAGGAGTTCATCGGCGTGCTGTTCGTCGAGAACGAAAAGGGCCGCCGCTCGTACATCTTCGAGCTGCCGATCCTCGACGTCGATCTCGCCGACATGACGGAATAAAAAGTATCCGTCATTCCGGGGCGCGCCGAAGGCGCGAACCCGGAATCCAGAACACATCTCATACTATCGCTCTGGATTCCGGATCGGCGCTTCGCGCCGTCCGGAATGACGATCAATTGGGATGCAGCCTGGCCATCAGGCTGTCGATGCCGCGCGCCAGTGTCCGCCAGTCGTTCAGCCAGGCGCGCGGAAAGCGGATCGTGACGTCGGCGTCGCCGATGCGCCGCTCCAACAGGCAATTGCCGCTGCTGTTGACGGTCGCGCTGTGCACGCCCTTGAGCGCGCAGCGCGCGAGGAAGTGCTCCGGCGCCTGCGGCTCGAACACCAGCTCCTCGCCTTTGTACGGTGAATCGTCGCGGAAGCCGCGCAGCGTCAGGCCGTCGGGGCCGCCGTGCGGCTGCGGCACCAGATAGCGCGGATAGATCGTCTGCACGCGCTCCATCAGCGGCAGCGTGCCGTCGATCGCCTGGATGGTGACGAACAGCCGCTCGTTCGGATCGGCGGGCAGGCCGTCGCTGGTCTTGAGCGCGGGGGCGGGCGGCTTCAACGACGGCCACAGATAAGCGAGGTCGATGCGCTCCTGCGCGCCGGGCTTACGCTGCACGGCTTGGCGGATGGCGGCGGGCTCGATGTTGAACTGCACGCCGGCGACCACGATCGGCAGGGCCGGCGCGTCGACGGCGACCGGCACCTCCGGCCAGCGCGGCCACAGCACATAAGCGACGTAGACCGCGGCCACGATCATCACCGCCGCGAACACGACGAGCGGCGCGGCCAGCGGGTTGTGACCGGCGCGCTTGCGCCGGCGGGTGGCCCTGCCGGGTGCAGGTTGCGCGAGAGTGGCCATGCCGTCTCCCAAAAGAAGTGCCGAATCGAATTCCGAATGTGCCGAAGCCACCTCGGCACCATTGCCGCGGCCTCGTTAACCATTGGTTAAGGATGCGCTGGCGCGGGGCGTGCCGCTGCTGCACATCTGCGGCCGGTATTGCGTTGAGGATGCTGATGACGCCCGAATCCGCGCGGATGTTGCTCGCTTTGGCGCTCGGCTTTGCCGCCGCCGGCCTGTGCAGTTCCGCCTACCGGCTGTTCACCACCAGGCTGCCGAGCTTCAATCTCTTGAGCGCCGGCCCGAAGCCCGCCACCATCGTGGCGGTGCCGCTGCTGATCATCTCGGCGCCGTTCCTCATCATGCGCAACACGCTGCTCGGCCGCCGGCAGGAACGCCGCCGCTTCGAATTCGTGTTCATGGCGACCCTGATCGCCGGCTTCTGGAGCCTGATGTCGGGCCAGGTGCTGATGATGACCCTGCAGGTCCTGTTCGCCGGTTAAGGCTTTTCTCGAAGCGCTTCATCCGTTACTCCGTCATTCCGGGCTCGCTCGCTAACGCTCACGCCCCGGAATGACGAGATGGAAGGAGCCGCGCGAATGCCGATCTACGCGTTGAATGGCCAAGGGCCGGAGTTTCCCGACGAAGGCGAGTATTGGGTCGCCGACAGCGCGACGCTGATCGGCTGCGTGCGGCTCAAGCGCGAGACCAGTGTCTGGTTCGGCGCGGTGCTGCGCGGCGACAACGAGTGGATCGAACTGGGCGAGCGCTCGCAGATCCAGGACAACGCCACGCTGCACACCGACCCCGGCTTCCCGATCGTGATCGGCAGCAATTGCGTGATCGGCCACAACGTCATCCTGCACGGCTGCACCATCGGCGACAACAGCCTGGTCGGCATGGGCGCGATCATGCTCAACGGGTCGAAGATCGGGAACAACTGCCTGGTCGGCGCCGGCGCGGTGGTGACCGAGGGCAAGACCTTCCCGGACAACTCGCTGATCGTCGGCGCGCCGGCGCGCGTCGTCCGTTCGCTCGACGCCAAGGCCGCCGCCATGATCCGCGGCGGCGCCGACATCTACGTCAAGCGCTCGCAGGAATACGCCAAGGGCCTCAAGCGCATCGGCTGACGTCTGAAATGCCGCACCCCCTCAAACAGGGTGCGGCCGGCTCTCTTGCGCCCCCCCCCACCACCCGGGGGGCGCCGGGGGCTTGGGGGCGCGCGGGCCGCGCGCGGACCCGGTCTGGGGACGGGGAGGGGTGGGGACGTGACCGGGGCGCGATTTCGTGATCGGCCTTTCGTTCAGCGCGCCGAGACGGTGGCGGGCGCGCGCGGCTCGCCAAGCGAGACCCAGTGGTTGGGGTCGGACTGCGACTGCCGCTTGACGAAGCGGTAGCCGGTCTTGTTCCAGGCCAGGACTTCAGTCTCCTGGTTGTCGAGGATGAACTCGCCGCGGTTGGTCTTGACCGTGAGCACGGCGTGGCCGTCGCCCTTCTTGTCGCGCACCACCGTGATGAGCAGCGCCTCGCGCGGCCAGCCGGCCTGCATCAGCATGCGCCGCTTCAGCAGCACATAGTCTTCGCAGTCGCCTTTGCCGTCGTTGGGATAATTCCAGCGCTCGACCACGCCCCAGTGCTCCTGGTCGGTGATCGGCTGAATGTTGTCGTTGACCCAGGCGTTGACCTTCACCAGGTCGGACCAGGCCTTCGACGTCAGCACGACATCGCGCGGCGCCGTCGGCCGGGTGTCGCAGTCGCGTTTGTATTCGATGCAGAACTCGACCCAGCCGATCGGTGCGCGCGTCGGCTCGCCGACCGCGGCATAGACCGGCACCTGCGGCGTCGTCGCGCTGTTGCCGAGTGACGCCATGCGCTCGCCGGCCGATCCGCTTGCCGGCACCAGCACCGTTACTGCAACGAAGCCCAGCAACGCGCAGGTGGTCCGCAGTATGTTTTTTGTACGCCGTCCCATTCGTGACCCCATCCCGTCTTGATGGAGACATGTTTCCCACAAAGTTTTTGCAGTGCCGCTAAGTAGAGTGGTTCACTTTAAAGCTAACCAAAGTAAAAACAAAGACGAATACTGTAATACTTAAATCTAAATTCGATTAAAGTGCTATCAATTCTAGTTTAAATAAAATTGTATCCATTAAGTTGCTTTTCTCAGCAACGATAGGGCATTTCGCGCGCCGCCGGCTGCGCGATTTACTTTAAATGGCGTGCGGTGGAGGCGTGGCCGGCGGCGCGCCGGCGCGGTCGCGGGCGTGAGAAAACGCTTCCCGGGGCTGTGCCCCGGGCCATCCAGCGTTTACCCGCCGGTGACGTTATTCGCCGGTGATGTTTTCTTCGACGAAATCGGAGTGCTGCAGGCGGGTGAATTCGATCGCGAAGCCGTCTTCGATGTGACGGACGACGCGGCCCTGCGTCTTGCCGATGGTGACCATGGCGCCGACGACCGGACGCAGGTCGGCGGGGATCGCGATGGCGGCGCCCGACTCCGACAAGTCGATGACGCGGCAGGCGACATTGGTGCCGTTCGGCAGGATCAGCCGCGCCATCGGATTGCGCGGCGTGAAGCGGCCGTGGCGGCGGTCTTCCGGCAGATTGAGGATCTGGCGGTTGGCGAGCCAGGTGAGCTGGGCGGCGAGCTTGTCGCGCTTGCGCGCGGTCGCCGCGATGCTCATGGCGAAGCCGTTCTCGAACACGCGGGCGATCTTGCCCTCGAGCCGGCCGAGGTGATCGACGTAAGCGATGACGCGTTCGCCCGAAAGGCCGCAAACCGGAGCGATCACGGCCATGCCGCCCGGCGACATGTCGATGACCTGGCACGGATACTCGCGCCGGTCGGCCAGCATGTAGCGGCCGAGCAGGTTGACCTTGACGCGTTGGTGGCGCCGGCGCTCGTCGGCCAGTGGCAGAATTCTCGGTTTGATCAACGGCATTGCCATGGGGCGGGCGTTTGAGGGGAGGTATTTTCCCACAGAACTCGACCCTATGGCGTCATTGTTAATGGTTGGTTAGCTGCCGTCGCCATTCGAGGCGGTGCGGCCGCCGCTGTAGACCACGAAACCGTGGCGGACCCTGACTTCCTCCGGCGCATGGGCAAAACGCGGGGCAATGGGGGTGTCGATGTCAGACCCGATATGGCGCAGCGTGCCGAGCTCGAGTTCGACCACCGGCTTCTCGCCGAGCCAGTACGGCGCTTCGAACGGCGCCAGGACGCCGAGCGCCCGGATGCGGGCGTGGCCGGCATGGGCAAGCGGCAGCAGCAGCATTTCGAGCCCGATTTCGGTGCCGTCTTCGGTCCGGCCTCGGAGGCCGGCGACGATGCCGGCGTTTTCCGCCGTCACCGCCAGCGTCAGTTCCTCGATGGCGCGGCGGCTGGCTTCGCTCCAGAGCGTGTTGAAGGCCTCGCCTTTGATCTCGCGGCAGAACAGCGCGCAGACGCGCGTGCCGGCGAGCCGGAAGCGGAGCTGATCGACGAAATCCGCCGCCAGCATGAATGTGTCGCCGAGCGCGTGCCGGATCTGGGCCGGATCGATATCGCCGCGTGCCGGAGCGGTGCGCTCGCCGCGCCGCTCGGTCCAATAGTCGAACACCTTGCGTGTCGAAGGATGCTTCATGGCGCCCACCTGTTCCGTCGCGAGACGGCGCCGGCCTCGTTCTGTCCCCGATCGGGACATCCGTGCCGACTTTTCGCCGCGACGCCGTGGATGGAGCAGGGCGCGTGCCGTGGGCGCGCCCGGGCCTGGGCGCGCGCGAGTTAGTGTTAAAAACGCAATCGCGTTGGCTTCACGCGCAACTGCGTCTAGCCTGCGCGGCATCGGTACGGCGCGGTCTGGACAGTCGCTCCGGCATCACTCCCGGGATAAGAGCCACGGCGCGACGAACGTCCGCAACGCGGCTCGAAGGAGGGCGCAAGCCCTCCTTTTTCTTTTCCGGTGGTCGGCTGCAGCGGCGCCGGCCGTGCGGCCGCTTGCAGGCCGCAGGCCAAATAGCGTAACCCGGACGCTTCGTTTAACCGGGTGCATGCCACGTGAAGCGCGAGCCGCTGTTCAATATCCCGACGGTCATTCTGGCGGTGCTGGCTGTGCTGGCGCTCATCCATGTCGTGCGCACCATGGTGCTGACCGACGCGCAGGACGTCGAATTTCTGCTGACCTTCGCTTTCATCCCCGTGCGCTTCGACAGTTCGGTGGTGCTCGGCGGCGCGCTGCCGGGCGGCGTTGGCGCCGACGTGTGGACCTTCGTGACCTATTCGCTGATCCACGCCGACTGGACGCATTTCGGCGTCAACGCGGTGTGGCTGCTGCCGTTCGGCACGGCGGTGGCGCGCCGCTTCGGCGCGTTGCGCTTTCTGGCCTTCTTCGCGGTGACGGCGGCGGCGGGCGCGGCCCTGCATCTTTTGACGCATGCCGGCGAGCAGGCGCTGATGATCGGCGCGTCGGCGGCGATTTCCGGCACGATGGCGGCGGCGATGCGCTTCGCTTTTCAGCGCGGCGGTCCGCTCGGTATGTTGCGCGGCGAGAACGACAGCGCCTATCGCGTGCCGGCGATCCCGCTCGTCGGCGTGTTGAACGATCCGCGCGTCTTGCTGTTTCTCGGCGTCTGGTTCGGTATGAACATTCTGTTCGGCCTCGGCTCTCTTCCGCTCACCGGCGCCGAACAGACGGTGGCGTGGCAGGCGCACATCGGTGGCTTTTTAGCCGGATTGTTTCTGTTTTCGTGGTTCGATCCGAAACCGGCTGTCCATCAAGACATACCGCCGCCGTCCGACGAATATGGTGCAACGCGGCATTGATCAGAAGCGGAACGCAGTGCAGCACCGTCAGCTTTAGGCTTGACGGAACCGGCAACGCGGCGTGATCGTTACCAACAAGGCCCGGACTCGGAAGGCCAATGCCGTGAGCCGCGGGCCACGGAGGCTGCCATGATCGTCAAGGCAATCCTGGCCGCAAAGGGCGGCGACGTCGTCAGCATCGAACCAACCGCCGACTTGTCGGCCGCTGTGAAGCTTCTTGTGTCTCGCCGTATCGGCGCCGTGGTGGTCGTCGGGCCGGGCGGGCGGCTCGCCGGCATTCTGTCGGAGCGCGACATCATGCGTGCGGTGTCCGAGCACGGCGCAAGCGCGCCCTCGCTGCCGATCGCGCAGTTCATGACGCGCAACGTCGAGACCTGCGGTGAAGAGGATAGCTGCGCCAGCCTGATGGAGCGCATGACGGAAGGAAAATTCCGCCATCTGCCGGTAGTGACGCAAGGCAAGCTGGTCGGCATCGTGTCGATCGGCGACGTCGTCAAGCAGCGCGTCGACGAGATCGAGCGCGAATCCGAGGCGATGCGCGAGTACATCCGCACGGCTTGAGCCGGGTCTGCGCTCTACTTCGCGACCTGGTAAGCGTCTGCCGGTTGCGACAAGCCGGCGATGGCCTCGTTGATGCCTTCGAGCGCCTTTTCCGTCGCCTCGGCGCCGATGGCGATCGCTTCCTGCGCGCGGTGGAAATCGAACCAGCCGACGGCGCCGAGCCGCGGGCTGATCAGCACATCGGCCGGATCGCCGGCGAGGCGCGCGCGCGTGATGCGGTCCTGCATCACGTTGAAAGCTTCGATCATCACCGTCGGGATGCCGGGCCGGCCGCGGCGGCCGAGGAATTGCCGGCGCAAGGAAGACTCGCGCGAGAACATGCCGCGGATACCGTTGGTCTTTGGCGCCGCGGCCGCTGCCGCCGCCGCGATATCGTTATCGTCGGAGCCATGGCTTGCGATGATGGTGCCGCGGCCGAACAGGTCGGAAATGAGGTTGACCGCGAACACCAGCCGCGCGCCGAGCGCGCGCGCCGCCGACACCGGCACCGGATTGACCAGCGCGCCGTCGACGAGCCAGCGGCCGCCGATCAGCACCGGCGGAAAAATCCCGGGCAAGGCATAAGAGGCGCGCATCGCGTCGGCGAGCCGCCCGCGCGTCAGCCAGATTTCATGACCGGTGTTGAATTCGGTGGCGATGGCCGCGTAGCGCAGCGGCAGATCGTCGATGCGGGTGTCTTGAAGTCCGGCTTCGAGTTTCGAGGCAAGATGGTTGCCGCTGATGAGGCCGGAACCGGACAGGCTGATGTCGAGATAGCCCAGCACGCTGCGCACGCTCAACGTGCGCGACCAGTCCTCCAGCGTATCGAGCTGCTTGGCGGCATAGCAGCCGCCGACCACCGCGCCGATCGAGGTGCCGACGATGACGTCGGGCACGATGCCGTGCTTGGCGAGCGTGCGCATGACGCCGATATGGGCGAAGCCGCGCGCCGCGCCGCCGCCGAGCGCCAGCCCGATCGAGGGACGCGTCATCGCGGGCGGCGCCTGCGTGGTGGCTTCGGCGGCGCGATCCGCGTTGCGCGTGCGTGAGAATAGACCTTCGAAAACCAAGTCCGGTTCTCCTTAAACGACAATCATCGAACCGGGTTGTAGCCCGGACAAGCGTTTCAACCCGACATGGTGAAAACGACTGATGGAGGGGTATGACCGTAGTATGACGCGGGGCGGGCGCCCGTGTGCTGCCAATAAGGTAAACCCCGGCGGGCCATCAGGTTTCCGGCCGCACCATCGAGAACACGCTGTCCACCACCGCGTATTGGTCATAGCCGCAGCGCGCGATCGGCTTCATCGCGGCGGTATCGAGCAGCCCGTCGACGACATAGCGGTCGTCGATATGCACGCCGACCACCTGGCCGAACACCACGTGGCAGTCGACCGGCTGGCCGTCATGCGTCTGCATCGCCATAATGTTGATGAGCTTGCATTCGAGCGCGCACGGGCTCGCCGCCACGCGCGGCGGCTTGACGATGCGGCACGGCGCCGGCGCGAGCCCCGCGCGCTCCATTTCGTTGACGCCGCGCGCCATCGGCGCGGCGGTGGCGTTCATCTCTTTGCGCAGGTCAAAGGTCGCCAGACTGCACACGAATTCGCGGGTCTCCTCGATGAAGGCGACCGAATCCTTGAGGCCTTCGGAGCCGAACATCACCAGATTGGGCCGGCTGTTTACGCCGTTGAAGAACGAGTAGGGCGCGAGGTTGACCTCGCCCTTGCGGCTCATCGAGGTGATCCAGCCGATCGGGCGCGGCGCGACGATCGCCTTGAACGGGTCGTACGGCAACAGCTTGCGATCGCGCTTCTCGGGCTCGTAGAACATCGCGTCCTCTAGGCTCCGTAGCGGCTGACGATGGCCGAGAGCGCTGGGCGGTCGCGATCCTCCGGCGGCTTGGCCGCGGTGCCGATGTGCACGAAGCCGACGATGCGCTCGTGCGGCGCGAGGCCGAGCCGGTCCAAGACGCGGCGGTCGTAGGCGTACCACTCGGTCAGCCAGCCGGCGGCATAGCCGAGCGCATGGGCCGCCGTGACCAGCAGCATGGCGGAGGCGCCGGCCGACATCAGTTGCTCCCATTCCGGGATCTTGACGTGCGGGGCGGCGCGCGAGACCACCGCGATGACCAGCGGCGCACGCGTCAGCCGCGCCCGCTCGAAGTCGATCTGGTCGGCGGTGGCGTCTGGCCGGTCGGCCTTGAAGGCGTCCGCGATGACCTCGCCGGCGGCGGCGCGGGCCGCGCCCTCGAACACGATGAAACGCCAGGGCGCGAGCTTGCCGTGGTCGGGCACCCGCGCGGCGATCGTCAGCAGGGTGTCGATCTCGGCGGCGGAGGGCGCCGGCCCGGTCAGCTCGATCGGCTTGACCGAGCGGCGGGTCTTGAGCAGGTGCAAAGCGTCGGGCATGGCGTCCTCGGTCAAGCGCATGATCGTTTGCGCCGGTATAAAGGGTTTGGCGCGCCGTAACATAGCGATAAGGGCGTGACAAACGCCCTGAATGGCTTGAATTCGCCGCGATTTGGGCCGAAAAACACAGCCGTCATGAGACTTACCACTGCATTCCCCGCCGCGGCCGGCCGACGCAGGCCGGTCTTTGCGGTTATCCTGGCTGTGCTGGCCTCCGGGGCGGTCCCAGGCCGGGTGCAGGCGCAAACCCCGGCGAACAATTCGCTGCTGTCGTCGACGCCGTCGACCGGCCTGCTGTCGCCGGGGCAGGCCACGCGCGGCGACGTGTTCGGCCCCGGCGGCGTGCTGACCGCGCCGTCGCAGGCGCCGCTGAACCTGCCGAACTCGATGGCCCCGAGCTCGATCCCGATGGTGCCGGCCGGGCAGGTGGCGCTGTCGCTGAGCGCGCGCTTCGGCAAGGACCAGCCGCCGATCGGCGGCGGGCTGACTTGGCGCGTCTATGCCGCCAAGGCGTCGACCGGCGGCGACTTCCGCCTGGTCAAGGAAGACACGTCGCCGTCGCCGATGCTGGTGCTGCCACCCGGCAACTACATCGTCCATGTCGGCTTCGGGCTTGCGACGCTGGTGAAGCCGGTGACGCTGCGCGGCCCGACCGTGCGCGAGGAATTCGACCTGCCGGCGGGTGGCCTGCGGCTGGAAGGCCGCGTCGGCGACGTGCGCATCCCGGCCGGGCAGATTTCGTTCGACGTCTACAAAGGCAGCCAGTTCGAGCCCGGCGACCGGCGGCCGATCGCCGAGCACGTCATGACCGGCAGCGTCGTGGTCGTGCCCGAGGGCACCTATTACATCGTGTCGAACTACGGCGACGCCAATTCGGCGATCCGCTCCGACATTCGCGTGCAGGCCGGCAAGCTCACCGACATCACGGTGACGCACCGCGCCGCCGCCATCACGCTCAAGCTGGTCGGCGACAGAGGCGGCGAGGCGCTCGCCAACACCGCCTGGTCGGTGCTCACCCCCGGCGGCGACGTCATCAAGGAATCGATCGGCGCCTTCCCGCGCGTGATCTTGGCCGAAGGCGAGTACCGCGCCATCGCGCGCAACGAGGGCAAGGTCTACGAACGCGAGTTCAAGGTCGTCACCGGCGTCGACGGCGACATCGAGGTGATGGCGCGGTGATCGCCGCCTGGCCCGCGCGGGCCACGGCACCAAATAGGCGCGAGAGCGTTATCCCTTCGTGACCATTCCGATAACCGACACCGCCTCCGCTGTCTTCAGCGGCCTCGACCCGGCCTCGGTCGCCTTCCTGTTCGACGTCGACGGCACGCTGATCGACATCGGCCCGTCGCCGTTCGAGGTCGTCGTTTCCAACGACCTCAAGGACGCGCTGGCGCGGCTCTCCGCGCTCACCAGCGGCGCGCTGGCGCTGGTGAGCGGGCGGCCGATCCGCGATCTCGACACGCTGTTCGCGCCGCTGCAATTGCCGGCCATCGGCGGCCACGGCGCCGAGACGCGGCTGGCGCCGGGCGCAGCGGTGGCGCGCGTGCCGGACCTGCCCGAAGCGCTGCGCCGGCATCTGACCGGCGCGGTTTCGCTCGGCGCCGGGCTCGAATACGAGGACAAGGGTTATTCGGTCGCGCTGCATTATCGCAAGGCGCCGAAGCAGGCCGAGCCGTTGCGCCACCACATCGCGGCCGCCCGCGCGGCCTTTCCGGACGAGCCGACCGAACTGCTGCTCGGCAAGGCGATGTTCGAGGTCAAGCGTCCTTGCGTCAACAAAGGCGACGCGGTGCGCGATCTGATGGCGCAGGCGCCGTTCGCCGGCCGCACGCCGGTGTTTCTCGGCGACGACGTCACCGATGAATCGGTGTTCAAGGCGCTGCCGGCAATCGGCGGCAAAGGCTTCGCCGTCGGCCGCCATTTCGAGCACGTCAGCGGCAAATTCCCGTCGCCGCACGATGTGCGGCGCGCGCTGCAGCGTCTGGCCGGCCTGCGGCGAGATTGACCTCGCGCCACGCTGCCAACACTTTCTGCGATTGAACTTTCGTGGAACTTCCGTGGAACTTGCGCGTTGTTTTTTAGCGCGCAGCGGGGGACCGAGCGCCCAACCGATAGTGCAACGATCGCGATCCAGGCTTGTCGCGAAGCGGGAGAGATCGATTTGGCGCGGCTCATCGTCGTTTCCAATCGCGTGGGCGTGCCGGAGGGCGGCGCGCGCGCCGGCGGCCTCGAGGTCGCGATCCGGCCCGCGCTCAAGCGGCGCGGCGGCGTCTGGTTCGGCTGGAGCGGCAAGGTCACCGACGACGAGCCGGATCCGGTCAAGACCGTGCGGCAGGACAACGTGTCCTATGTCACCATCGGCCTGCGCCGCGACGACTACGACGAGTTCTACAACGGCTTCGCCAACCGGGTGCTGTGGCCGATCCTGCATTACCGGCTCGACCTCGCCGAATTCAACCGCCGCGACCTCAGCGGCTATCGCCGCGTCAACGAGTATTTCGCCAACGGCCTCGCGAAGATCCTGCGCGACGACGACGTGGTGTGGGTGCACGACTATCACCTGATCCCGCTGGCGAAGGCGCTGCGTGCGCGCGGCCACAAGAACAGAATCGGCTTCTTCCTGCACATCCCGTGCCCGCCGCCGGAAATCCTCACCGCGCTGCCCAATCACGAGCAGCTCATTCCGGCGCTCGGGGCCTACGACGTCGTCGGCTTCCAGACCGAGACCGACGCCGGCAATATCAGCCGCTACTTCACCAACGAGTGCGGCTTCGAGCGCATCGACGACGACACCTTCCTGATCGAGGGGCGCAGCGTGCGCGTCGGCGTCTATCCGGTCGGCGTCGAGACCGAGGCCTTCGCGCGGCTGGCGCGGCGCGCGGTCGGGACCGCCTTCGTGCGAGAGGTGCTCGACAGCCTGTCCGGCCGCGCCATGATCATCGGCGTCGACCGGCTCGACTATTCCAAAGGCATCCCCGAGCGCATGAACGCGTTCGAACGCTATCTCGCGAATTTCCCGGACGGCCGCGGCAAGGTCACGTATTTGCAGATCACCCCGCGCAGCCGCAGCGACATCCCGGAATACGCCGACATCGGCCGCGTCGTGGGCGAGACGGTGGGCCGCATCAACGGCGCCTATGGCGAGGCGTCGTGGACGCCGGTGCGCTACGTCAACAAGGCGCACAGCCGCACCGCGCTCGCCGGGCTCTATCGCGCCGCGCGCGCCGCGTTGGTGACGCCGCTGCGCGACGGCATGAACCTGGTCGCCAAGGAATTCGTCGCGGCGCAGAACCCGGACGATCCCGGCGTGCTGATCCTGTCGCGCTTCGCCGGCGCCGCCGACGAATGCACCGGCGCGCTGCTGGTGAACCCATACGACTCGGAAGGCGTCGGCCAGGCCATCCATCGCGCGCTGACGATGCCGCTCGAGGAGCGGCGCGCGCGGCAGGCGGTCAACTTCAAGGCGCTGACGCAGAACGATCTCACCCGCTGGGCCGAGCGCTTCCTGGGTACGCTGGACCATCCGCCGGCCGCGGCGGTGGTGCCGGCCCGCGCCGTCGGCGTCCGCTGAGGCGCGAAGCCGTCCGGTGTGACGGGTCTGTGATGCAGGTCACTGCGGACTCAACGGCCGGCGCGCGATAGGATGAACGCGAATCCCGCATTCGAGGCCCCCCATGATGAGAATGACCGGCGCGCTGCTTTCCGTGACGATGGCCGCGCTGCTGCCGCAGGCGGCCATGGCGGCCAGCGCCGCCAACGGCGGGAAGATGGCCGAGCGCTGGTGCGCGGCCTGTCATATCGTGTCCAAGGACCAGAAGAGCGGTGGCAGCACGCAGTCGCCGCCTTTTTCGGCGATCGCCAATAAGCCCGGCTTCGACGCCGGCAAGCTGGCGCTGTTTCTGCTGCTGCCGCACCCGCGGATGCCGGACATGAACATGTCGCGCGCCGAGGCAGCGGACCTGGCGGCCTATATTACCGATCAAGGGCGATAGTCACGCGCCGCCGTCGCGTTCAACGCGCTTGCTCGACGATTGCAACGACGAACGAGTGAGGTTGTATTGTGCGGCAGTTGCACGCGAAACGACACCCGTCCGCTAACCATGCGTGCCAATCTTTGTATCGCTGGTAAAAAGTAACAACCACGAAACTCAGAAGAACTCGTTGAATTCCCGGAGACGCGCCGGGGACAACCAACGATGACAAGACTATTCATCGTCTTGCTATGCCTCACGAGCCTCATCACGCCAGCGCTGGCCGCCAACGCGCAACGTGGGGGGCAACTCGCACGTGGCTTGTGCGCGGGCTGCCATCAGGTCTCGCCGGGGCAGCCGCGCCCCGCGACAAAAGCGCCGCCTTTCGCGGAAATTCCAAAGCGGACGGCGCTCGACGAGTTGCGGCTCGCTTTCTATCTGATGCTCGCCAAGAGCAGGCGGATGGTGGGCCGGGACGTTTCGATCGGCGACGCGACCGATCTCGCCGCTTACATCATGAGCATACGCCAATAGCGAAGCTTTCGGCGCCGGCGCTCCGGCGACGTCGTTCGTGCCAGCAGGGGCGGTGGCAATCCGGTTGCAACCCTGCTTTAACCGCGCGGTGAGCCGAAGGGCAGAGGGAATGGCGTCCGGCACCGCGCGGCTATCCGCTGAAACGGAGTTTGCGTCGCCGGCGGCGGTCGCCGCCTTGCGCGCGCAGCCGGGCTTTGCCGAGGCGATGCGCACCTCGGCCAAGGGCCTGGTGGCGATGTATCAAGGCGGCCATCTGCTGAACTGGCTGATGGACGACCGCGGCCGTCTGCTGTTCGGCTATATCGTGCTCTATCTCCACGCGACGCGCGATCCCGCCGATAGCGCGTCCGGCCTGACCCCGACGCGCATGAAAGCCATGTGTGTTGATTTCGACATCTGCAGTCCGGGCCGCGCCGGGGCGATGCTGTCGTTGATGCGGTTCTCCGGCTATCTCACGCCCGATATCCAGATCGTGGACAAGCGCCAGCGCCGTCTGGTCGCGACCGAGAAGCTCTACGATCTGCTGCGCGCGCGCTGGCGGCTGCACTTCTCCGCCATAGGGCCGCTCTTGCCCGACGGCGCCGCGTTATTGTCGGCGCTCGACGATCCGGCCTTCGACCGCGCACTGGTGGTCGCCATGGTGGCGCGCTTCCGCGCCGGCTTCCGGCTGGTGCACTCCGCGCCGGGTCTCGGCCTGTTCGGCGAGCGTAATGCCGGCATGCTGATCCTGACGAGCCTGATCACCGCGGGCGCCGAAGACGACACGGTGCCGCCGCAGCGGCCGGTGCCGATCTCGATCGCGGCCTTGGCGCGGCGCTTCTCGGTGTCGCGCCCGCACGTGCTCAAGTTGATCCGCGACGCGGCGGACGAGGGGTTCCTCGAACGCATCGGCGCCGACAGCGGCATGGTTGTGCTCAAACCGCGGCTCGCCGAGGCCACTCAGAATTTCTTTGCGACCACGTATCTGTTTCTCGCCGACTGCGCGCGCGAGGCGTTGCAGGCCACGGCGCGCAGTCGCAGGGCGACGGGTTAGCCCTTGGCCCGCATCCGCTTGACGTCAGGCGGCGTCGCTTCTTCGGTCAGCGCCTTCAGCGCTTCGTCGAGCGCCATCACTTGGCTCTTGTCGGAGCCGAGCCGGCGGATCGAGACTTGGCGGGTCTCGGCTTCCTTCTTGCCGACCACCAGCATGACCGGGACCTTGGCGAGCGAGTGCTCGCGCACCTTGTAGTTGATCTTCTCGTTGCGCAGGTCGGCTTCGGCGCGCAAGCCGAGCTTGACCGCCGCCGCCGTCACCTCGCTGGCGTAGTCGTCGGCGTCGGAGGTGATGGTGGTGACGATCACCTGCTTCGGCGACAGCCACAGCGGCAGGTGCCCGGCATAGTGTTCGAGCACGACGCCGAGGAAGCGCTCCATCGAGCCGCAGATGGCGCGGTGGATCATCACCGGCGTTTTGCGCGCGCCGTCGGCGGCGATGTAGAAGGCGTCGAAGCGTTCCGGCAGGTTGAAGTCGACCTGCGTGGTGCCGCACTGCCAGTCGCGGCCGATGGCGTCGCGCAGCACGTATTCGAACTTCGGCCCGTAGAACGCGCCTTCGCCGGGGTTGATCGCGGTCTTGATGCGGTTGCCGCCGTCGGCCTCGATGCGCTTGAGCACGTTCTGCATGATGCCTTCGGCGTGGTCCCACGCCGCGTCGGAGCCGACGCGCTTTTCCGGCCGCGTCGACAGCTTGACGGTGAGGTCGCCGACGAAGCCGAAGTCGGCATAGGTCGACAGGATCAGGTCGTTGATCTTCAGGCACTCGTCGGCCATCTGCTCTTCGGTGCAGAAGATGTGCGCGTCGTCCTGCGTGAAGGCGCGCACGCGCAACAGCCCGTGCATCGCGCCCGACGGCTCGTAGCGGTGCACCACGCCGAACTCGGCCATGCGCAGCGGCAGGTCGCGATACGACTTCAGGCCGTGCTTGAAGATCTGGATGTGGCCGGGGCAGTTCATCGGCTTGATGGCGAAGACGCGCTCGTCCTCGGTGTCGTCGCCGGCCGAGGTCGCCTGGAACATGTTCTCGCGGAACCAGCCCCAGTGGCCGGACGTCTCCCACAAAGACTTGTCGAGCATCTGCGGCGCGTTGACTTCCTTGTAGTCGCCGCGCAGGCGGCGGCGCATGTAGGCGACGATCTCCTGGAAGATGGTCCAGCCGCCGGCGTGCCAGAACACGGTGCCGGGGCCTTCCTCCTGGAAGTGGAACAGGTCCATCTCGCGGCCGAGCTTGCGGTGGTCGCGCTTCTCGGCCTCTTCCATCTGCTTGATGTAGGCGTCGAGCTCCTCCTGCTTGGCGAAGGCGGTGCCGTAGATGCGAGTCAGCATCGGCTTGGTCGAATCGCCGCGCCAGTAGGCGCCCGCGATCTTCATCAGCTTGAAGGCGTTGCCGACCTTGGCCGTAGAGGTCATGTGCGGGCCGCGGCAGAGGTCGAACCAGTCGCCCTGCTTGTAGATCTTGATTGTCTGGTCTTCCGGGATGGCGTCGACCAGCTCGACCTTGAACATCTCGCCCATGTCGCGGAAGGTCGCTTTCGCCTTGTCGCGCGACCACACTTCCTTGGTGAACGGCTTGTCGCGCGCGATGATCTCCTTCATCTTCTTCTCGATGACGGGCAGATCTTCCGGCGTGAACGGCTGGTTGCGGTGGAAGTCGTAATAGAAGCCGTTGTCGATGACCGGGCCGATGGTCACCTGGGTGCCCGGCCACAGCGCCTGCACGGCTTCCGCCAGCACGTGGGCGGCGTCGTGGCGGATCAGTTCCAGCGCGCGCGGGTCGTCGCGGCCGATGAACTCGATTTTGGCGTCGCGCGTGATCGGGTCGGCGAGGTCGGTGACCACGCCGTCGAGCGCCATCGCGACGGTGCGCTTGGCCAGCGAGGGCGAGATGCCCTTGGCGATGTCGAGGCCGGTGATGTTGTCGGGGTAGTCCCGGCGCGCGCCGTCGGGAAAGGTCACTGCGACCATGACGTATGTCTCCTGTGGCTCACTCCCACGAACGAGCGTGGGTAAGCGTGATTTGCGGCTGATATAACAGGCAATCGACCGGCGCAAGCCTTCAGGTCCGGCCCAGAATCCCCGCCCGGTAGGCGGTCGAGGCGGCCAGTACCGCCATCGCGACCAGCAGGCCGCTCAGATTGGCGAGGAATTGGCTGGCCGCGTCGATATTGCTGCCGATGGTGAAGCCGAGCCCGAGATAGGCCGCGGTCCAGGCCAGCCGGCCGAGCGCCGAATACAGGAGGAAGGCCGACAGGCGGTAGCGGCTGAGCCCCGCGAGTAGGCTCATGAGCGAGCTCAAATGCGAGACGAGTGTGCGCGTGAACAGCACGGTCACGCCGCCCCAGCGCGCGAACAAGGCCTGCACGCGCGCCCGCCGCTCGCCGGCGTAGCCGACCCAGCGGCCGTGGCGGTTGAGGAAGTTCTCGCTCAGCGCGCGGCCGATCAGATAGGCGGCCGTGTCGCCCGCGAGCGAGGCGAGAACAGTGACGGCGGCCGCTCCAGCCCATTGGATGTGGCCGAGTGCCGCGAGCGAGCCGGCAAGTACGGCGACGATACCGGTCGGCAAGGGCAGTCCCATCGCGCCGAACAGGAAGGTCGCCGCCAGTGCCGGATAGCCGTAGGCCAGCACAGCGGAGAGCACCCGGTCGGAGAATCCGTCCTGCGATTTCGCCGCGCTGTCGTCGTTCGTCAGCGGGACGCCGCCAATGGCGCGCTGAACCTCGCGCACGAATTCGAAGCGTGACACGCCGCGCCGGTCGGCGATCGTCTTGAGGCTCTCGTCGCGCGCACTGTCGGCCGGCAGGCCTAACTTTTCGGTCAGCGCATCCATCGGCACGCGGTAGGTCGCCGCCACATGGTCGAGCGTCATCCAGGCGCGTAGCGAGCTCGCTTGCGGCCGGCCGGCTTCATAGGCGGACCGCAACAGCAGAAACGAGCCATAGCTGCGCAAGCCGAACAGAACCGTAGCCGCCGCGCTCAGCGCCATCACCAGCGTCAGGATGCGGCGCGTGCGGTTGCTCATCGCGGCGGCACCTCGTTGGTGCCGTGCCAGCGCCCGTAACGCCACGGCAGATACCAGCGCGCATCGCGCGGCACCGCGGCCGGCACGAAGTCGAGGCCGTGCGTGCCGAACGGGTTGCAGCGGGCGATGCGCGCCAGCGTCATCCAGCCGCCGGCCCACAGGCCGAAGCGCGTGATCGCCTGCTCGGCGTAGTCGGAACAGGTCGGTAGATGGCGGCAACGCGGGCCGAGCAGCGGCGACAGCGTGTAGCGGTACACTGTCACCAGCGCGCGGCCGATGACGCGCGGCGCCCGCGCGAGACCGTTTCTGCCCTGACCGTTTCCGTTGCGCATCTTAAAAGTCACACTCGACACATCAGTTGAAACGAACGCGCGGGAAAGTTCCATCGAGAGTTCCAAGTTCCTGCAAATGCTGATCTTTTCATCATCGCTGCTGTGCGGCCGCCGCTTTTTTTAACTAGACCCGAATCCATGCGCTGAATTAAAAATGACACATAAGCGGGGGTTCTTGAGCCGCCAAAACCTGACCAGAACGTGGCCAACCACGCTGTCACGCAGGCGAGGCGGTGATCAGGGGGAAGAATGGGTCGCACCCTTTCGTTTGCCATCGCGCTCACTCTGGCGCCGGCTGTTCTGTTGCCCATCGCCGCTCACGCCTCCGACCGCGTGCTGCCGATGCGCTTCGATCTCGTCGTGCAGGGCCCGGCCGAGACCTGCGGCGCGCGCTGCAAGACGTATATCACCGCCAAGGGCGCGATCACGGCCGATACGCCGCGCGATTTCCTGAATTTCGCGCAAGACCGCGATCTCACCGGCGCCACCGTGGTGCTCGATTCGGACGGCGGGTCCGTCCACGGCGCCATCGCGCTCGGCCGTGAGATTCGCAAGCGCGCGCTCGACACCACCGTCGGCCGCGTCAGGCTGACGACGGGGCCGGCCGAGCCGCGCGGCACGCTGTCGCCGCAGGCCGACTGCGAATCGATGTGCGCCTTCGTGCTGCTCGGCGGCGTGCGCCGCGTGGTGCCGCCGGAGGCGCGCGTGATGGTGCACCAGATCTGGCTCGGCGACCGCCGCGACGATCCGACGGCGGCCAGTTATTCGGCCGAGGATCTTGTGCTGGTGCAGCGCGACATCGGCCGTCTCGCCCAGTTCACCGCTGAGATGGGCGTCTCCATCGACATGCTCGATCTGTCGCTGCGCATTCCGCCGTGGGAGCCGATGCACGCCCTGACGCGCGACGAGCTCGCGCGCATGCGGGTTGCGACCGAGCAGCCGGATGCGGCGGTGGGCGCGGCGGTGGCGGCGAGCCCGCCGGCACCGGCGGCGGCGCCGGTGTCACGTCTGACCAATGGCGTGCAGGCAAGCGCGATCAGCGAACGCCGCTGGGCCACCATCGAGCATGACGGCACCACGGCGCTGGCGCGCCGCCATCCGCTCACCGTCGAGGGCGAGCAGATCGGCAGCTTCGATCTGCTGGTGACCTGCGGTGGCGACGGTGCGAGCTACGCCGTCAGCTACATCGAGCGTCGTCGTGACGGCGAGCGTCTGGCCGCTCCAACCGCGCTCAGCGCCGTGACCGTGCGGGTCGGCGGATTGACGGTGCCGCTCAAGGTGGTGTCGTCGCAGCGCCGCGCGGGGCCGAACGAACTCGTGACCTATGCGGTCGCGCCGGTGGCGTCCGACATGGTCGGCGCCCTGGCGGGCGGCGGCAGCCGTTCGGTGACGATCGAGACCCAGAGCGCCGGCGGCGGCACCGCCATCCGGCTCGGCAATACCGGCGTGCGCCAGAGCCTGCCGGGGCTGAGCTCGGCCTGCGCGAAGGCGGCCGCCGGCCGGGCCGGCCTGGCGGCGCCGCGCACCGGCGGTCTGGCGCTGGCGAAGTGAACCGCTTCCGGGTCCGGTCCTTCGGGCCGTTCCGGAATGACAAACCTTATTCCGCCGCCGCCTTTTTGGCCTCGATCTGGTCGAGGGCCGAGACCACCGCGTCGAAGGTCAGCAAGGTCGAGGCATGGCGCGCCTTGTAGTCGCGCACCGGCTCCAGCACCGCCACGTCGGCCCAGCGGCCGGTCGGGGGCGCGCCGTTTTCCTTCAGCATTTTCCGCACGGTTTCGCGCAACTCGCGCAGTTCGGCCGGGCTGGCACCAACCACGTGGCGGGCCATGATCGAGGACGAGGCTTGGCCCAAGGCGCAGGCCTTCACGTCATGGGCGAAATCGCCCACCACCGCGCCGTCCATCTTCAGGTCGACGGTGACGGTCGAGCCGCACAGCTTGGAATGGGCAGTGGCGCTGGCGTCGGGCGCCGGGAGGCGGCCGAGGCGGGGTATATTGCCCGCAAGGTCCAGGATTTTCGCGTTATAGACGTCATTCAGCATCGAAATTGCCCTGGCCGGGAGTGATCCGGCGGATTGCTTAGGCCGTATAAAGCAATATATAGGGACCAACCGGCTGGTGCGAGAAGGGGTTCTCGCGGCCGGGCATGGACCGTCCTGTATGGGCCGTGCCGAATGGGAATGCGGCGTCCAGCGCACCACAATGGACCGAAGGGTTCGAAGCGGGCACCAGACGCGGCCAACCCGGTGACACATCCGGAGCAGCCAATCGCTGGCGCAGCGCCGGTCGAACGGAGAGACCGTAATGGACGCCAAGAGTTCAATCGTTAAGCCGTGGCCGTTGCAGGGCCTTTCCGACCACGTGCGCGCCGCCCCGACGCCGCCGACCCCGCGCCCGTCGCGCGAGGAGGCCGAGGCCGCCGTGCGCACGCTGATCGCCTATGCCGGCGACGACCCGGACCGCGAAGGCGTGCTGGAAACGCCGAAGCGCGTGATCGGCGCCTTTGACGAAGTCTACCAGGGCTACCGCGAGTGCCCGGCCGAAGTGCTCGACCGCACCTTCGGCGAGACCGCCGGCTACGACGACTTCGTGCTGGTCAAGGACATCACCTTCAACTCGCACTGCGAGCACCACATGATGCCGTTCTACGGCAAGGCGCACGTCGCCTACATGCCGGTGGAGCGGGTGGTGGGCCTGTCGAAGCTGGCGCGCCTGGTCGACGTCTATGCCAAGCGCCTGCAGACGCAGGAGCACCTGACCTCGCAGATCGCCACCGCGATCAACGAGGTGCTCAAGCCGCGCGGCGTCGCCGTGCTGGTCGAGGCCGAACATATGTGCATGTCGCTGCGCGGCGTGACCAAGCCCGGCGCACTGACCGTGACCACGCATTTCACCGGCGCCTTCCGCGACGATCCGAAAGAGCTGGTGCGCTTCATGACCATGCTGCGCGGCGCGCACGGCTAGTCTTTCCCGTCATTCCGGGCCGCCGCAAAGCGGCGGACCCGGAATCCAGCAACACATGATAGGCTTTCCAGACTTTCTGGATTCCGGGTTCGCGCTTTCAGCGCGCCCCGGAATGACTGGACCTGGAGGAGTGGGCCTTGTCTGCAACGAATGTCATCGAAGAAGGCATAGCCTTCCCCCCGAAGTTAGACCCCAACGGCCTGCTGACCGCGGTGGTGACCGACGCCGGCAGCGGCGAGCTGTTGATGGTCGCGCACATGAACGCCGAGGCGGTCGAGAAGACCATCGCGACCGGCGAGGCCTGGTTCTACAGCCGCTCGCGCCGGCAGCTCTGGAAGAAGGGCGAGACCTCCGGCCACGTCCAGCGCGTCCGCGAGCTGCGCGTCGACTGCGACCAGGACGCGCTCTGGCTCAAGGTCGAGCAGGCCGGGCCGGGGGCCTGCCACACCGGCCGGCGCTCGTGCTTCTACCGCTCGGTTCCGCTCGGCCAAGGTAAGCCGGTAGCGCTCGAGTTCCACAATGCCGACAAGACTTTCGACCCAAAAGCGGTGTACGACGCCGGCGACAAATCGCAGCGCTGAGGCGTTTATTCTTTCCGCGCCAGCGCGGTACACTGTATATATGCAGGAATAGTCTCAGATTTTGCTGCTCTAATCTGAAGGTTACCCATGGGGACGACAGCGGCTGGCGGCGGTGCACGACGGCGTTTCTGTCTCGTGCTGGTGAAGCCGTCGCACTACGACGACGACGGCTACGTCATCCAGTGGGTGCGCTCGCCGATCCCCTCGAACTCGCTGGCCTCGCTCTACGGCCTCGCCAAGGACTGCGCCGAACGCTTCGTCCTGGGCAATGACGTCGACATCGAGATTCACGCCTACGACGAGACCAACACCCGCATCCGGCCCGAGCGGCTGGCGGCCATGATCGAAGAGGCCGGCGCCGGCATGGTGATGCTGACCGGCGTGCAGTCGAACCAGTTCCCGCGCGCGCTCGATCTGGCCAGACCGTTGCGCGCCCGCGGCATCCAGGTCGGCATCGGCGGCTTCCACGTCTCCGGCGTGCTGGCGATGCTGGGTGGTGTCGACGCCGATCTCGACCGCGCCAAGGCCATGGGCGTGTCGCTGTTTGCAGGCGAGGCGGAAGGCCGGCTCGAAGACACGCTGCGCGACGCGGCGGCCGGTGCGCTGAAGCCGCTGTACAACTACATGGACAACCTGCCCGGCATCGAGGGCACGCCCATCCCTTTGATGGCGGTCGAGCGCGCGCAGCGCACCGCCGGCGGCACCACTTCGTTCGACGCCGGGCGCGGCTGCCCGTACCAGTGCTCGTTCTGCACCATCATCAACGTACAGGGCCGCACGTCGCGCCGCCGCTCGCCGGACGACGTCGAGCACATCGTGCGGACGAACTACGCGCAAGGCCTGCGCGCGTTCTTCATCACCGACGACAACTTCGCCCGCAACAAGGACTGGGAACCGATCCTCGACCGCATCATCAAATTGCGCGAGGAAGAGAAGTTCAACCTGAGCTTCATCATCCAGGTCGACACGCTCTGCCACAAGCTGCCGAACTTCGTCGAGAAGGCGGCGCGGGCGGGCGTCAAGCGCGTGTTCATCGGGCTGGAGAACATCAACCCCGACAACCTGCTCGGGGCCAAGAAGCGGCAGAACAAGATCACCGAATACCGGCAGATGCTGCTGGCCTGGAAGAAGGTGGGCGTGATCACCTACGCCGGCTACATCCTCGGCTTCCCGGCCGACAGCTACGACTCGATCATGCGCGACATCGACGTGATCAAGCGCGAACTGCCGGTCGATCTCCTGGAGTTCTTCTATCTGACGCCGCTGCCGGGTTCGGAGGACCATCTCAAGCTGCACCGCGCCGGCGCGCCGCTCGATCCCGACCTCAACAAATACGACCTCAACCACGTCTGCACGACGCATCCGAAGATGTCGCGCGCGGAGTGGGACCGCGCGTACAAGATGGCGTGGCAGCGCTACTACACGATGGAGCACGTCGAGACGATCCTGCGCCGCGTGGCGTCGACCAAGGCCAACGCCAGTAATGCGTTGTTCCTGATCAGCTGGTTCATGGGCTCGATCAACATCGAGCACATCCATCCGCTCGAAGGCGGCTTCCTGCGCCGGCGTTACCGGCTCGACCGGCGGCCGGGTTTTCCGACCGAACCGGTGTGGCAGTTCTACCCGAAGCATTGGGGCAGCGTCGCCAGCAGGCTGGTGCGGTGGGGCGCGCTTTATTTCAAGCTGCGGCGCATCTACCTGCGCATCAAGAAAGACCCGCAGCGCTACGCCTACACCGACCTGGCGATGACGCCGGTGGCCGACGACGAGGCCGCGACGCACGAGTTGTTCGGGACCGGCGCGGCGCAGGCCTACATGGCGAATGCCAAGCGCATCAAGGACGCCCAGGAAGGGCACAGCCACGACACCGTGCCGGTGCAAGCGGCGGAGTAGGGGCTCCTGTCCCGGGTGCAGCGCAGCGTGCAGCGAAGCGAAACGGTGCGCTGCAGAACCGGGACCCAGCTTTCTTCCTTGGCTTTATTTAAATTTAACCGGGGCCCCGGATCAGCGGTGCATCATTTCGCCATAGCGCGTCGCAGACGCGCGTAAACGCGCTTATGGCTACATGCTGCACCGCGTCCGGGGCACGAGTCAGTGTCCCACCCGCGCCAACAGCGCCTGCGCGCGGATGAGGTGCGGCCGGTCGAACATCTTGCCGTCGATGCCGACCGCGCCGGCGCCGGGATTGGCGGCGAAGGCCGCGACCACCGCCTTGGCCTTGTCGATCTGCTCGGCCGTCGGCGTGAACACCGCGTTGATCACCGGCACCTGCGCCGGATGGATCGCCAGCCTGCCGGTGAAGCCGTCGCGGCGCGCGTCCTCGGTGTCGCGGCGCAAGCCTTCGGAATTGCGGAAGTCGACGTACACCGTCTCGATCGCCGGCAGCTTCGCCGCCGCCGCGCCGTAGAGACAGATGTTGCGCGCCAGCCGGTAGGGCTCGGTGAGGAGGCCGTCCGAGTCGCGGTTGGCTTCGGCGCCCAGTTCCGCCGACAGATCCTCCGGCCCCCAGGTCATGCCGATGAGGCGCTTGCTCACATCGCGGAAGGTGCCGGCCAGAAACAGCCCGGCGGCCGACTCGACCGCCTGCGCCAGCACCTTGATCGAGCCTTCCGGCACCCCGGCAATGGCCTCGCGCGCGGTCAGCTTGGCGTCGAGGGCAACCGCGCTCGCGCCGCCTTCGGCTTTCGGAAACACCACGGCGTCGGGCCGGCCCGGCACGATCGCTTCGAGGTCGGCGTCGCTCATGCCGGTGTCGAGCCCGTTGATGCGCACCAACAGGCGCGGGCGGTCCTTCTTCGGCGCCGCCGCTTTGAGAAACTCCAACGCCGCGCCGCGCGCCGCCGCCTTGCGCTCGGGCGCGATCGAATCCTCGAGATCGATGATCACCGCGTCGGCGCCGCTCGCCATCGCCTTGTCGAGCTTGGTGCCGCCGTCGGCGGGCACGAACAGAAGGGAACGCATTTCAGGAGACTCCTTGGCCTCATGGTTCGAGACGCCACGCGTTCCGCGCGGCTCCTCACCATGAGGGTTATGAGCCTCATCCTGAGGAGCCCGCCGTAGCTCTAGCGAAGGCGGGCGTCTCGAAGGATGGGGCGGGGTGAATCACTTCGGCTTCATGCGCACCATGACCTGGCGCTGGCATTCGGCCACCAGCTTGCCGTCCTGCTTGAACGCCTTGTGGTGCAGCGTGACGATGCCGGAGCCTTCGTGCGACTTCGACTCGCGCTTGCTGACGACCTGCGAGGTGCAGTTGATCGTGTCGCCCTCGAACAGCGGATTGGGAAACTTGACGTCGGTCATGCCGAGATTGGCGATGGTGGTGCCGACCGAGGTGTCGGACACCTGGATGCCGATCATCAGGCCGAGGGTGAACAGCGAGTTCATCAGCGGCTGGCCCCATTGGGTCTCGGTCTCGCAGAAGTGGCGGTCGATGTGCAGCGGCTGCGGGTTGAGCGTCATGTTGGAGAACAACATGTTGTCCATCTGCGTCACGGTGCGGGTGTAGCGGTGCTCGTACACCTTGCCGACCTCGAAGCCCTCGAAATAAAGGCCGCCGCGCTTGTGCCGCAGGTCGTCGTCGCTCATCGCTTTCTCCGTCGTTTCGGCCGTTTACCGTTCGTTTACCATATTTGCCCAAGGTCGAACGAGGCTGGCAAGGTCGGCGTGTTGCAAGAGGCCCATAGCAGCCGGGTCATTCTCAGGGCAACCCGATGGCGGTCGATTCCATCAGCAGCGTTGTGTCGCAGATCACCGGCGCGATCCGGCAGGCGGCGCAATCGACCGGCATCAGCTTCGAATATCTGCTGACCACCGCCCGCATCGAATCCAACCTCAATCCGGCGGCGCAGGCCTCGACCTCCTCGGCCAAGGGGCTCTACCAGTTCATCGACCAGACCTGGCTCGGCACCATGAAGCAGGCCGGCCCGGCGCTCGGCTACGGCCAGTACGCCGACGCCATCTCGCAGGGCGCTGACGGGCGCTACGAGGTGGCCGATCCGAACACACGCACAGCCATCATGAAGCTGCGCAACGACCCGCAGGCGAGCGCGTTGCTGGCCGGCGCTTTTTCGCAGGCGAACGCGGCCCAGGTGAGCTCAGCGATCGGCCGCCAGCCGACCGAGGGCGAGCTGTACGTCGCGCATTTCCTCGGGCCGGACGGCGCGGGCCGGATGATCAACGCCGCCGCCAACCGGCCGGACGCGAGCGCCGCCGCCCTGTTCCCGGCCGCGGCGGCCGCCAATCGCAGCATCTTCTACGACCGCGCCGGCAACGCCAAAAGCGTCAAGGACGTCTACGCCAAGCTGACCGGGCGCTTCGAGGTGGCGCGCGCCGCCAGCTTTGCCCCCGGCCTGCGCAGCACGCTGCCGGCGGCTCCAAGCCCGGCTCCAAGCCCAGTTTTGAGCGCGGTTTCAAGCCCGGTCTCAAGCCAGATCCCCAACCCGGTCACGGCCAAGGCCAAGACCGAAGCCAAGACCAAGACCCCCGACACCGCCGGCATCACCCAGGCCTATGCCGCGGCCAGCGCCCAGCTGCCGCCGGTCGCGGACACCAAGCCGCTGTTCCAGGCGATGTTCACCGACCGCGGCGGTTCGGCGGTCGCGCCGCTGGTCAACAGCCTGTGGGGCGGGGGAAAGACCGCCGCCGGACCCTCCGGTTCGGCGCCCGCCCGCGGCCTCGACCTGTTCTCGGACGGCAAGACCGATATCCGCGGCCTGTTCGGGCAGAGCTGACGCCTCGTCATGGCCGGGCATGACGGCCCGGAGCGGCCCATCGTCGTTAATGGCGCTTCAATTTCTATGGTGAAGCCTTTGTTAAGTGTCGTCCGCTAGGCTTCGTACTGCCGTCGGTAAGCGGCGTTTGTTGTGTTGGTCAGTAGTCAGTCATGATCGTACGTCAGTTCCTGCAATGGGTCCGCCATGCGACGCCCGGTGAACGGGCCGAAGCGACTTCCGCGCTGGCGCGCGCCTATCTCCACTCAGACCTCTCCGTCGACGATCTGGCCGCCGCCGAAGGCGCGATGATCATGCTGTTAGACGATCCGTCGCCGCTGGTGCGGCGCGCGATGGCGGAAGTGTTCGCCTCGTCGCAGAAGGCGCCGCCGGTGGTGGTGCAGGCGCTCGCCGCCGACCAGCCCGAGGTCGCGCTGCCGCTGATCGCCGCCTCGCCCTTGCTGGCCGAGGACGACCTCATCGAACTGATCGCGACCGGCAAGCCGGAGACGCAGGCCGCCATCGCCGGCCGTCCGTTGGTGTCGCGGCCGCTGGCCGCGGCGATCGCCGAAGTCGGCAGCGCGGAAGCCTGCCTGACGCTTCTGGAAAATTGCGACGCTTATCTCGCGCTGTTCTCGGTCGACCGCATCGTGGCGCGCTTCGGCCATCTCGCGCCGATCCGCGAGAACCTCATGGCGCGCGACGATCTGCCGATGCCGACGCGGCAGGCGTTGCTGTCGAAGCTGTCGCAGACGCTCGCCGGCTTCGTCACCGCCCGGCAATGGCTCGGCTCCGAGCACGCCGAATACGCCGCGCGCGAGGCCTGCGAGAAGGCGACTGTCGCGCTCGCCGCCGACACGCCGTACGAGGAACTCGGCGCTCTGGTGCACCACCTGCGCCAGAGCGGCCAGCTCACCGCCGGCATGATCCTGCGCGCGCTGTTGTCCGGCAACGTCGTGCTGTTCGAGGAGGCGCTGGCGGAACTGTCCGGCATGCCGCTCGACCGCGTCACCAGCTACATCCACGACAAGAACATCTCAGGTTTCCGCGCGCTCTACCGCAAGGCCGAACTGCCGGACATGGCGTACCCTGCGTTCCGCGAGGCCATCACCGCGCTGCGCGAAGGCATCCTGATCGGCGAGCAGGGCGGGGCGGCCCGTCTCAAGCGGGCGATGGTCGAGCGCGTGCTGAACGCCTGCGCCGCCTTGCGCGACGAGAGCATGGCCTTGCTGCTCGCGCTGCTGCGGCGTTTTGCGGTCGAGGCGGCGCGCGAGGAAGCGCGCATGTTCTGCGACGACCTGGTCGCCGTCGGCGACAGCTATGGCGCCAATTACGACACGCTGATCGCCGCGCAGCAGCCGATCGCGGATATGCGGCTGGTGGCGTAGAAGGCCGTCATGGCCGGGCTTGTCCCGGCCATCCACGCCTTACTTGCACGAAATGACGAAAGACGTGGATGCCCGCGACAAGCGCGGGCATGACGCCGAGTTCATTCCGGCACGAGCGACGGCCCGTTGATCTGCTCGAGCACGTCCGGCCGGCCGCGGTTCTCGCGCACCAGGAAGTCGTCGGTGACCTCGCGCAGGCGCTTGGTCAGGAGCGCCGCGAGATCCTCGGCGTCGGAGCGGGCATATTCGCGATAGATCGCGCGCACCGCGTCGACGTGCTGGTCCACCAGCTTCACCGGAATGCGCATGGCGTCGGGCGTGTACTCGATCAGCCGGCACAGGCTGTCGGCGGCGGCGGCGACGGCGGGATAGCCGAGCGTCGCGGCCTGGCCCTTGATGTCGTGCGCGGCGTGGAACAGCGCTTCCTTGTTGGCGTTGGTGAAGCCGGCGGACGAGACCGTCTGGCGCGCCTTGTCGAGCCGCTCGCATTCCTGATCCATCCACGAGCCGAACTCGCCGGACAGTTCGGCCAGCGCCTTTTCGGCGCGCGCGATCGGATCGTCGTCATCGTCCGCGCCGAGCGGCTGGACGGAAACCGCCTTGCGCAACTTGTTCTCCGGCACGATGACTTCGTGGTCGCCGTAGGTGGCAATTGCCGCGGTGTTTTTTCGGGGGGCCATGGGATTGCCTCTATCAGCCTGGTGCGCGGGCTTTGTCGAGCAAGGGCGACTGCCGGATGACGTCGGCCTTGCCGCCCTTGCGGCGCTCCGGGCCGACGTAGCTCGGGTTGACGTTGCGGCGCCGGTCGGGACCGAAATAGGTCTTGGTCTTGATGAACGGCCGCGGATTGGCGATCACGTTGACGATGCGCTGATACAGGCCCTTGGCCGAGATCGGCTTGGCTAGGAACTCGGTGACGCCGGCGTCGCGCGCCAGCACCACGCGCTTCTTCTCGGAGTGCCCGGTCAGCATGATGATGGCGACGTAAGGGTTCGAATTGGCGCCCGGCTGGCGGATCATCTGCGTGAGTTCGAGCCCGTCGAAGATCGGCATCGCCCAGTCGGTGATCACGATGTCGGGGACGTAGTGGGTGAAGGCTTCGAGACCGGCGGCGCCGTCTTCCGCCTCGTAGACTTCGCGCGCGCCAAAGCCGTGCAGCAGCGTGCGCAGGATGCGCCGCATGTGGGCGTTATCGTCGATGACGAGGAAACGCAGGCGATTGAAATCGATGCGAACCATGATGCCCCAGGCTCGGGCGCGACGATCCCGATACCGACGGGCACAACCTAGCGATGCCGGCTTAACGAAGGGTTTAGGATAATGGCGCCGGCGACCATGTTGCAGCGCACGATAAACAGGCGGCATTTGGTCTTTGACCATTGAACCATCGGAAGTCATCGTAGGCGGCGACCCGGGACAGCTTGCCAGAAGGCGCCGCCATGAAGACCATCCTGATTCCGACCGAAGACCACGACGCCATGCCGGCGGTGTTCGAGGCGGCTAGGCTCGTCGGCCGCGCCTTTGACAGCTATATCGAGGGTTTCGCGGTGCGCCCGGCGGTTGGAACCTACGTCACCATCGAGCCGGTCAGCAGCCTGGCGATTTCCGGCGCCTTCGACACCGACACCGCCAACCAGTCGCGCGACCTGTTCACCGCCTTCATGCAGAAGGCCGGCGTGCCGCGCTCTCAGGTGGGCGAGACGTTGTTCTCCCATGGCTGGCCCTTGGCGGAGGCGGCCGACGACGCCTTCCTCGGCAGCTACGGCCGGGTGTTCGACCTGGTCGTGCTCGGGCGGCCGGGCCGCGAGCCGCAGAACCCCCGCATGGCGCCGCTCGAGGCCGCGCTGTTCGAGAGCGGCAAGCCGGTGCTGATCGTGCCGCAGGCCGTGCCGAAGAGCATCGCGCGCAAGGTGCTGGTCGCCTGGAACGGCTCGACCGAGCAGGCCCACACCAACGCCTTCGCGCTGCCGCTCCTGAAGCTCGCCGACGAGGTGACGGTGCTGGGCGTCGACGCCGGCATGACGCCGGGGCCGACGGTTGAGCAGGCGACGCAGCATCTGCGCCGCAACGGCGTGAAGGCCGAGGCGTTGAGCGTGAAGGCCGGCGCGCGCTCGGCCGGCGAAGTCATTCTCGATCAGGCCGCGGCGCTCGGCTGCGACCTGCTGGTGAAAGGCGCCTTCACCCAGAGCCGGCTGCGGCAGATGATGTTCGGCGGCGCGACGCGCCACATCCTCGCGCATGCCGGCTTGCCGGTGCTGATGGCGCACTGATAGATCTCGCGCCCCGCCGTCAGGCTTCGACAGCCCAGGATCGCAACGCCATTGCCGCACGGGCCCGATCACTCCCCGAAACCGGCCCGGCCTGAAGACGCCCCGCCGCCGGCGGGCGTTAAGCCGCCGGCGTTCCTGAGCGTCTTTCCCTCGATCATGCTGCCGATGTTCCTGGCGGTGCTGGACCAGACCATCGTCGCGACCGCGCTGCCGGCGATCGCGGCGGCGACCGGCGAACTCGAGCGCTTGTCCTGGGTGGTGGTGTCCTATCTGATCGCCGCGACGGTGGCGGCGCCGATCTACGGCCGGCTCGGCGACTCGTTCGGCCGCCGCCGCGTCATGTATTACGCGCTCGCGCTGTTCATCGTGGCGTCGCTGCTGTGCGCGCTGGCCTCGAGCGTGCTGTGGCTGACCGCGGCGCGGGTGCTGCAGGGTTTAGGCGGCGGCGGGCTGATGACGCTGTCGCAGGCGCTCATCGGCGAAGCCATCCCGCCGCGCGAGCGGGCGCGTTATCAAGGCTACATCGCCGCGGTCGCGGTTTCCGCCAACACCTTCGGCCCGGTGGCCGGCGGCTATCTGACCGAGCATTTCGGCTGGCAGTCGATCTTCCTGGTCAACGTGCCGTTCGGGCTTCTGGCGCTGGCGCTCACCACGAAGCTGCCGCAAGCCAAGGGCGAGCGGTTGCCGTGGCGCGCCGATCCTGGCGGCCTGGTGCTGTTTTCGGTGTTCGTCGTCACCACGCTGCTCGCGCTCGAGCAGGTGCAGCACGCCAACATGAGCGCGCTGCCGCTCGGCGCGGCGCTGTTCGCCGCCGCCGTCGTCTCGGTGCTGCTGCTGGTGCGGCAGGAGAGCCGCACGCCGTCGCCGCTGATCCCGCTCAAGCTGTTGAAGCAGTCCGCGATCTGGCACAGCGATGCGCTCGCCGCCTGCCATGGCGCGGCGCTGGTGTCGCTCATCACCTTCCTGCCGGTCTATCTCGGCGTCGTGCGCGGCGCGTCGCCGTCGGAGATCGGCCTGCTGCTGGTGCCGCTCACCGTCGGCATCGGCATCGGCTCGCTCATCACCGGCCGGCTGGTGAGCCGCACCGGCCGCACCACCATCTTCCCGGTGGTCGGGCTGGTGCTGCTGACCGCCAACATCCTGGTGCTGGCGTTCTGGGCGCCGTTCCTCGGCACGCTCGCCTTCGCCGGCCTGCTGCTGTGGAACGGCCTGTTCATGGGCACGGTGATGGGCGTGGTGCAGGTGACGGTGCAGAGCGCGGCCGGCGCATTGCGGCTCGGTGAGGCGGCGGCCTCGGTGCAGTTCTCGCGTTCGATCGGCGCGGCCTTCGGCACCGCGCTGGTCGCCACGCTGCTGTTCGCCTATCTGTCGATGAAGAACCCGGAAGCGGCGCGCGTCTTCACGCTGATGGTCGAGCGCGGCGTCCAAGCCGTGCCGGCGCTGCCGCCCGACCAGCGCGCTTTGGTGCAGGCCGATATCGCGGAAGCCTTCCGCGCCGCGTTCCTGCTGATCGCGGGCTTTACGACCTGCGGCTTCTTCCTCGCACTCACCAATCCGCTGCGGCGGATCTGACGCGCTCAGAAACCGAACTGCTCGCGCAGAATGCGCTCGTCCAGGTTATGCCCGGGATCGAACAGCATGTTGATGGCAATGCTGTGGTCCATCCAGACGTCGACCGCGCGCACCGACCGCACTTCGTCGTGGTCGGCGACCGCCGCGACCGGACGCTTGTCGGCGTCCTGCACCTCGATCGTCACCTTGGCCTTGTCGGGCAGCAGCGCGCCGCGCCAGCGCCGCGGCCGGAACGGGCTGATCGGCGTCAGCGCTAACAGCGGCGCGTTGATCGGAATGATCGGGCCCTGCGCCGACAAATTGTAGGCGGTGGAGCCGGCCGGCGTCGCCACCAAGAGGCCGTCGGCCACCAGCTCGGTCAGCCGCTCCTGGCCGTCGATCAGAATGCGCAGGTGCGCGGCCTGCGCGCTCTGGCGGAACAGCGACACTTCGTTGATGGCGCGGTGCTCGTGAATCTTGCCGGCGGCGTCGCGCGCGCGCATCAACAGCGGATGGATCACCGTCATGTGCGCGGCCGCCAGCCGCTCGACCAGGCCGCCGACCGAGAAGTCGTTCATCAGGAAGCCGACGGTGCCGCGGTGCATGCCGTAGATCGGCTTGCCTGAGTTCATGAACCTGTGCAGGGTTTGCAGCATCAGGCCGTCGCCGCCGAGCGCGACGATGACGTCGGCTTTGGCCGGGTCGCAGTTGCCGTAGCGCGCCTCGAGCAGCGCATAGGCTTCACGCGCCTCCGGCGTCTGGCTGGCGACGAAGCCGATCTGTTTGAAACTATGGGCCGGCCGGCTCATGAACGAAGGACCTGAACAAGTGGAACGCGCGGTGCTCGTCTATACGACTTGGCCCTCCATTGTCGAGGCGGAGCGGGCCGGGCGGGAAATCGTCGAACAGCGGCTGGCGGCCTGCGTCAACATCCTGCCCGGCATGGTTTCGCATTACTGGTGGCAGGGCAAGGTCGAGCGGGCGGAGGAGGCGGTGATGATCGTCAAGACCCGTGCCACGCTGGCCGAGCAGGTAGGGCTGGCGGTCAAGGCGCTGCACGCTTACCAGACGCCCGCGATCATGGTGCTGCCGGTCGAGAGCGTCGACGCGGATTATTACGCCTGGATCGTCAAGGAGACCGGCGGCTGACCAGTCCGTCATTCCGGGACGCTCGCATCGCGAGCGGACCCGGAATCCAGACGCACGCGTGTTCGCCCGGTTCTGGATTCCGGGTTCGCGCCTGTCGGCGCGCCCCGGAACGACGGCGCGATCAGACCATCGCCACCCGTGCGAAGCGGTCCTCAGTAGCTCGCTTTGCCGTCGATCACGGCCTTGAGCTGGCGATAGTCCTCGCAAGAATCGTT
>CAYJPU010000013.1:0-35582 GCA_964372105.1 uncultured Undibacter sp.
TCGGGTTCATGGTGGCATCCCTGCGCGCTTAAAACGCCGCCGCCAATTCCTTGGCACCGGGCGACTGCGCGCCTTTCGCCATCTTGGCTTCCATGTCAGCGACCAGGTTCGCCACCACGCCGGTGCGCCTGGCCACCGGATTGCGCTCGTAGCCGATCTGCTGGAAGAAGTTTGACGTCGGCACGCGCTCGCGCATGGCCTGCGGCATCAGCACCATGTCGATGCCGTTGCCGTCGCCGGTCAGGTTCATCAGCTCAAGTTCGGCCGGCGTCAGTGGCTTGGTGTAGCCCTTCACGCGCGCGAAGTTCACCGAATTGACCAGCTTCTGCACCTGCAGCATCGGGCCGATGTCGAGGTCGAGCACCGCGGCATGTACCCCCCAGCCGCCGACGGTGGTCTTGGCAAGCTTGTCCTGCTCGCTCCAGCGCTGCGGCACCGAGCGGCTGTAGGCGATCATGCGCTTGAGCGCTTCGATCTTGCGCTCCATCGCGCGCTTGGGTTCGCCGCGCAGCGGCGCGGTCTTCATGCGCAGCGCGGCGAGATAGCGTTCGCCGAATTCCGCCAGCAGCGACACCGTGTTGGTGGAGAGCAGTTGGTTGTAGCCGACCGCTGGCGAGATCGCGGCCGGCCGCGTCGGCGTCACGCCCGCCTGCATGTTGTAGGTGCCGTTGCCGCCGGTCTCGAAGGCATAGACGCCGACGATCTGGTCGCGGGTCAGGCCGGCCGCCGAGGCCGCGCGCGCATAGGTGCGCTTGAAGTCGGCGTCGCTCTGCGGCCGGTCCGGCACGAAGCCGAATTTCTCGGCCGCGGCTTTCAGGAAGTCGGCGATCACCGGGATCACCGGCCGGTCCGGCGGCGTCGGGCGGCCGAGCGGATCGACCGGGCGCGGCGGGCCGGCATATTGCGGCGGTTGGGTGAGGACGTAGTCGTCGATGGTGATCGCCACGCGCTCGCGGCGCTTGGCGTTGCGGGTGCGCCGCTTGTCGGCGATCGCGTCCCAGTAGACCGAGGCTTGCGCGTCATAGGCCTGCCGCGCCTGTTCGTAGCGGGCGAGCTTGGCTTGGTAGTCGGCGATCGCGGCCGGGCTGGCGTTCTGCGCGGGAACCGGCGCGGACCATGCGGTCACGGCCAGGCCGAACACCATCAGGCTGGCAATGTGGTGCACGGCGCGCAAGAGCCGAGCGGCCATGATTCGAGCGATCATCCGTCCCTCGTGCGCGATATCGCGCGGCCGGTCAATGATCAGGCGCGGCGCGCGACACCGGGTCGCGCCAAAAAAACGCGCCGCAACAGCGGCGCGTCAGGGGGAGGGTTCAAGCTTGGGGATCAGCCGCGGCGGGCATCGCCGCGGAATTCGGTTCCAACCTCTCAGCGGACGGTCGAGCCGCTGTGGTCGGTGAAGACGACGGGGCCGCCGGCCTTGAACACGGTCGGGCCCTGCGCGGTCATGATGTCGGTGCCGAGGTTCAGTTCGCGCGCGGAGATGCCGATCACGGCAATCAGCAGCGCGGCGGCAAGCCCGACCACGACGATCTTCAGGTGGGTGGTGCGATCGGCGGTGTACATCGACCAGTTCATGGCAGCCTCCAAGGTCATGCCTCTTTGTCGGCCCGGCCTCGAGAAAGGTTCAAAGAGTGTTCGGTGAGCTAACGTAAGCGCGCCGCCACAGTTCCCCAGGCCCCTTCACGGATGGGTGAAAAGGCTTGATCGGAGGGGTTTTTGCGGTATCGCGGAACCGAAACCGGGCCGATTACAGCCACTTGGGGGGCATTGCCTGTCCGGCAGGTCACGCCGGACCGTCGCCGGTCATGCCTGGCGGACGGAACGGGGGTGGGAGCGGTCTTTTAAAGCAGGACTTTTGATCCAGCCGACCCGGGCGGTGCGCCTCGGGGCGGCGATTTTGTACGGAACCGCGTTAAGCGAGGCGGCGGCGGGGCGCTATTCGGTGCGGCTGAGCTGGTGCTCTTCGGCGGTGCGCTCGAAGGTCTCGGCGACGCTCTTGATGCGGTACGACAGCTTGTTGTCGTTCTCGACCGGCAGGCGGCGCACGATGGTGTAGCGGCCGCGCGCGGCGGCGCTGGTATAGCCCGGCGCGAAGTAGACCTGCGCACCGATGGCGAATTTGTGGGTCATGGCGTTTGCTCGCTTTCTTGGCTTCGGCAGGTATCCAGGCGAAGCGGCTGGCGATGCAATCGGGATCGAAGAGATCGAGACGACGTCGATCGAAGTATTGTGGGTCGTAATCACGGGCCGCGAATAAAAACGCCCGGCACGGTGGCCGGGCGTCTCGTATTCCGATCCGGAGTGGGATCAGGCGTTCTGCAGATTGGCAGCCGCCTGCTTGCCGCGCTCGGTCACGATGTCATACGAAATGCGCTGACCCTCGTTGAGGGTGCTCATACCGGCGCGCTCGACCGCGCTGATGTGCACGAACACGTCGCGCGAGCCGTCGGTCGGAGTGATGAAGCCAAAACCCTTTTGGGTGTTGAAGAACTTAACGGTACCTGTGGCCATGATGGCTATCCTTGCAAAGCTGCTTTGAGTCGGGATGCGCCCCCGCGACATCGCCGGGGCGATCGAAACATCGGGTTTTGGAGGGGTGCTTTGTGTAGCGGCCAAAACGGGCAGCGCAGCAAGGCAAACCAGAAAACTAAAGTTTCAACGCTGGATACATATACTCTTTTGCGCGATCCGTCAATCCAACCCGCAATCGGCTACGTTTACGCGGCGGTCTTCTTGAGCGGATAGGCTTCGCTTTCGTAGAGTGCGCGGATTTCCTTGTGGCCGAGGCGGGCTTCGTCGATCTCGATATAGGCGCCGAGCAGCTGCGGCTCGGGCAACTCTTCGATCGCGAAACGGATGGCGTCGGCGGCGCGCGAGAAGCGGCGATACTTCACCTTGCTTGCGACTTTGCGGTTGCGCGAGGGAAACAGCTCCGCCGGCGCGTCGTAATTGATCCTGCTCATGACAAACTCCAGAAACGATCCGGGCAAGCCGAATGGATTGAATAATAGCGTCTATATGGGGATCGGAACCCGATAATGGAAGTGTGGTAAGAGGGTGCGGTTAATGGCCGCTAAAGCCGAAAAATCGACATAAATCTCGACTTAACGGCCGTTCCGGAGCATCTTTACGCTATTGTTGGGGAAATTCCAGTCGGGCGGGCTCGCCTCGCGCCGATGTTGAGCGTGTTGAAAGATGAGGAATACCTAATGGTTCGGCCGCAAGGCGATCGGGCTCTCTTTCATTTCGTGATGATCAAGCCGACGCATTACGACGACGACGGCTATCCGATCCAATGGCTGCGCTCGGCGATTCCCTCCAACACGCTCGCCTGCCTGAACGCGCTGGCCGAAGACGCGCGCAAGCGCGAGGTGCTCGGCACCGGCGTCGAGATGCGCCTGCACACCTACGACGAGACCAACCGCCGCGTCCGTCCCGACAAGATCATCGAGACGATCGCCCAAGAAGGCGGCCGCGTGCTGATTGGCCTCGTCGGTGTGCAGTCCAACCAGTTTCCGCGCGCGGTCGATCTGGCGCGGCCGTTTCTCGATGCCGGCTTTCCGGTGTGCATCGGCGGCTTCCACGTCTCCGGCTGCATCGCCATGCTGCCGGAACTGCCGGCCGACATCAAAGCGGCCCAAGCCATGGGCATCTCGTTCTTCGCCGGCGAATCCGAGGAGCGCCGGCTCGACGAGGTGCTGCGCGACGCCTACGAAGGCCGTCTCAAGCCGCTCTACAATTACATGGACCAACTGCCCGCGCTCGCCGGCGAGCCGCCGCCGTTCTTGCCGCGCCAGCACGTCAAGCGCACGTCCGGCTCGCTGTCGAGCATCGATCTCGGCCGCGGCTGTCCCTATCAGTGCTCGTTCTGCACCATCATCAACGTGCAAGGCCGCAAGAGCCGCATCCGCTCGGCCGACGATCTCGAGCACATCGTGCGCGAGAACTTCGCGCAGGGCATCAAGCGCTTCTTCATCACCGACGACAACTTCGCACGCAACAAGGACTGGGAGCCGCTGTTCGACCGCATGATCGCGATGCGGGAAGGCGAGAAGATGAACATCGGCTTCACCATCCAGGTCGATACGCTCTGCCACAAGATCCCGGGCTTCATCGAGAAGGCGACGCGCGCCGGCGTGCGGCGCGTGTTCATCGGGCTGGAGAACATCAACCCGGACAACCTGATCGCCGCCAAGAAGCGGCAGAACAAGATTACCGAATACCGCGAGATGCTGCAGATGTGGCGCAACCACGGCGCCATCACCTATGCCGGCTATATCCTCGGTTTTCCCGCCGACACCAAGGCGTCGATCATCCGCGACATCGAGATCATCAAGCGCGAACTGCCGATCGACATTCTGGAGTTCTTCTTCCTGACGCCGTTGCCGGGCTCCGAAGACCACAAGACGCTCTCCGCCAAGGGCATCTGGATGGACCCGGACATGAACAAATACGACCTTAACCACCGGGTCTCGCACCACAGCGGTGCGATGTCGGACGCGGAATGGGAAGAGGCCTATCGCGCGGCCTGGGACACCTTCTACACGCCGGAGCATATCAACACGATCCTGCGCCGCACCTGTGCCAACAAGATCGGCCGGCCCGGCACCACGCTGTCGACGATCCTGTGGTTCTATTTGATGATCCTGTTCGAGGGCGTGCACCCGCTCGAAGGCGGCGCGCTGCGGCGCAAGTTCCGCCGCGACCGGCGGCACGGCATGAAGCGGGAAAACCCGATTGCGTTCTACACCAAGTATTGGGGCGGCACCGCGCTCAAGGTCTGGCAGTACGCGCGCGTCTATTTACAGACCAAGGCCATGCTGACGGCCGCGCTCAAGGCGCCCGACCGCTGGACCTATTCGGATCTGGCGATCGCGCCGCCCGAGGCCGACGAGTTCGAGGCGCTCGACCTCTATCACGCCACCACCGGCGGCGAGGCCGCGCTCGCGCGCAAGAAGCGCGACGAGGCGATCCGCGCGCGCGCCGGCGCCCATGCGCACGAGCCGGTCGAGGTCGCGGCGGAATAGGCGGCCGTGCGCCGGTCTGGCAAACTTGCCCCGGCCGCCGCGCGACGATATTGAAGCCCGGCATTGGCCGAGCGGACCCAGCCCATGACGGAAAATCGCGTGATCGTCGCCGGCGGTGGCATTGGCGGGCTGGCGACCGCGCTCACGCTGCACCAGATCGGCGTGCCCTGCATTGTGTTCGAGGCGGTGCGCGAGATGCGCCCGCTCGGCGTCGGCATCAATCTGCAGCCCAACGCCGTGCGCGAGCTCTACGACCTCGGCTTCACGCCAGCCGATCTCGACCGCGTCGGCCTGCCGGCACGCGAATGGGCGCTGGTCGGGCTGAACGGCAACGACATCTATTCCGAGCCGCGCGGCCTGCTCGCCGGCTACACTTGGCCGCAATACGCGGTACATCGCGGCCTCTTCCACATGCTGCTGCACGAGAAGCTGGTGACGCGGGCGGGGCCGGACGCGGTGCGGCTGGGCGCCCGCGTGACGAGCTACGCCAGGAATCCCGACGGCGGCGTCACCGCGCGCATAGAGCACGCCGACGGCTCGACCGCCGAGACCGCCGGCGCGCTGCTCATCGGCGCCGACGGTATCCATTCGGTGGTCCGGGCGCAGATGCATCCCGATCAGCCGCCGATTCACTGGGGCGGCGCGGTGATGTGGCGCGGCACGACCTGGGCCAAGCCAATCCGCACCGGCGCGTCCTTCGTCGGCCTCGGCACGCATCGCCAGCGTATGGTGTTCTACCCGATCTCGCATCCCGACCCGCGCACGGGCCTCTCGATGATCAACTGGATCGCCGAGGTCACGCTGGACAACAGCGAAGGCTGGAAACAGGCCGGCTGGTTTCGGCAGGTGCCGACGTCCGACTTCGTGCACCACTTCGAGCGCTGGATCTGGGACTGGCTCGACGTGCCGGCGCTTATCCGCGGTGCGGACGGCGCTTTCGAGAACCCGATGATCGACCGCGACCCCGTGCCGACCTGGCGCGACGGGCCGGTGGCGCTTCTCGGCGATGCCGCGCACGCTATGTATCCGACCGGCTCCAACGGCGGCAGCCAGGCCATCATCGACGCGCGCGTGCTGGGCGCGGCGATAGTCGAGCACGGCGTCACGCCGGAGGCGCTCGCCGCCTATGACGGCAAGCTGTGTGGGCCGATCTCGCAGTTGATATTGCGCAACCGCGGCGCGGGCCCCTTCGGGCTGCTCAACATCGTGGACGAGCGTTGCGGTGGCACCTTCGACAACATCGACGACGTCATCCCGCCGAAAGAACGCGCCGAGTTCATGGCGGGCTACAAGGCGGCCGCAGGCTTCGCGATCGAAAGCCTTAACAAGGCGCCGCCGACGATCGCGCAGGGCGCGCGCGCCCGCGCGCCACAAGCGGTGTGACGCCTCGGCTTCGCCTTTCGCGCGCCGCCGCCGAGAACATCCCGCGCGCTTAATGCGCGTGCCCGCGCGCGTCGATTCCCATCGCATGGGATATCGTTTCTTGCCTGTGTCCGGTAAAAGTGGGAGGCTTCTTTTACAAAGACGCAATCATAGCGTCGGAACTAGGAGAGGGCGTTCATGATGAAATTCATAAGAGTCATCGCCGCGCTCGTTGCACTGATCTTCATCGGTCAGGCGAGCACCGCGTTTGCGCAACAGAAGGTGCGAATGCAGACGGCGGTGCCGTCGGCCAGCATCTATTTCGAGCTACTGAAACGTTACGCCGACCGCGTCGACAAGATGTCGAACGGGCGCGTCAAGATCGAAGTGCTGCCTGACGGCGCGATCGTTCCGGCCTTCGAGATTCTCGACGCGGTGGACAAGGGCATTGTCGAAGGCGGTTATGCCTGGACGCATTACTGGTCGGGCAAGCATCCGGCCGCCGGCATCTTCTCCAATCCGATGGCGGGCTCCGGCGCGGGCCTCGATCAACTGTCGCATGTCGCCTGGCTCATGGAAGGCGGTGGCAACAAGCTCTACGAGCGCTTCTACTCCGACATCCTCAAGGTCAATGTTGTGCCGCTGATGGTGCAGCCGATGGGCCCCGATCCGCTCGGCTGGTTCAAGCGGCCGATCAAGGACGTGGCCGACTTCAAGACCATGAAGTACCGCTCGCCGCCGGGTATCACCGGCGAAATCTTCAAGGAGATGGGCATTGCGGCGGTGGCTCTGCCGGGCGGCGAAATCGTGCCGGCCGCGCAGCGCGGCACCATCGACGCCGCCGAGTGGATCGGCCCGGCGGACGACCGCAATCTCGGCCTGCACACCATCTGGAAGAACTACTATCTGCAAGGCCTGCACCAATCGACCGACCTCGGTGAGGTGCTGTTCAACAAGACTTGGTGGAACAAGCAGCCGGCGGACGTGCAGGCGATCCTGCGCGGCGCTGCGCTGGCCTCGATGATGGAGACCTATTCCTTCAACGTGTACCGCAACGCGCAGGCTATCGTCGAACTGCGCGAGAAGCACAAGGTGCAGATCCTCGACACGCCGAAGGAGTTCTATCCGGAGTTCGTCAAGGCGACCAACATCGTGCTCGACCGCTACGCCGCCAAGGACCCTTTCTTCAAGGAGGTCCTCGATAGCCAGCGCAACTTCGCCAAGACCGTCGTGCCGTACTGGACGAAGATTCTCGATCTCTACTCCGAGCTCGGAAACGCGGCGCTCAAGAAGTGACGTGACGCACCAAGAGCGAAGCCTGCGCCAGCAGGCTTCGCTTTTGCCCTTCGGGCCGATCCCCAAGCACGCTGGTGGAGGAATGAAATGACGCAGGCACCGTCTGGCCTCGCGCGCGCCGTCGCATGCTTCGACCAGGTCAGCCTGTGGTCCGGCCGCATCGTCGCATGGCTCATTATTCCCATGGTCATGAGCCTCGTCTGGGAGGTGGTCGCGCGCTACGTGTTCAACGCGCCGACGGTGTGGGCCTACGACATGACCTACATGCTGTACGGCGCCCTCTTCATGCTGGGCTCGGCCTATACGCTCTTGCGCGGAAAGCACATCCGTACCGACTCTTTCTATGGCCAGTGGTCAGCACGCCGCCAGGGCCTGATCGATGCCGCCTGCTATCTGGTCCTGTTCTTTCCGCCGCTGATCGCGCTGCTTTACGTGACCTGGGATTACTTTTGGGTCTCGTTTCTGCGCGGGGAGCGCGTGGTTTCAAGCCCCTGGATGCCGGTCATTTACCCGCTCAAATTCGTGATGCCGGTCACCTGCGTCCTGCTGCTCCTGCAGGGCATTGCCGAGTTCCTAAGGTCTATCAACGCCGCAAGAACGGGTTTTTGGCTGCCGCGCCCAACACTGATTCCTGAGCGGATGTCGGCCGATGTCTGAGGAATGGTTCGGCATCGTCTCGCTGGCGATCCTGTTCGGCGCCATTTTCATCGGCTTTCCGATCGCCTTCACGCTCGTCAGCATCGCGCTGGGCGTGGGCTATTTCGCGCTCGGCCCCATCGCGCTGCATCTGATGACCATTCAGTTCTTCGCGGTGATGAAGGAGACCTCGCTCGCCTCGGTGCCGTTTTTCCTGTTCATGGGATTTCTGCTCGAACAATCGCGGCTCATGGAGCGGCTGTTCCGCGCCATCCAGCAGTTGCTCGCAAACGTCAGGGGCTCACTCTATCTCGCCGTTCTCATCACCGCGACGATTTTTGCCGCTGCCACCGGCATCGTCGGTTCCTCGGTGACATTGCTCGGGGTCATGGCGGCACCCAGCATGACGCGGAGCGGCTACGATGTGCGGCTGTCGGCAGGCGCGATCACCGCGGGCGGTACGCTCGGCATCCTCATCCCGCCCTCGGTGATGCTGATCGTGATGGGCCCGGTGGTCGGCGTACCCACGACCGATCTGTTCGCCGCGGCGGTGATCCCCGGCCTCATCCTATCCGGCCTCTATATCGCCTATTGCCTTGGCCGCAGCTACTTGGATCCGTCCGTCGGTCCGCCGCTGCCGGAGGCGGAGCGGCTGACGTCGAAGGCCGCCGTGCTCAAGGAGCTGGCGCTCGGCGTGTTGCCGGTGGTCGTCGTGATCCTGGCGACGCTCGGCGTGATCCTGGCCGGCATCGCGACGCCGACCGACGCCGGCGCCTGCGGCGCCTTCGCTGTCCTCGTCATGACCGTGCTGTCCGGGAGCTTGAGCTGGGAGAAACTGAAGAATTCCGTCTACGCCACGCTCGAAGTGTCCTGCATGATCCTGCTGCTGGTGGCGGCGTCCAACTATTTCGGCGCAGTGTTTTCGCGCCTTGGCTCCGCCGACATGATCGCCGAGGGTTTGCTCAGCCTGCCGCTTGCGCCGATGGCCATGCTGGTGCTGATCCTCATCGTGATCTTTGTCCTCGGCTGGCCGTTGGAATGGGTGCCGATCGTGCTGATCGTCGTGCCGATTTTACTGCCGCTGGTGCAGAAGCTTGGGATCGACCTGATCTGGTTCAGTACGCTCGTTGCCGTGTGCCTGCAGACCGCCTGGCTGTCGCCGCCGGTGGCCCTATCAGCCTATTTCCTCAAAGGCGTCGTGCCGGAATGGAAGCTCAGCGACATCTATGCTGGCATGGCGCAATTCATGGTGCTGCAGCTCATCGGGCTTGGCCTTATTTTTATGTTCCCGCAGCTTGCGCTCTGGCTGCCGGCGGTGCTGCGCGATTGAGGGCGTCGCCGTTCGCGGCGCCTCAAATGCTTCCCACCGTCTTCAACCTTGCGCGCGGGTGGATCTCGCCTTGCGCCAGCACCGGCGTTTGCGCGCGGAAGCGCTCGACGATGCCGCGCACGAACGGCCGTAGGCTGCCCGAGGTGACCAGCACCGGCGCTTCGCCTTCGCGCGCTGCCGCTTCGAAACGTTCGCGCACGGCGGTGATGAATTCCGACAGCTTCGAGGGCTGCATGGCGAGCTGGCGATCCTCGCCGGTGCCGATCATGGATTCGGCGAAGGCCTGCTCCCACTTTGCCGACAGCGATATCAGCGGCAGATAGCCGGCGGCGGTGGTGTACTGCGCGCACAGCTGGCGCGACAGCCGTTGGCGGACGTGCTCGGCCAGCGTCACCGGGTTGCGCGAGTGGCCGATGCCTTCGGCGATGCCTTCCAGGACGGTGGCGAGGTCGCGGATCGAGACGCGTTCGACCAAAAGCATCTGCAGCACGCGCTGGATACCGGAGATGGTGATCAGGTTCGGCACCAGGTCCTTGACCAGTTCGCTTTGCTCCTTCGGCAGTTCCTTCAACAGCTTCTGCACCTCGCCGTAGGACAACAGCTCGGACATGTTGGACTTGAGCAGCTCGGTCAGGTGCGTCGACAGCACGGTGGCGGCATCGACCACCGTGTAGCCCTTCATCGTGGCGTCTTCCTTGAGCGAGGCATCGACCCAGGTTGCGGGCAGGCCGAAGGTCGGCTCGGTGGTGTGCGTGCCGGGCAGCTTCACCTGGCCGCCGGCCGGGTCCATGACCATGTACTGGCCGGCCCACAGCTTGCCCGAGCCCGCGTCGACTTCCTTGACCTTGATGACGTAGGAGTTGGAATCGAGCTGGACGTTGTCGAGGATGCGCACGGCCGGCATCACGAAGCCCATCTCGGTCGCGAGCGAACGGCGCAGCGCCTTGATCTGCTCGGTCAGGCGGTCGGTGCCGTCCGGCGAGTTGACCAGCGGCAGCAGTGCGTAGCCGAGTTCGACCTTGAGGTCATCGATCTTGAGCGAGGCCGAGATCGGCTCGTCGGCGGCTTCCGCGGTCTTGGCGGCATCGACTTTATTGGCTTCGGTCGCGGCGGCGAGCTTCGTGCGCTTCTCGAAGATGAAGGCCAGCGCGGTGGCGCCGCCGCCGAGCACCAGGAACGGCAGCATCGGGATGCCAGGCAGGAGCGCGATCACCAGCATGACGCCGCCCGACATGCCGAGCGCCTTCGGATAGCCGGAAAACTGCGACAGAAGGGCCTTGTCGGCGGCGCCGGCGATGCCGGCCTTAGACACCAGGAGGCCGGCGGCGGTCGAGACGATCAGCGCCGGCACCTGCGTCACCAGGCCGTCGCCGACGGTGAGGATGGTGTAGGAGCGGGCCGCGTCGGCAAAGCTCAGGCCCTGCTGCGCGATGCCGATGATCATGCCGCCGATGACGTTGATGAACACCACCAGCAGGCCGGCGATGGCGTCGCCGCGTACGAACTTGGAGGCGCCGTCCATGGCGCCGAAGAAGCCGCCTTCGGCCTCCAGGTTCTGCCGGCGGCGGCGGGCTTCCTTGTCGTCGATCGCGCCGGTCGAGAGTTCGGCGTCGATCGCCATCTGCTTGCCCGGCATGGCGTCGAGGTGGAAGCGGGCGGCGACTTCGGCGATGCGGCCCGAGCCCTTGGTGATGACCACGAAGTTCACGATCACCAGGATCGCGAACACGATGATACCGATCACGAAGTTGCCGGCCATCACGAAGTGGCCGAAGGCCTCGATGACGTGGCCGGCGGCGCCGGTGCCTTCATGACCGTGGGCCAGGATCAGGCGCGTCGAGGCCAAGTTGAGCGACAGCCGCAGCATGGTCGCTATCAAAAGGACGGTCGGGAAGGCCGAGAATTCCAGCGGCGTGTGGATGAACAGCGCCGTCATCAAGATCAGCACCGACAGGATGATCGAGATCGCCAGCGCCATGTCGAGCAGGACCGGCGGCAGCGGCAGGATCAGCACCACCAGGATGCTGAGCACGCCGACCGCCAGCGCGATATCGCCGCGTTTCAGGAACGCGCCGACCTCGCCAAGCCTCGGAATTTTGAAGCCGTTCGCGGCGGACGCCGGTGCGGCGGTAATGTCGCTCATGCCTGCCAATGACTGCCAAAAGTCCGCCGAGCCCCCCCGGCGGTATGGACGCGAGCCAATACAGAGGTGATCGAAACAAACGGCGAGCCCGTTGCCGGTGCCAGAGTAATGCCGCGGTGGGCGATTACCCCTCTCGGCAATATTTGCCCTGCTTATGGTTAGCAGGGGGTTAACAAGGGTATTTCTCTGCTCCAAAATTGCCGTCCGCAGGCCGTTTGCGCCAATATGGCGTCATTAAAAAGAAGTAGGGGTCGAGGGTGGCGGCGTGAGAGACTTGCCGAAGGTGCAGATTGGGACTTTGGTCAGGAGCCAGAACTACCCCGCCCGCGGTTAAGGCGGGCGAGGTACCAGCGTCGTTTCAACAGAACTGAAGGGGAGGTTGCCCTTGCAACGAATAATTGGCCGCTTGTCGTTTTTGCCCGCCGCCCTCGGTTGCTGTCTGATTGCGCTGGTATTGGCGTTCCAGGTCCCGCTGCCGCCCGCATGGGCGGCCACCGGCCCCTTCGCGGACTTCGCCGGCAGCTGGTCCGGAACGGGAACCCTGCGGCCCAGCAACGCCGCCGCCGAACGGATTCGCTGCACTGCGAGTTACCGGCAGCGCGGCAGCAGCCAGACCGAAATCGATCTTCAACTGAGTTGCGACAGCGACAGCTACAAGTTCGACCTCGTCGGCCAGTTCACGGCCGACGACCGCGACCAGATCAGCGGCCGCTGGACCGAGCGCAGCCGCAACGTCGGTGGCACCGCGGTCGGCAATGCGCGGGGCGATCGACTGCAGCTTCACATCGAAAGTTCCGGCTTCGCCGCCGATCTCGTCATGTTGACGCGCAACCGGCGCCAAAGCGTGACCATCGACTCGCAAGGTGGAGGTCAGATCGTGAAGGCGTCCATTTCCCTCAGCCGGCGCTGATCGCCCCGCCTGACGCACGTGCTTTAGCAGCTCTACGGGATCGGCATTATCATGGAGAATAAGGCGCGCTACGTCCTTATCGGCGTCTTCACGCTGGCTTGTCTCCTCGGCGGCTTCGGCTTCGTTTACTGGCTCAAGAATATCGGCGGTCTCGGAGAACGGGCGATCTACAACGTTCGCTTCGAGCAGCCGGTGTCGGGGCTTAACACAGGGGCGAACGTGCTGTTCAACGGTATCCGCGCCGGTGCCGTGACGCACATCACGCTCGATCCCAACAACCCGAAGCTGGTCCTCGCCACGATCTCGGTCGATCCGGCGACGCCTGTCCGTGCCGATACGCAGGCGACCATCGCCTATATCGGGCTCACTGGCGCCGCGGCGGTCGCGCTGAAAGGCGGCGCAGCGCAGGCGCCGCGGCTGACGGCCGATAAAGGGCGGCCGCCGCAGCTCGTCGCGGACGCCGATGCCGGCCGCACGCTGACTGAATCGGCGCAGGAAACCCTGCGCCGTGTCGACGATATCCTGAACCAGAATGCCAAGCCACTGAACACGGCAATCACAGGAATTGCCGCCTTCGCCGATATGCTCGGGCGTAATTCGCCGCGCGTCGAGGGGCTCATCGGCGGACTGGAGAAGTTGACCGGCAGCGGTGGACCGACCAAGGGCCCGGCGATCTACGACTTGGCGGCTGCGACCGCGTTTCCGCAGATCGAGAAGCCTATTGCAGCCCAGCTCGTCGTACCCGACCCGAGCGCACTCATTCTGTTCGACTCGCAGAAGATCCTGACCCGCAGCGGCGCCGGCACCTATTCCAATGTCGAGAATGCACAGTGGGCTGACAACCTGCCGAAGCTGGTCCAGGCGCGGATCGTGCAGAGCTTCGAGAATGCCGGTCAACTCAGCGGCGTGAGCCGGCCGCTCGACCAGCTCAATGCGGCATACCGGCTGGAACTGGCGATCCGCAGCTTCCAGATTACCCTGGAGCCGTCACCGAATGCCGTGGTTGACCTCACGGCGCGGCTCGTCAACGACAAAGGCGATGTCGCCGGCGCGCGCGTGTTCACAGCAAGCATTCCGGCCAAAACCGCGTCGGCGTCGGACGCGGTCGCGGCGTTCAATCAAGCCTTCTCAAAGGTGGCCGGAGAGATCGTGCTCTGGGCGGTCGGAACGATTTAGCGATCCGGCTTGGGAGTGGATGTCGCCACGCATTGCTTTGCGTGGGTCTAACGCCGTTTCCAGAGCTCGGCGCCGACTTCCTGGCCGCCGGCATAGGTCCACACGCCGCCCCAGTTGCCGCCGTCGGCGCCATAGAGCGCGAGGCCGGTGTCGTTGCCGGAGCGGTAGGACACGGCGATGAAGTCCTTGTTGCCGATGCCGGTGCCGATATAGCGCGTACTGCCGACCACCCAGACCACGCGATAGGTCTGGCCGGTTTTGCTGACCGTCACAGTGCCACTGTATTTCGAGCCGCCGCCGGGATTGGTGCCCGAGACATCATAAGTGCCGACCGGGTCGGCGGCGAAGGCGGCGACCACGCTCCACAACAGCGCGGCGGTCACGGCGAAAAAATGACGCATGAAAGTATCCCTCTTTGCCGGCGCGACGGTTGCGCCGGGTCCGGCCGGTAGACTAGGCCGGGCTCGGTGGCTCGACAATGACGGCGGCGAGCGCGCTCAAGCGCCGAGCGGCGGGAAGCGGTGATGGCCGTCGGCGCCCAGGGGCAGTGGCGCGACCTTGATGACCGCGTCGAGTGCGAGGTCGCCATAGAGGTGCGGGAACAGCGCGCCACCGCGCGAAGACTCCCATTTCAGCGCCGGACCCAACCGTCTGCCATCGACGCTGACCAGCAGCAGGTCGCTCTGCCCGGCGAAGTGCTTGGCGGCGGTCTCAACGGCTTGCGACGCAGTGGAGAAATGGATGAAGCCGTCGCGGACATCGACTTCGGAGCCGCGGAAAACGCCGGTGCGTTCGGCCTCCCGCCACAGCGTGGCCGGCACGATCTTGAAGAGAATCCCTGTCTCGTCGCCCATATCCCTGCCTATCGCGCTGTACACACTGCGAAACTTTAGTTGTAGGCGAACAATCTTGAAACAACACGGATTTCTCGTATATGCCGCCGCAAAGTTGAATGGAGCAGCCTATGTCGGATACCGAACAATACCTCATCGACGCGGCGGACCGGTGCATGCGCTTGGCGCGCATCGGCCGCGAACTGGCGGCCGATCTCGAGACCATGAGCAACGATCTCATGGCCAAGGCGGTCGCGCTCGACACCGTCCGCGACAAGAAGAAGGCCGGCCGTAGCTGAAGCAAGCCCGGCTGACAGGATTTGAAAGCAGAAAGCCCGGCCATTTCGCCGGGCTTTGTGCAGTTGGAGCCTAAGTGAAAACCGCGGGCTCACACATCTGCGCGGGGACGAGCGCGTGACGTTACGCCGCGCCGCGCAGCGCCTCGCCGCCATGCGGCGGCGGCACCGGCACGCCGTCACCGGCATATTCGTTGAGCTTGTTACGCAGCGTGCGGATCGAGATGCCGAGGATGTTGGCCGCGTGCGTGCGGTTGCCGAGACAGTGCTTGAGCGTTTCCAGGATCAGGTCGCGCTCGACCTCGGCCACCGTGCGGCCGACCAGGCTGCGCGTGACCTGTTCGGCGGCCAGCGCCGCGTGCGCGGCCGCGCCGGTGCCGTGCGCGTTGTCGAGCTGACCGCCATCGGGCGCCAGGATGGCCTCGATGCCGATCTCGCTGTCGCTCGACAGCAGCACCGCACGGTGCAGAGTGTTCTCCAGTTCGCGCACGTTGCCGGGCCAGCGGTTGGTCGAGAGCGCGCGGCGCGCCTCCGCCGACAGCACCCGCACCGGCAGGCTGTTGGCCAGCGCGTACTTCTTGATGAAGTATTGCGACAGCTCGATGATGTCGGCCGGCCGCTCGCGCAACGGCGGCAGCTTAAGATTGACGACGTTCAGCCGGAACAGCAGGTCTTCGCGGAACGTGCCGGCGCGCACGGCGTCGACCAGATTGCGGTTGGAGGTCGCGATGATGCGGATGTCGACCGGCACCGGGCGGGCGCCGCCGACGCGGTCGATGACGCGCTCCTGGATCGCGCGCAGGAGCTTGGCCTGCAGGCGCACGTCCATCTCGGAAATTTCGTCGAGCAGCAGCGTGCCGCCGTTGGCTTCCTCGAACTTGCCGATGCGGCGCGCGACCGCGCCAGTGAACGAGCCCTTCTCGTGGCCGAACAGTTCGGATTCGAGCAGATGTTCGGGGATCGCCGCGCAATTGACGCTGATGAACGGCTTCTTGGCGCGCAGCGAGCGGCTGTGCAGGAAGCGCGCCAGCACCTCCTTGCCGGTGCCGCTTTCGCCGGTGATCAGCACGGAGGCGTCGCTCGGCGCGATCTGCTGGGCAAGCTTGACCACCTTGGCCATCGACTCGTCGCGATAAATCATGTCGCGTGTATCGTCGGCGACGGCGGCGAGCACGGCCGCGATCAGATCCGGATCGGGCGGCAGCGGGATGTATTCTTTGGCGCCGGCATGGATGGCGCGCACGGCCGCGCGCGCGTCGTTGGTGACGCCGCAGGCGACGATCGGCACGTGAATGCGCTCGGCGTCCAGCCGCGTGACCAGGTCGCGGATATCGAGGGATACGTCCACCATCAGCAGGTCGGCGCCACGGCCGGACCGCAGCACGGCGAGCGCCTGCTCGTTGGTGTCGGCGTGGGTGACGCTGGCGCCTTTTTCCATCGCGATCTTGCTCGCGATCGTGAGCTGCCCGCCCAGGGTGCCGATGATCAGAAGACGCATGGCAGTATTCCCCTCAATTCTTATCAGCTTTGATAATTTCCGTCATGGTCACGCCGAGCTTCTCCTCGACCAGCACGACTTCGCCGCGCGCGACCAGGCGGTTGTTGACATAGATATCGATCGCTTCGCCGACCTTGCGGTCCAATTCGAGTACGGCGCCGGGGCCCATGCGCAGCAGATCGCCGATCTCCATGCGGGCGCGGCCGAGCACGGCCGAGACCTGCACAGGTACGTCGAACACCGCTTCCAGATCGGCGGCGCCGCGCGTCACTTCGTTGTCGGAGGGCGCCAGCGAGCCGGCCTCCACGACGGTTTCCATCTCGTTGCCTTCGAGATTGGGAAGTGGCACCTTGCTGTCATCACTCATGTCATGCTTCTCCGGAATTCCTAGTGCTCGGTTGCCGTGCGCGCCGCCACATAGCGGCCGACGACGTCACTGATGACGGAAAGGGTGGCGGCCTGATCGCGCTTGATGCCGCCTTCGGACCATTCGATATGGCAGTCGCCGGGGGCGAGCGCGCCGTCCGCGAGCACCATCAGCCGACCCTCGAAGCCGCGCGCGCGCGCGATCTCTTCGAGCTTCTCTTGGCCGGCGTCGTGGATGTCGGCGCTGATGCGCACCACGATGTGCGGCGTCGTCACCAGTTGGCGGAAGCAGTCGGTGGCGAGCGCGGAGATTTCGGTGAACGGTTCGCGCGCGATCAGTTCGGGCGCCAGCTTGGAGGCGACCGCGACCGCGACCTCGACGGCCTCCGATTCCAGCCGCGCTTCGATGCTGGCGAGCGCGCGGTTGAGCCGCTCCAGCCCGTCGGCGATGACGCCGAGTGCGTTGGCGATACGCTGAGTGGCTTCGCCCTGCGCCTGCGCCTGGCCGGCGGTGAAGCCGTTGCGATAGGCCAGCGATTCGGCGTCGACGCGGCGGCGCTCGGCCTCGACCACGGTGATGGTCGGCTTCTCGCCGGTGGCGAAGTCCTCGTCGAACAGATATTTGGCGGTCGCTTTCATTGGTGCCTTAGTAAATGAGCTCTTCGTCGCCTTGGCTCTTCGAGATCAGGATTTCGCCCTTGGCCGCGAGATCCTTGGCGATATTGACCAGCAGGCCCTGCGCCTCATCGACGTCGCGCAGGCGCACCGCGCCCAAAGCCTGCATGTCGTCGACCAGCATTTTGGCGGCGCGGGACGACATGTTGCTGAAGAAGAACTGGCGGACGGTCTCGTTGGCGCCCTTGAGCGCGATCGCCAGCTTGTCCTTGTCGATGTTGCGCATCAGCGTCTGCATCGAGCCGTTGTCGAGCTTGACCAAGTCGTCGAAGGTGAACATCAGCGCCTTGATGCGCTCGGCCGCGTCGCGATTTTCCTCTTCCAGTTGGGTCAGGAAGCGGGTTTCGGTCTGGCGGTCGAAATTGTTGAAGATCTCGGCCATCACCTCGTGGGCGTCGCGCCGGCGGGTCTGCGACAGGTTCGACATGAATTCGGTGCGCAGCGTCTGCTCGACGCGTTCGATCACTTCCTTCTGCACCGCTTCCATCTTGAGCATGCGGTTGACCACGTCGAGCGAGAGATCTTCCGGCAGAATGGCGAGCACGCGTGCGGCGTGCTCGGGGCGCAGTTTGGACAGCACCACCGCGACGGTCTGCGGGTATTCGTTCTTGAGGTAATTCGCCAGCACCTCTTCCTGGACGTTGGCGAGCTTCTCCCACATGTTGCGGCCGGCGGGGCCGCGGATTTCGTCCATGATGCCGTGCACGCGCTCGGGCGGCAGGTATTGGAAGAGCAGCCGCTCGGTGGCGTCGTAGTTGCCGAGCAGCGCGCCGGAGGCCGACATGCGGCCGACGAATTCAAGCAGCAGTTGCTCGACCGATTCCGCGTCGATGGTGCCGAGCGACGACATCACGATCGAGATTTCGCGCAGTTCGTCGTCGTCGAGCATCGCGAAGATCTTGCCGCCGTGATCGCCGAGCGCGAGCATCAGCACCGCGGCGCGTTCGGGACCGGTGAGCTTGCGGCGCGTCTGCGCGGCCTGCGGGCGGTTGGCGAGTTCGGCCATCAGGCCGCCGATATCGTCGCGGACCTCGGTCGTTTCGTTCTTTTTCGGGGCGTAGGCTGAGGGCATGGATCAGGCCGCGTCTTCGTGGAGCCAGTTACGGATGATCGAGACCGCCTCGTGCGGGTTCTTCTCGGCGAGTTCGCCGACCTTCTGCACCGACTGAGCGTGCACCTGTCCCTGCACCTGCGCGATGTCGATCATGGCGGAAGTGCGGTTTGAGATCGCCACCGCCTCGTCGCCGCCGACGATGGAGACGCTGGGACCGCCGTTGTTGGTGATGCTGCCGTTGCCGTTGCCGGAGACGGTCATGCCGTTGCTGCCGATGGCTGCGTTGCCGCCGACTGCACCGGCGACACCGGCCATGCCGGCCGCGCCGGCGAGCTTGCCGCGCTCCATGCCCTCGGGCGTGACGATACGGCGTACCAGCGGCCGCACCACCATCAGCAACACGATCAGGCCGAGCAGCGCCATTACGCCGAGCTCGGCGCTGCGCATGATGTCTTCTTTGGTGAACTGGATGAGGTTCATCCAGCCGACCGGCTCGTTGATCGGCGAGGGCGTGGTCACGGCGAAGCGCAGGTTGACCACTTCGAGCTGGTCGCCGCGCTTGGCGTCGAAGCCGATGGCCGAGCGCACCAGTGCGGCGATCCGGTCGATCTCTTCCTTCGACCGCGGCTGATAGACCATCTCGCCTTTGTCGTTCTTGGTGTAGTTGCCGTCGACCAGGACGGCGGCCGAAATGCGGTTGACGCGGCCGGCCTCGATCACCTCGGTCTTGGTGGTGCGCGAGATCTCGTAATTGACGATTTCCTCGGACTTGCGGGCTTGGTCGCGCCCGCCGGCAGCGCCGCCACCGGCTTTGTCGGCGGCCGGCAGCTCGTTGCCGACCGACACCGGGCCCCCGCTGGCGCCGTCGCCCGACGCCGACTGCTCCTCGCGCGTCTGGCTGGAGCGCACGACGCGGCCTTCGGGATCGAACTTGTCCGAGGTCTGGGTGATACGGTTGAGGTCGAAATCGGCGGTGACCTGAACGCGGGCGCGGCCGGGACCGACCACCGAGGACACGATCGCTTCGACCTCGTTACGCATGCGGTTCTCGAATGCCGTCTTGCGCTCGTCGGCGCCGACGCCGCCGAGGGCGCCGTCCTGCTTGGCGCCGTCGGCGAGCAGGCGGCCGGTCTCGTCGATCACCGAGACACGCTCGGGCTTGAGGCCGTTGACCGCGGTCGCGACCAGATGGCGGATGGAGCGGACCTGCGCCGCCTCCAGGCTGCCGCGCACCTTCAGGACGATCGAGGCGGAGGCCTCGACCTTGTCGCGCGAGAACAGCGGCCGCTCCGGCAGCACCAGATGCACGCGCGCCGCCTGCACCCGATCGATCGAGCGGATGGTGCGGGCGAGCTCGCCCTCCAGCGCACGCAGGTGATTGATATTCTGAATGAACGTGGTGGCGCCAAGGGCGTCCGATTTGTCGAAGATCTCGTAGCCGACGCCGCCACCCTTCGGCAGGCCTGATTCGGCGAGCTTCATGCGCAGGCGGGCGACCTGCTCCTTCGGCACCGTCACGATCGCGCCGTCGTTCTTGATTTCATATTTAATTGCCTGGCGCTCGAGATCCTTGATGATCGAGGCCGAATCCTCGACCGAAAGGTCGGTGAACAGCGGCACCATGGCGGGCGCCGTCATCCGGACCATCAGGAACGAGAAGAATCCGATGAGTGCCAGCGTCACTGCGGCCATCGCCGCCATTCGCGCAGCACCTAGCGACTTCACGAAATCGAAGAAACCTTGCACCGGTCCAGGTCCCACCGCACGGGCGCGGGATGCGCGCCTCACCCGGCAAGATTTGCCCAGTTTATGGTTAGCGTCAGGTTAATACCGCCAGAACTTCAACTGATATGACGGCCGCGTGGTTAAAAGAAACGGCTTCAGACAACAAAAAATCGCCGACCACGTGGGTCGGCGATTTTTTGGCAATGCAGATTAAGAGTTGTTACTGCCGGTATTGCTGAATGCGCGTGGTGCGCAGACCGGCGAGGCCGTGCTGGTCGATCGAATATTGCCAGGACAGGAATTCTTCGACCGTCAGCGTATAGCGCGCGCAGGCTTCTTCGAGGGACAGCAGGCCACCGCGAACGGCTGCAACGACCTCGGCCTTGCGCCGGATCACCCAGCGCTTCGTGGTCGGCGGCGGCAAATCCGCGATCGTCAGCGGACTGCCATCTGGCCCGATGACATACTTTACCCTCGGGCGGTGGGGTTCGGTCATTGGTACACTCACAAGTACTCGACGACAATTACTAGGCAAAAACTACAAGCCGCGGCTTAAAATTTGCCTAAGCTAACCCGGTGCAAAGGCAAATGTTTGGCCTGTTTCCGCTAACCTTTTGGTTACACTTGAAAGCCGCGCATCGCTCTCGTGCGGGCGCCGTGCCGCACTGATGTTAAAATAATATAGCGCGAATGGGCGTTTTCTGAGGTACCGATTGAAAAAATTTGTTCCCGGCGAGGGGTATTGGCATGCAGTCAGGCGCTATCTCGGCGCGCTCGTGGCCGTCGCGTTTTTTTATTTCGTCTTGGCCAAGCTCGGCCTGCAACTCGCCTCGGTCAATCCCAGTGCGAGCCCGATCTGGCCGCCGACGGGCCTTGCCCTGGCTGCGGTCCTGCTCGGCGGGCCCTGATCGGCCGCTGGCGGACACGTTTTTGAGCCGACCCGGGTCGCGAAGTTCGCCTTGGTCAGCGTCGGCCGTGCCACCGTCTTCAGCGCTACCACCATTTCGCGCCGATCTGGGTAACCTGGTGGCTGGGGGACGCCACCGGCGCCCTGGTGGTAACGCCGGTGATCGTGCTGTGGGCGCAGTCCGGCTGGCGTGACTTCCGGGAGGCGGCCGCCGTGTTCGGGCTCGCGGTCGTCGTCGGGCTGGTCGCCTTCAGCCCGTTATTGCCGCGATCGCGAGCGTCCGCGCCTGAACAGGCTCAGGACGCGTAGCCCGCGCGCACGATGCGCTTGATCTTGTCCATCGTGTAGCTGTTGCCGTTGATAAACAAAAGCGGCGGCGTCTGCGTCAGATCGACCGAGTCGACGGTTGCCTGCACTTCGGTCGAGATCGCGGTCGACTGGTTGTTGGCGTCGACCGCGGTGACGGTCATCGTGTAGTTGCCGTCCGCCCACTGCGTGCCGTCGGTGCCTTTGCCGTCCCAGGTGAACGACTGGTCGCCCGGATTGACCGAGAAGCTGCCGCTATAGGCGGTCTGCCCGGTGGAATCCTTGATGGTGACGGTCGCGGTCGCCGGCTTGGTGACGTTGAAGCTCCAGTTCGCGGTGCCGCTCGTGAGCGCGGCGGTCGAACCGTCCACCACTACGGTGGCGCCGACATAGGCGAGCGCGGTAGTCGATTGCGCGGACTTCTCGAGCGCGACCAGCGAGCTGAGTTGGTCGTTGGCCTTCATCTGCTGCTCGACCTGCGAAAACTGCACCAGTTGCTGGGTGAACTGGTTGGTGTCCATCGGATCGAGCGGGTTCTGGTTCTTTAGCTGCGTCGTCAGCAGCGTCAGAAACGTCGAGAAGTTGTTGGCGAGCGTCGCGCTGTCGACCGCGGTCGTCGTGGTGTTCGTCGTGTTCGTCGCACTCGACGTGACCGGGGTGGCGGTGATGGTAGCCATAAAATGATCCTCAGACGCGGATGTCGAGCCCGCCGCTGCGTCCGGCCAGACGGCCGTAGCTTTGCACCGGGCTGTCGATGGTGGGGAGCGTGTCGTCCTGCGCAATCATGTCCGCAGTGTCGACGCCGTTCTTGTTGCCGTCGTTCTGCTGCTGGCTCAGCGACTGATCGCGCAGCGAAAACTGCATGCCATTGTCGGATGTCTTCAGGCCGGCGTCCTGTAGCGCGCGCTCGAGGCCCGAGGAATCGCGGCGCAAGAGGTCGAGCGTATCTTGACGGTCGGCAATCAGGCGCGACGTGACGTTGCCGTCGCGGTCGATGTTCAGACGCACTTCGATGCGGCCGAGCTCGGGCGGATCAAGGCGGATGTCGAAGTTGGTCTTGCCGTCGCGCGCCTTGGTGGCGATTTCGACCGGCACGCCGGCAAGCGGGATGGGCGTCTGCGCGGCGTTCTGCGGCGCGGCGGCATTAGCGACGGCCGAGCCGGGCGTGGCGTGCGCCGGCGTGTGCAGTTGCGGCGGCGGCAGGTCGGTGACGGCCTTCGCGGCCGGTGCCTGGGTGTCAGTCTGCGCCGGGCCTTCGTTGACCGTGCGATGGGGATTGTCCGTGCCTTCGCCGCGCGCGTGCGCGACGAGTTCCTTCTCGGCATCGCTGAGCGCGACGTGCGGCGCCCTGCCGTCGGCGGGCTGCGCCTGCGCAACCGGCTTGCCGGTGCCTTCGCCGCCGTCCGTGGTTTGCGCAGCGTCCGCCGGTTTGTCCTTGCCGGCCGGTACGGCTTTATCCTGGGTGGCGGCCGGATCGACCGGCGTCTCACCGGCGAGCGCGGCGATCACCGGCGCTTGCGCCTCTTCGGCGGTCGCAGTCGCGGGTTGGGCCTCGCCCGAGGGCGGGGTCTGGACCGGCAGCGCCACCGCCAGCGTGCCGTCCGGCATGATGAGGGTGGCGGCGGCCGGCTCGGGGGTGACGATGGCGGTGGCCGGATCGGTCACTGGCTCGGTAGGGGCGGCGTCTTCCGCCTTGGCCTCAGCCTCCGGCTTATCAGTCGCGTTCGTCTTGCCGGTCTCGGCGGGCTTGTCAGCCTTGTCAGCCTTGTCAGCTTTGCCGGCCTTGGCCAGCCGCTCGCCGTCGGCCGGCTTGGCGTCGTTGGTGCTTTTGCCCGGCTCGGCCTTGGCCGCCGGCCTGCTTTGCGCGCGGTCCGCGGCGCTCTGGTCCTTGGCGGCGGCGGGCGTATTCGCCGCGTTGTCGTCGATCATGCTCTCGAACGCCGCCTGCGGGCGCTCATTGGCCTGCGGCGGCCGGGCGGCCTGCGACTGCGACGGCTTGACGGTATAAGGCTTGGTGGGGGACGCGACGTGCGGCACTTCGAACCTCCGGATAACCGGCGTTCGATCTGCAATCGCCAGGCCAGCCGCGTGGCGGACATATTCTCAAGTTATTTCAATTGTTTATGAAAACGGGATCGAGGCTATGACGCGTCCAACCCGGCAGCCGCTGCAGCTGGCGCGGCAAGATTTGCCGGGCGGAAACCTGACCCTCGGTCATGAAGGTCGCCTCACATGAAGAAGGCGGCCTCACATAAAGGCGGCCTCACATGAAGGCGGCCTCACATGAAGGCCGGCTTACATTGCGCACCCCCCGTCGCCACCTATAGTAAGAAGAGCCATGACCAACTCCCTCGACCTTGCCGGCCGCCCGCAGGACACCCGTGTCGTCGTCGCCATGTCCGGCGGCGTCGATTCCTCGGTGACGGCTGCGCTCCTGAAGGCCGAGGGCTACGACGTGGTCGGCGTCACGCTCCAGCTGTACGACCACGGCGCCGCCGTCCACCGCAAGGGCGCCTGCTGCGCGGGGCAGGACATCTACGACGCCCGCTCGGTGGCCGAGCGCATCGGCATCCCGCATTACGTGCTCGACTACGAAAGCCGCTTCAAGGAAGCGGTGATCGACCGCTTCGCGCAGAGCTACATCGACGGCGAGACGCCGGTGCCGTGCGTCGACTGCAACATGTCGATCAAGTTCCACGACCTCCTGGCCACCGCGCGCGAACTCGGCGCCGAGGTGCTGGCGACCGGCCATTACGTCGCGTCGCGCGCCTTGCCCGGCGGCGGCCGCGCGCTGTACCGCGCCAAGGAAGCAGAGCGCGACCAGAGCTATTTCCTGTTCGGCACCACGCGCGAGCAGCTCGACATCCTGCGCTTCCCGCTCGGCGACCGCACCAAGGCCGAGACGCGCGAACTGGCGCGCCAGTTTGGCCTGGCGATCGCCGAAAAGCACGACAGCCAGGACATCTGCTTCGTGCCGTCCGGGCACTACGCCGACATCATCGAGCGCCTGAAGCCGGGCGCGGCGGAGGCCGGCGAGATCGTCGACCTCGACGGCAAAGTGCTGGGCACGCATTCCGGCATCATCCATTTCACCGTCGGCCAGCGCCGCGGCCTGGGCGTCGCCACCGGCTCGCCGCTCTACGTGGTGCGGCTCGACGCCGAGAGCCGCCGCGTCGTGGTCGGCCCGCGCGAGGCCTTGCGCATGAGCCGCATCGTGCTGCGCGACGTCAACTGGATCGGCGACGGCTCGATCGACGAAGCGCTCGCCGACGACCGTCGCGAAGTGTTCGTCAAAGTCAGGTCGACCCGACCGCCGCAGGCGGGCTGGCTGAGCGCCGGCAACGGCGGCTACGAAGTCGAGCTCGCCGACGGCGAACTTGGCGTGTCGCCCGGCCAGGCCTGCGTGTTCTACGACGCCGGCGAAGGTCAGGCGCGCGTGCTTGGCGGCGGCTTCATCAAGAGCGCCGTGGCGTCGGCCGAGACGGCGCCGCCGTTGCGCGAGCGCGTGGCGGCCGCGATGCGCGGTTAAGTTCCGGGACAGCATGGGGGCAGACATCGACAAATCGAGCGTCGAGCGCGCCTACGCGCGCTGGGCCCCGATTTACGACGCCGTGTTCGGCAAGGTGTTCGCGCCCGGCCGCGCCGCGGCGATCGCCGCCGCCGAACAGGCCTGCGGCGCGTCCGGCGGCCGCATCCTCGAAGTCGGCGTCGGCACCGGCATCTCGCTGCCCGACTACGCGCGCCACAACCGCATCGTCGGCGTCGACCTGTGCGAGCCGATGCTGCGCCAGGCGGTCGAGCGCGTCGCCGAACACAAGCTCACCCATGTCGATATCCTGTCGGTGATGGACGCCGAGCATCTCGCGCTGCCGGACGGCGCGTTCGACGTCGTGGTGGCGCAGTTCGTCATCACCGCGGTGCCGAACCCGGAAGCGACGCTCGACGAGTTCGTGCGCGTCACCAGGCCCGGCGGCGAGATCGTCCTGGTCAACCACCTCGGCGCCGAAAGCGGCGCGCGCCGGCTGTTCGAGCTCGGCTTCGCGCCGATCGCGCGCAAGCTCGGCTGGCGGCCGGAGTTTCCGATGCAGCGCCTGACCGACTGGGCGCAGCGCCACGGCGGCGTGCGCATGGTCGAGCGCCGCCCGGTGCAGCCGCTCGGGCATTTTTCGGTGATCCGCTTCCAGCGCCTGCCCGAGCCGGACCGCCGCACCGCCGCCTGAGGTGGGAACTCGAAATAGTGGTCCGGATCGGGGCCGGGCGAGCTTTGCTTGACAGGGTTCGCCCGGGCTTCCTATATCGCGCGCATTCCGGCGCGTTGCGGAATGGCGGGGTAGCTCAGCTGGTTAGAGCGGCGGAATCATAATCCGTAGGTCGGGGGTTCGAGTCCCTCCCCCGCTACCAACAAGCTAGCAACCCATTGAATTTGTTGTTTAATTATTAAAATAGACATGTTTTGATGGCGGCTCTCGGCCGTTTCCACATTGCCGCCGCTGGCCGGACGGTGGGTATCTTGCATCATATTGGAATATGGACGTTTTCGAGCGAAATTTGAGTATGCCGCGTTTGGTTTAAGTGTCTTATATTGAAAAATAGACACTATTGTGCTATTTTTCAGTACGATGCTGCAAAAGCGATCAAGCCTTGCGAACTACCTCATCGCCCTCCAGTCGGAGGGGCGGATATCGTTCACGCGCGATGAAGCCGTTGCAGCGCTCGGCGTCACGCAAGCAGCCTTCCTGAAGGCAGCCGCGCGGCTTCAGAAGCGGTGCATGTTGTTCAATCCGCGCCACGGGTTCTACGTAGTCGTACCGGCTCAGTACCTGTCCTGGGAGGCGCCGCCCCCGACCTGGTACATTGATGCGCTGATGCACCACGAAGGCCGCCCCTATTATGTGGGGCTGCTTAAGGCCGCCGAACTGCACGGTGCGACGCACCAGGCGGTGATGGAATTCCAAGTGGTGACGGACAGGCAACTTCCGAAGATCAGGGCAGGGCGCTCGTGGATCACCTTCCATTACCGCAAGGACATGGAGGGCGTGCAAGCCGGCATCGTCGAGCGCAAGACGGATACCGGCAGCATGAAGGTGTCGTCGGCCGAGCTCACGGCCCTTGACCTGCTCCGGTACAACCCCGTGGCGGGCGGGTTGGATGCTGTTGCGACGATCCTGGCCGATCTTGGCGAGCATATTGACGGTGCAAAGCTCGCCGCCCTGGCCGTGCATTTCGAGCGTGCGACTGTCCAGCGCCTTGGATACCTACTGGATCGGCTTGCTCACGCGACCCGCGCGCAGGCGCTGCACACCTATCTATTCGCGAAGGGGCCGGTACCGTGGGTGGCGCTTGAGCCACTAAAGCGCGGACGCTCCATGCCAAAGCCGATCGAGCGCAGCGATCGGTGGCGCGTCACGGTTCAGCGTCAGCCGGAGATTGATGAATGATTCCGGCGCTGAACATTATCGCGTGGTCGAGGACGACGCCGTGGGCGGAGTCCCGGCAGGTCGAACAGGACCTCATTATTGCGCGCGCACTTGTCGAATTATTCAGCGATCCGTTCCTGCGCGCGGAATTGCGCTTTCGCGGCGGCACAGCACTCAACAAGTTGCATTTCCCGAAGCCGCTGCGTTATTCGGAAGACATTGACCTTGTGAGAACAACGGCAGGGCCCATTGGCCCCGTGTTGGACCGGATTCGGGACATTCTTGTGCCCTGGCTGGGAAAGGCCCGTTTCGATCAAAGCGATGTCGCTCCGAAACTGCGCTTCAGGGTCGAGTCCGAAGACAAATCATCGGGTGCGATGATCCGGCTAAAGGTCGAGATAAATACGCGCGAACGGGAAGCGTATGACCCGCCAGCCGTAATTCCGTTCAAGGTCGATAATCCCTGGTTCTCTGGCACGGCGAACATCCCGACGTTCTCGAACGAAGAGCTGCTGGCCACCAAGCTGCGGGCGCTGCTTCAGCGCAACAAGGGCCGCGACCTCGTTGATTTGGCGCATGCGCTTGCGCTCTTTGCGGAGCTCGACGCGCAAAGGCTTGTCGATCTGTTCGGCCGTTATCTCGCCCTAGACAACCAGATGATATCGCGAGCGGAGGCGGAGCAGCGCATGTTCGAAAAGCTGGAGCGGCCGGATTTTCTTGCCGACGTGCGCCCGCTGCTAACCGCGGATGAGGCGGAACGCTTCGATGACACGGCTGCCACGGCTGCATTCAGCGCTGTCTTTGGCAAACTGATCCGCCTGCTCCCAGGCGATGCATGGGCTAACACGCCTGACATGCTTGAACGGTTCAAACTGGCCGGACTGGCGGCTCAATAGCGCACTTCCGCGGACTATTAGACGCTGACGGCAAGGCCCTTGGGGCCTCACGCCTGCGGCGCCGCCGCCCTCGGCCGGGCCGTCCGGTCCTTGGCCCGGAAAACAGCCCGCCCTTATCGGCGGGCGTATCCTTCAAACTTGCTTCCGGCCAAAACAAAAGCCCCGGCGGGACCGGGGCTTTGTTCTTGATGGGCGGTTCAGGCAACGGATGCCTGTAGCGCTTTCTCAACGGCCTCCGGCTCCCGATCGATGACGGTGAGATAGGCGCGCACGGCGGGATCTGGCGAATAGCGCCCTTGTTCCCAATCGCGAACGCTCGAAAGACTGAGCGCGTAACGAATGCAGAACTCTTCCTGCGTCATGCCGCGCTTTGCTCTGATCTCCTTCACGTCGATCTTCGCGGGTACATAGACCTTATACGTGGTCGGGTCCGCTTCCCCCCGCGCGATCGCGCGCCCTTCCTTCGCGGACCTGATCAGTCGCTTGCCAAGTCTGCTCATATTTTTCCCTCCATTCCAAAACTCAAACGCACTCATCACCTTTTGAGCTCGGCAACTTTTCTCGCCGCCGCTTTCCTGTAGTCGTCGGCGTATCCTGCCAATTCCTTGCGGAGCTCGTTGCGCTCCGCTTTGCTGAGATTTTCCGATTCCCCCTTGTCGATCAGCGCCAGGAGCAGGACCGGAACATCCTCCCCGGCGTAGTAATGAACGGTGCGATAGCCGCCCCGCTTACCCTTGCCGCGGCCTGGAAACCGCAATTTGCGGCAGCCACCCGTGCCTTCCATGATGTCGCCTGCCAGCGGGTCGCGGGAGATTTCCTGGACAATGGTCTCTCGCTCATCGTCAGAGAGCCCCGCGGACTTGCTATCGGCAAGAAAGGTCGGGGTCTAGATGACCGTTTGCATGACTCTATAACTACGGGAAACCCGTAGTGTCTTCAAGAGGGTTTTGCAACTATTTCGGGGTCAACAAAAGCACGTAAAATCAATAGGTTAGCTTGCATGCGGGCTGGTCGCGGCGGGACGTCGCCAGTTCCTTCCTTCACCACGCCGGCCGCTCCGGCTTCTGCCGAGAAGTCGGTATCTGTAAAAGCAGCGTTTTGCAGATACTTGACGCGGGCGGTTCGCTGTAAAACTGAGACTTACAGATATCTCTCAGGTGTCGGCTTTGCTCGACGCGCCGCGGCCTTAGCCGGGAACGACGCCACCGTGTGCTTGCTCAGGAAGCGCGCGAAGCTCGACAGCGCCGGCGAGATCGACCGGCCGGCCGGCGTGATCAGCACGATCTCACGCGTGATCACCGGCTTCACCAGCGGTACCATCGCAATCGCGCTCTTGCGCGCCGCCACCGAGGCATAGGCCGGCAGGATGGCGATGCCGAGCCCGGCCTCGACCATCGAGAGCGCGGTGGTGACGTGCGAGACCTCGTAGGCGGGGTTAAGTGAAATCTTCGCCGACTCGTAGCCAAGCTCCACCAGCAGCCGGATGCCGCTGTCGCGCGTCAGCGTGATCAGCGGCAGGTTTTCCAGCTCCGCCCAGGTGAGGCGCTTTTTTCTCGCCAGCGCGTGTGACGGCGCGCAGAACACCGCCAGGCTGTCGCTGGTCAGCGCCGTATAGCTGATGCCGTCTTCGCCGGCGCGGAAGGTGCCGAAGCCGCAGTCGACACGGCCGGCGCGCACCAGCTCGACGATCTCGTCGGCGCGCGCTTCCACCACGCTCACCTGGATGCCGGCATATTTGGCGCGGAAGTCCGCAATCGCCCACGGCAGGATCGCGCCGGACAGCAGCGGCGGCGCGGCGATGGCGATCTTGCCGCGCTTGCGTTCGGCCATCTCGTGCGCGTTGCGCGCGGCGTGTTCGAGGTCGTCGACGGCCTTGGCGGCCGAGTCGCGAAACTCGCGGCCGGCTCCGGTCAGCTCGACCCGCCGCGTCGTGCGGTCGAACAGCTTGATGCCCAGTTCGCTTTCCAGGTCGCGCACGTGCTGCGACAGCGCCGGCTGGGCGACGTGCAGGCGTTCGGCGGCGCGGGTGAAGCTGCCGAATTCGGCGACCGCGAGCAGCGCCTGGATCTGGCGAAGGGTGATGTTCATCGCGCCCGCAATATATAAGAAAAACGTCTGAATGCATACGAATAATCGCGATTGTCATATAACGGATTTGCCGTCGTAATTCGTCCCCAAGGGCCGCAAAGGCACAAGGCCGCTTGGGACGGGCGACGTGACCATTTCGTTTCGCGACAAGGCTGCGCGTAGCGATTTGGCCGAACCTGGCTGGATCGGCCGCGCCGTCCGTCGCGTCGAGGACGCCCGGCTGGTCACCGGCGGCGGCTGACATGCTGCACTGCCCGCAGGCCGAGCTGGTCGTGGCGCCGGCCGGCGTTGCGCGCACCGCGGCCGACGGCGGCTGCCTGTCGTGGGAGACGCTTGGCGCGCAGGCGCATGCCGCCGGCCTCGGCCTGTCGCGCGGCGGGCTGGCGCAGGGCGTCGGCGAGGTCATGCGCGAGCGCGTCGTCTATGATAGGCATGGCCAGATCATCACCGCCTCGCTGATGGATTATGCTGTGCCACGCGCGCGCGACATCCCGCCGGTCGACATCGGCAAAGTGCAGACGCGATCGACGCGGTGTCGCCGTTCGGCGTCAGCCATCTCGACATGCCGCTCACCGGCGAAACGATCTGGCGGGCGATCAATACGGGCCATGCAAAAGGAGCAGCCACGCCGTGAAATACAGCAAAAAGGACGCGAAGGCCTATTCGCGCGCCACCATGAAGGGCGTCTGGGCGGCGGCGCTGATGCCGTTCAAGCCAGACCTGTCGATCGACGAAGACGGCTTCCGCCGCAATCTCACGCACTGGGCGGACGACCTCGGCGTCGACGGCGTGTTCATCGCCGGCAAGCAGGGCGAGTTCTTCTCGATGTCGCTCGACGAGCGCAAGCGCGCCTTCGACGTCGCGGTCGCGGCGCTCGACGGCAAGGCGCAGACCATCATGTCGTGCTCGGACCAGAACATGGACGTGGTCATCGAGCTGGCGCGCCACGCCCAGAAATGCGGCGCGGACTACATCGTCGTGCACGCGCCGATGCTGCACTTCTTCAAGGAGCAGGATCAGACGCTGATGCGCTACTACCAGACCATCGCCGACAAGGTCGACATCGGCATGGCGCTGTGGAGCCACGAGGACAGCGGCTATCTGATGTCGCCGGAGCTGTGCAACAGGCTGGCCGACATCGAGAACGTGGTCGCGATCAAGTACAGCGTGCCGCGGCCGATGTACAAGAAGCTCACCGAACTCGCCGGCGACCGCATCCAGGTCAGCACCGCGTCCGAGGAGGAGTGGCTCGACAACATCATCGAGCTGAAGTGGCAGCTCTATCTGTGCTCGTCGCCGCCGTACCTGCTGCAGACGAAACACGACCGCCGCATGCGCGACTACACCGATCTCGCCTTCAGCGGCGATTTCGCCAGGGCCAAAGAGGTGCGCGACAGCCTCACCCCGGTGCGTCAGGCGCTGCGCACGACGCGGCCGCCGGAAAAGCCGCACGCGCACCAGAAGTACTGGCAGGAGCTGCTGGGCCAGGCCGGCGGCGCCGTGCGCCCGCCGATGCTGCCGCTGACCGACGCCGAGAAGGCGGCGACGCGCGCCGCGTTCGAAACGTGCGGCCTGCATTTGCAGCCGTCGGCCGCGCCGAAGCGCGCCGCCGGCTGACACCGGTCCGGAATTCGCGAGAACATTCAGGAGATCGCCAATGAGCAAGCCAGGTCGTCTAAGCGCCTTCAACTTCAACAAATGGATCGACGAGCATCAGCATCTGCTGCAGCCGCCGGTCGGCAACCAGCAGATCTGGAAGGACGCCGACCTGATGGTGACGGTGGTCGGCGGTCCCAACAAGCGCACGGACTTCCACGACGATCCGGTCGAGGAGTTCTTCTATCAGCTGCGCGGCAACATGGTGCTCAAGGTGGTCGATGACGGTCAGCACTACGACGTGCCGATCAGCGAGGGCGAAATCTTCCTGCTGCCGCCGCACGTGCGGCATTCGCCGCAGCGGCCGCAACCGGGCTCGGTCGGCCTGGTGATCGAGCCGATGCGCCCCGAAGGCGCGCTCGACGGCTTCGAATGGTACTGCTTCAACTGCCAGGGGCTGGTGCACCGCGTCGAAGTCGACCTGCAAGACATCGTCGCCGATCTGCCGCCGGTCTATCGCGCCTTCTATGCCGACGAGAAAGCCCGCACGTGCCCGCACTGTGGCACCGTGCATCCGGGCAAGGAGCCGCCGGCCGGCTGGGTGACGCTGTAAGCGTCATTCGCCTGGCGCGACAGTTCACTGGCTCACGCGGCCGCGAAGGTGATCGGCTGCGCGCCTTGCCACAGCACCATCTTGCCGAGCTTCGGCAGGTCGTCGAAGCCGCCGGTGACGGTGATGAAGTGGTTGCCGGCGAGCTGGCCCATCTTGCTGGCGAAGCACACGCCGCCGTAGCCGAGCAGGATCTCGGTTTCGCTGACGCCGCCGGGATAGAGCAGGATCTGGCCCGGCGCCGGATAGCTGGTCTGGTTCTCGGCCGGAATCTTGAAGTCCGTGTCGCCGAGCGGGATCCACACCGCTTCGCCGCTCCAGCGCACGTGGATGACGCGCTCCTTGTAGGGCAGCAGCGTGCGGAAGATCTCGCAGGTCTTCGGCGCCAGCGCCGTCTCGAAGCGGGCCGGGAACGTGAACGGTCCGGCGGTGATGCGAAGATCGGTCATCTCAGGCTCCGTCTCATTATTTCGAGGGCTGCAAAGCAAAACGCGGCAAGGTGCGGTAACGGCCGCCAAAAAAGCAAAAAGCCCCTTTCGGCGGGCGCCGAAGAGCGGCTTGAGAAAAACAGGGTAATGCTTCCGCGGAAAAACTCAAGCCCGTCGCGAACGACGGCGTCCGCGCCGTTCGCCGCGCGGCACCTGCTATGTTGCTGCGCCATCACAATTTTGTCACTAGCCGGTGCCTCGGGAATTCACCGTTGCCCTGGCAGCCTTGCGATGGAACAATTACGCCCATCAATCGTATTTGTACGTACATCGCGGCCGCATCCTCGTGAATCTGGTGACGGAGGCAACCCATGGCGCGCACTGTAGCTTCGGCGCTTCTGCGCGCGCCGGCGGGTGACGCGCGCAGGTCTTGGCGCGCCGCGTTCCGCCGCGTGCGGGCCGAGACGGAAGCGCGCGCCGCGCACCTGTCGGCGGAAGACCAGATCGTGCAGTCGATGGCGGATGCCAGCCCGACCAAGTGGCACCGCGCCCATGTGACGTGGTTCTTCGAACAGTTCCTGTTGCGCGATTATGCGCCGGGCTATCGCGTCTTCGACGAGCGCTTTCCGTTCCTGTTCAATTCCTATTATGTCGCCGCCGGTCCGCGCCACGCGCGCCCCGACCGCGGCCTGATCACGCGTCCGAACGGCGCCGACGTCACCGCCTATCGCGCCCACGTCGACGCCGCGGTCGAACGGCTGATCGAGGAAGCGCCGGAAGCGCAGGCGGCGCGCGTGTTCGAGATCCTGGAGATCGGTTTGCACCACGAGCAGCAGCACCAGGAGTTGCTGCTCACCGACATCCTGCATGCCTTCGCGCACAACCCGACCGATCCGGCCTACGATCCGAATTGGCAGGCGCCGCAGCCGGCGCAAGGCCCGCGCGGCTTTGTCGAAGTCCCCACGGGCATCCATCCCGTGGGCCACGACGGCGACGGCTACTGCTTCGACAACGAGTTGCCGCGCCACGACGCGCTGATCCCGAAGATGCGGATCGCGCGCCATCTCGTCACCAACGGCGAATGGCTCGCGTTCGTCGCCGCCGGCGGCTACACGACGCCGACGCTGTGGCTGTCGGACGGCTGGGCCGCGGTGCAGGCCGGAGGCTGGCAGGCGCCGGGTTATTGGCAGGAACGCGGCGACGGCGTCTGGACGACGATGACGCTCGGCGGCCGCCGGCCGGTCGATCCGGAAGCGGCCGTGCAGCACGTCAGCTATTACGAGGCCGAGGCCTTCGCCCGTTTCGCCGGCAAGCATCTGCCGAGTGAAGTGGAGTGGGAGACCGCGGCGCGCGCCGGCCTGTTGGCCGATGGCTTCGGCACCGCCTGGCAATGGACGCGCAGCGCCTATTTGCCGTATCCGGGCTACCGCGCGGCCGAAGGCGCGCTCGGCGAATACAACGGCAAGTTCATGGTCAGCCAGATGGTGTTGCGCGGCTCGTCGCTCGCGACGCCGGAAGGCCATGCGCGCTTAAGCTACCGCAACTTCTTCTATCCCCCGGCGCGCTGGCAGTTCAGCGGGCTGCGTCTGGCCGAATTCGTCTGACGCGAAAAGCATGAGGCCGTGATGGACGCACTCGCACGCTCTCCCCGCCGTCCGCAGCCGCAAGGCGCGGACCTGTCCGCCTTCGCGACCGACGTGCTCGCCGGTCTCGGCACCACGCCGAAACGCGTACCGGCCAAGTATTTCTACGACGAAACCGGCTCGCGCCTGTTCGAGCAGATCACCGAGGTGCCGGAATATTACCCGACGCGCAGCGAGATGCAGGCGCTGCGCGACCACGCCGCCGAAATCGCCGCGCTGATCCCGGCAGGCGCCGCGCTGGTCGAGTTCGGCAGCGGCTCGACCAAGAAGGCGCGTATCGTGCTCAATGCCGCGCGGCCGCTTGCGGCCTATGTGCCGGTCGACATCAGCGGCGAGATGCTGGCGCGCGAAGCGGCCGAATTGCGCGCCGATCACCCGCGGCTCAAGGTGCTGCCGGTCGTTGCCGACTTCTGTTTCCCGTTCGATCTGCCGCGCGAAGCCAAGGCCGCGCCCGAGCGCGTCGGCTTCTTCCCGGGCTCGACCATCGGCAACTTCGAGCCGCACGAGGCGGCCGCGTTCCTGCGCAACGCCGCCAGGATTCTCGGGCCCAAGTCGACCCTCATCATCGGCGCCGACCTGATCAAGGACGTCGACGTTCTCAACGCCGCCTATAACGACGCCGCCGGCGTCACGGCCGAGTTCAACCTCAATCTGCTCACCCGCATCAACCGCGAGCTCGGCGGCACCTTCAGGCGCGCGTGCTTCGAGCACCACGCCTTCTTCAACCGCGCGCGCAGCCGCATCGAGATGCATCTCGCCAGCCTCAAGCGGCAGAAGGTCAAGGTGATGGGCGAGACCATCGACTTCCGGGCCGGCGAAACCATCCACACCGAGAACAGCTACAAATACAGCGTCGACTCGCTGCGGGCGCTGGCGCGCGGCGTCGGCTGGCTGCCGGCCGGGGTGTGGACGGACACGCAAGGCTACTTCTCGATCCAGGCTTTCACCCTGTCGAAAGAGCCGGCGGCGGTGCGTCCGGCGGTGTGAGTTTTCTTTTCGTCATTCCGGGACGCCGCCATAAGCGCGTTTACGCGCGTCTTCGACGCGCTATGGCGGCGGGCCCGGAATCCATACACCGCAGCGATGAGGATTATGGATTCCGGGCTCGCGGCCACCGATCTCGGGTTTACCCGAGATCGGCAACTTATGATGCCCAAGTCGGCTATAGCCGACTTGGGGTAGCCGCGCCCCGGAATGACGGGCTACATTTACGCGCCGCGCGCGCTTCCCGTCTGCACGAAATTGCTCTAAGCCTTGCGCCGCCTGGGCCGGCAGGGTCCGGCGGAAAAGACAAGGCAGAGGCTTTATGAAAATCGTCGGCTTTGAAACGAACAGTGGCGTGCGGCTCGGTGTGGTCGACG
>CAYJPU010000014.1:0-34470 GCA_964372105.1 uncultured Undibacter sp.
GCGCAGATGAAGCCGGTCTTCATGCCGTCGGCGCCGGGATAGCGGTCGATCAGCGAATTGTAATTGCGCATGACGCGGTTGCCGTAGCGGATCGAGGAGATGTTCCAGTAGGCACCGTATTGCGGGAATTCAATGACCAGCGCGCGCGCCAGGATGCCGAGGTCGCGCGCCGAACTGACGTGGTTTTCTGCCGGCAGGCCGTTCGGGTTGACGAAGTTGGACTGCGACATGCCGAGCCGGCGCGCATCGGCGTTCATCTTGTCGGCGAAGCCTTCGAGCGATCCGCCGACGCCTTCGGCGATCGCCACCGCGACGTCGTTCGCCGATTTCACCATCAGCATCTTCAGCGCGTTGTCGACGGTGATCGTGGTCCCGACCTTGAAGCCCATCTTGGTCGGCTGCTGCGCGGCGGCGTTGCGCGACACCGTCAGCAGCGTGTTGAGCGTCATGCGACGTTCCTTGACCTCCCGCAGCGTGGTGTAGGCGGTCATCAGCTTGGTGACGGAGGCCGGATACCAGGGGTAGGTGGCGTTCTCGGCGTACAGCACCTTGCCGGTCGCGGCCTCGATCAAGAGCTGGGCTTCGGCTTGGGCGCTCGAGGGCGCGGCGGCCGACAGCAGGCCCGCGGCGGCGGCGGCCAGGATCAGGGCGCGAAGGCGGGGGCTCGGTCCAAAGCTCATCGTTCGCGGTCCGGACGTATTTCTGGGCTTCGGAATCAGGGGAGTTCCATCGACGACGCCGCTAGGCTATCTAAGCTTTCAACGAGAGGCAAAGCCGGACGCTCCCCCAGCGCAGTTTATGGTGACTTACGTTCAATCGCCGACCAATGCGACCAAAGTTCGGCAAAGGAGATGTCGATGACCGCTGCCATCGTGGGCTGGGCCCACTCCCCGTTCGGTAGGCTTAACGGCGAGAGCGTCGAGAGCTTGATCGTCAAGGTGGCGGGTGACGCGCTGGCCGATGCCGGGGTCGCGGCCAAGGACGTCGACGAGATCGTGCTCGGCCACTTCAACGCCGGATTCTCGCCTCAGGATTTTACCGCTTCGCTGGTGCTGCAAGCCTCGCCCGATCTGCGCTTCAAGCGCGCGCTGCGGGTGGAGAACGCCTGCGCCACCGGCTCGGCGGCGGTCCACCTGGGCCTCAAATCGATCGAGGCCCGCGCCGCGCGCATCGTGCTCGCGGTCGGCGTCGAGCAGATGACCACGACCCCCGGCCCCGAGATCGGCCGCAACCTGTTGAAGGCCTCCTACGTGCGCGAAGAGGCCGACATCGAGGGCGGCTTCGCCGGCGTGTTCGGCCAGATCGCCGGGCTGTATTTCCAGAAATATGGTGACCAGTCCGATGCGCTCGCCATGATCGCCGCCAAGAACCACAAGAACGGCGTCGGCAATCCCTATGCGCAGATGCGCAAGGACCTGGGCTTCGACTTCTGCCGCACCGAGAGCGAGAAGAACCCCTTCGTCGCCGGCCCGTTGAAGCGCACCGACTGCTCGCTGGTGTCGGACGGCGCCGCCGCGGTCGTGCTCGCCGACGTCGAGACCGCTCTGCAAATGAAAAAGGCGGTGGCGTTCCGCGCGGCCGAGCACGTGCAGGATTTCCTGCCGATGTCGAAGCGCGACATCCTGAAATTCGAAGGCTGCGCGCTCGCCTGGCAGCGCGCGCTGGCGAAGTCCGGCCTCACGCTCGACGACCTGTCGCTGGTCGAGACCCATGACTGCTTCACCATCGCCGAGTTGATCGAGTACGAAGCGATGGGCTTGACGCCGGAAGGGCAGGGCGCCCGCGCCATTTTGGAAGGCTGGACGCAGAAGGACGGCCGGCTGCCGGTCAACCCGTCCGGCGGCCTCAAAGCCAAGGGCCATCCGATCGGCGCCACCGGCGTGTCGATGCACGCGCTCGCCGCGATGCAGCTCACGCAAAGCGCGGGCGACTTGCAGGTGAAGAATGCGCGGCTTGCCGGCATCTTCAACATGGGCGGCACCGCGGTGGCGAACTACGTCAGCATTCTCGAACGCATCAAGTAGCCTCGACGGATATATGGCGGCGATGACGAGTGATGATGCGGGTGGCGCCCCCATCCACGTACCGTCGAGCGGTTGCGTTTAATTAGTTGTCCTCCCAACGATTTTGCGTGCGGTGAAATTGATCGCGCTGTAATCCATGTTAGACTGAACATCATGGAATCGCAGTATGTCTCCCTATGGCGCCGTTACGGGCTATGCTGAAGGGCGAAGAATGACGAATATCCCGACCGATCTTTTGCGTACGCTGGTCGCCGTCGTTGATTTGCGAAGCTTTACCAAGGCTGCCGCGTTCCTCGGCGTCACGCAGCCGGCCGTCAGCGCGCAAATCAAGCGGCTGCAATTTCTGCTCAACGCGGAACTGTTCGACCGCCGCACTCAGGGTGTCAGTCTCACGCCGCACGGCGAAGCGGTGGTTTCACAAGCGCGCCGTATGCTGTCCATTAACGACCAGATCGTCGGCCTCAACGCGGCGGAACCCAAACCCGAACTCGTCATCAGGCTCGGCACCCCGAGCGATTATGTCGCCTCGGTGCTGCCGGATACGCTCGCGCGTTTCCGCACGCGTTGGCCGGACGTGCGCTTCAGCGTTCGCACCGATTTCTTCGATCCGCTCATGCGGCAGCTGTACACCGGTGATATCGATGTGATGATCGCCTTGTCGATGGCGCCGCCTCTCGGCGCCCGCCATTGCGTCGAGACGGAGGTGGTGTGGGTGCGCGGACCCGCGACGCAGGTCAGCCCGGACGCGCCCGTGCCGTTGGTTTCCTACGCTGAGCCGTCCGTTTACCGCCGGCTCGCGGTGCAATCCCTGCGCGCGGCCGGCCGCGAGTGGGAAGACGTGTTCACGGCGCCGAGCATGCACGGCTTGCAAAACGCGGTTTTCGCCGGTCTTGGCGTGATGCCGATCACCCGTGGGCGGGCGGTGTCGGCCGGCCTGACGATTTGGGAAGACGCGCCGCTGCCGAAACTGCCCGCACTCTATAGCGCCATCTTCGTGCGCGAGGGCGGAGAGCAGGCCGTCTACGAGGAACTGGCTGATGAGATAGCCACGCTCATTCTCGGCTTCGGTGCGGCCAGCGCGCCGAAAGTCGTTGCCGGCTATTCGCGCACGGCCGACTCGGCGGCTTGACGCGCGCGCTGGTTTTCAGGTCTGCGCGAAACCGGAGCGTTGCGCCCAGCCGGTCATGCGCTTTTCCAGCACCGCCATGGCGGCGTACATCGCGATGCCCTCGATCGCCAGCACCACCAGTCCGGCGAAGATCAAAGGCACCTGGAATTGCGCCTGCGCCTGCAGCATCAGGTTGCCGATGCCGTAGTTCGACGCGACGCTTTCGGAGATCACCGAGCCGACGAAGGCGAGCGTGATGGCGACCTTCAGCGAGCCGAAGAAATACGGCAGCGTGCGCGGGATGCCGACCTTGCGCATGATGTCGAGCTTGCTGGCGCCCAAAGCCTTCAGCACGTCTTCCATCTCCGGCTCGATGGTGGCGAGCCCCGTCGCCACGTTCACGACGATCGGGAAGAACGAGATCAGGAAGGCGGTCAGCACCGCCGGGACGAAGCCGATGCCGAACCACAGCACCAGGATAGGCACCAGCGCGACCTTCGGGATGGCGTTGAAGCCGATCATCAGCGGGTACAAACCCGCGTAGATCGCACGCGACCAGCCGACCAGTAGGCCGAGCAGCAGCCCGAAGCCGACCGCGAGCGCGAAGCCGATCAGCGTGGTCTCCAGCGTGATCCAGGAATTGCGTGCGATCGGGCCGGAATACTCGACGAAAGCCTGCGCCACCGCCGTCGGCGGCGGCAGGAAGAAGGTCGGGATTTTGAAGATGCGCACGGCCGCTTCCCACACCACCAAAAGGCCGATGGTGAAAGCCCAAGGCGACAGCCGGATCAGCGTGTTCGGGTTCATTGCCGCGCTCCTGCCGTCGTTCCGGGGCGCCGCGCCGGCGCCCGCAGGGCGAAGGCGGGACGAACCCGGAATCCAGAAACACACGCCGCGCTCGCATCAGGATTCCGGCTCCGCGCTTTCAGCGTGTCCCGGAACGACGGAATTGAAGAATGCCTGTTCATCACCGCGCCTTCACGATATGTGCGCGCAACTCGTGCACGATGTCCTGGAACTCCGGCGTGAACGTCACTTCCAGATCGCGTGGCCGTGGAATGGCGATCTTGCGCTCGACCACGACGCGGCCCGGCCGCGACGACATCACGAACACGCGGTCGGCGAGAAACACCGCCTCGCGCAAGTCATGCGTCACCAGCACGACCGTGATCTTGCGCGCCGCATGGAGGTCGCGGATCACGCACCACAATTCCTCGCGCGTGAAGGCGTCGAGCGCGCCGAACGGCTCGTCGAGCATCAGCAGTTGCGGCTCGTGGATCAGCGCGCGGCACAAGGACGTGCGCTGCTGCATGCCGCCGGAAAGCTCCCAGGGGAATTTGCTGCCCTGGCCGGCCAGCCCGACCGAGGCCAGCAGGCGTTCGGCGCGCTCGCGGAATTCCGCTTTGCGCCGCCGCATTTCGCCGCGATAGGGCTGGACGATCTCGAGCGGCAGCAGCAGGTTCTCGACCGTCGAGCGCCACGGCAAGAGCGTCGGCGCCTGAAAGGCCATGCCGGCGATCTTCACCGGCGCGTGCACCGGTTTGCCCGCCACCGTCACCTTTCCCGCGCGCGGAAATTGCAGGCCGGTGGCGAGCTTCATCAGGGTGGATTTGCCGCAGCCGGACGGACCGACCACCGCGGCAAATTCACCGGTTTCCACGGCGATCGACAGATCCTCGACCGCGAGCGCAGTGCTCGCGCCGTAGGCGTGGCTCACGCCCTCGAGCGCGACAAACGACATTGCCGGCCTGCTCTATTGGAACTTGCGATCGGCGGCCGAGGGCAGGAACGACGTGTCGAAGATATCCCCAGGCTTCGGCGCGGCGTTCTTGAACTTGTAGGTCAGGCCGATCTGCTCGATGGCCTTGGCAAAGCGCGCGTTGTCGATGCCGCCCCAGCCGTTCGCCTTCACCTCGGGCGTCACGATATTGTCGCGGATCGCCATTTTCAGGCGCTCGAGCTCAGTGGCCTTCTTGGCGACGTCGTTGCGTTTGAGGACCGAGTCGACCGCGGTGTCCGGCGACTTCACCGTGTCCTTCAGGCCCTTCACGAAGGCGCGCAGGAAGCCCTTCACGGCCTCCGGCTTTTCGGCGGCGAACTTCGGGTTCACGATGATGACGTTGCCGTAAAGATTGACGCCGTAGTCGGCCATCAGCAGCACGGTGATGTCGTCGACCGGCACGCCTTTGTCCTTCAGGTTGATGAAGGACGAGAACGAGAAGCCGGTGATGGCGTCGACCTGGCCGGCGGCCAGCATCGGCTCGCGCACCGGGAAGCCGACGTTTTCGATCGTCACCTTGGAGGCGTCGATGCCGTTGGCCTGCACGAAGATCGGCCACTGCGCGTAGGCGCCGTCGGGCGCGGGCGCCCCCAGCTTCTTGCCTTCGAGGTCCTTCGGCTTGACGACGCCACGGCTCTTACGGCCGACCACGGCGAACGGCGGCCGGTTGTAGACCATGAACACCGCCTTGAGCGGCACGCCCGGATTGGCGTCGCGGAACTTGATCAGCGAATTTACGTCGCCGAAGCCCATGTCGTAGGTGCCGGAGGCGACGCGGTTGATCGGCTCGAGCGAGCCGGCGGCGGAATCGACGGTGACGTCGAGGCCTTCGGCCTTGTAGTAGCCCTTGTCGATCGGAACCAGGAACGGCGCCGACGGGCCTTCGAACTTGAAGTCGAGGCTGAACTTGATGGCGGTGTCGGCGGCCGACGCGCTGGTGGCCAGGGTCGCGGCAAGAAAAAGGCCCGTCCAAATAGCGATGTTTGCGGTCCGGCCGGCATGGAATGCGCGCATCACACGTGTCCTTTTTTGGCGGCCTATGGCCCGGCGATGCCGGATGCGGCCGCGGCTGATCCTCAGGATTTCCACTGCCACCCAGCAAAGAGCATGCCGCCACAAAGAGCAAGATATAGGCGTGCAAATGAAGGGCAGCGCCCACACTTACGGCGGGGCTGCCGAAACCTTGAGCAGGCCAGGCCCTCGCCATTCCCAGAGCGCAAGAATCCCGAAGTTTGCTTATGCTGGCCGGGTAGCTGGAGGTTTGAGCCGTGCCGGCGGGAGCGCCTGTGGACCTATCCTGCAACATCGCGCCGTTCCGCGCGCCCTACGCGCCGCCTGACGAAGGCGTCGCCATCGCGCTGCTGGCGGATGCCGGCCGCTCGTCCACTGCCGAAGCCCGCATCGATGAACGCGCCGGGCGGCTGGTCGGCGCCATCCGCGCCCGCGTCGGCGGGCTCGGCGGGGTCGAGGATTTCCTGCACGCCTATGCGCTGTCCACCAAGGAAGGCCTCGCGCTGATGGTGCTGGCTGAGGCGCTGCTGCGCGTGCCCGATGCCGCGACCGCCGACCGGCTGATCGAGGACAAGCTGAAGGCCGGCGACTGGTCCCGCAACGAGGGCCGCCAAGGGTCGTTGCTGGTGTCGGCGTCGGCCTGGACGCTCGGCATGACGGCGCGCGTCATCCATCCCGGCGAAACGCCGGAGGGCATCCTCAGTGCGCTGGTGAAGCGGCTCGGCCTGCCGGCGGTGCGCACCGCGACGCGGCAGGCGATGCGGCTGCTCGGCTCGCATTTCGTGCTGGGCGAGACCATCGGCGACGCGCTCAAGCGCGCCGGCGCGCACCGCGAATTCCTCTATTCGTTCGACATGCTGGGCGAGGGCGCCCGCACCGCGGACGATGCCGCGCGCCATTTCGACAGCTACGCCCATGCCATCGACGCCATCGGCGCCAGCGCGGGCGACGACGCGGCGCTGCCCAAGCGGCCGGGCATCTCGGTGAAGCTCTCGGCGTTGCATCCGCGCTACGAGGCGTTGTCGCACGGCCGCGTGCTCGCCGAACTGACGCCGCGCCTGCTGGCGCTGGCGCAGCGCGCCAAGCATCACGATCTCAACCTCACCGTCGACGCCGAGGAGGCCGACCGGCTGGAGCTGTCGCTCGACGTCATTGCCGCGGTACTGCGCTCCTCGACGCTGGCCGGCTGGCACGGCTTCGGCCTCGCAGTGCAGGCCTATCAGAAGCGCGCCGGTGACGTGATCGACTGGATCGACGAAACCGCGCAGGCGCTCGACCGCCGCGTGATGGTGCGGCTGGTGAAGGGCGCCTATTGGGACACCGAGATCAAGCGCGCGCAGGAGCGCGGCCTCGCTGACTATCCGGTGTTCACGCGCAAGGCGATGACCGACCTGAACTTCGGGATGTGCGTCCGCAAGCTGCTTGCCGCGCGGCCGCGGCTTTATCCGCAATTCGCCACCCACAACGCGCTCACCGTCGCCGGCGTCATCGAGGATGCCGGCGGCACCGACGGCTACGAATTCCAGCGCCTGCACGGCATGGGCGAGGCGCTGTACGACGCGCTGCTCGCGGAATTGCCGGCGCTGACCTGCCGCGTCTATGCGCCGGTCGGCGGCTATTCGGACCTGCTCGCTTATCTGGTGCGGCGGCTCTTAGAGAACGGCGCCAACTCGTCCTTCGTGTCGGTGGCGGCGGACGCCGCGGTGCCGGTCGAAGTTGTTTTGCGCCGGCCGCAAAGCTGGATTAGCGATGCCGCCCATGCGCGCCATTCGCACATTCCGCTGCCGCGCGATCTGTTCCAACCGGTGCGCGGCAATTCGATGGGCGTCGAGTTCGGCGACAGCGCCGCGCTGGTCGATCTGTTGGCCGAGATCAAGGCCGCGCCGTCGATGACAGCGGCCGCGCCGCTGATCGACGGCGTCGCCGTCGCCGGCCGCGTTTGCGATGTTTTGTCGCCGATCGACGGCAGCCGTGTCGGCACGGTGCAGGAAGGCGATGAAGCCATCGTCCGCTCGGCGATGGCCGCGGCGCAGGCCGGCTTCGCGCCCTGGAACGGCACGCCGGTCGACGCGCGCGCCGCCGCGCTCGACCGCGCCGGCGATCTGATCGAACAAAGTCGCGGCCGGCTGATCGCGCTGTTGCAAAGCGAGGGCGGCAAGACGCTCGACGACTGCGTTTCGGAAGTGCGCGAAGCCGCCGACTTCTGCCGCTACTACGCGGCGCAAGCGCGCCGCGCGCTCGTGCCGCAAGCGCTGCCGGGGCCGACCGGCGAGAGCAACGAGCTGCGCTACCGCGGCCGCGGCGTGTTCGTCTGCATCAGCCCGTGGAATTTTCCGCTGGCGATTTTCGTCGGCCAGGTCGCGGGCGCGCTCGCCGCTGGCAACAGCGTGGTGGCCAAGCCCGCCGAGCAGACGCCGCTCGTCGCCTTTGAGGCGGTGAAGCTGTTGCACGCCGCCGGCGTCCATCGGAGCGCGCTGCATCTGGTGCCGGGCGACGGCACGGTCGGCGGGCTGCTGACCGCCGACAAGGGCGTTGCTGGTGTCGCCTTCACCGGCTCGACCGACGTGGCGCGCCTCATCAACCGCGCGCTCGCCGCCAAGGACGGGCCGATCGTGCCGCTGATCGCCGAGACCGGCGGCATCAATGCCATGATCGTCGATGCCACCGCGTTGCCCGAGCAGGTTACCGACGATGTCGTGACCTCGGCCTTCCGCTCCGCCGGCCAGCGTTGCTCGGCGCTGCGGCTGCTGTGCGTGCAGGACGATGTCGCCGACCGGGTGATCGAAATGGTGCGCGGCGCGGCGCGCGAACTGGCGCTCGGCGATCCGCGCGATCCGGCGACGCAGGTCGGGCCGGTGATCGATGCCGAGGCCAAAGACAGGCTCGACCGCTGGATCGAGACCATGGACAGCCACGGCGCCGTGCGTTTCCGCTGGGATGACGGGCGCGCGCTGCCGCCGACCGGCACGTATGTCACGCCGGCCATCGTCGAACTCGACCGCGCGCGCGAACTGCGGGAGGAGGTGTTCGGCCCGGTGCTGCACGTCGTGCGCTGGCGCGCCGATGCGCTCGATGCGCTGCTCGACGACCTCGCCGGCACCGGTTACGCGCTCACCCTCGGCATCCAGTCGCGCATCGACATGACCGCCGTCCGCATCGCGGCGCGACTTCCACACGGCAATGTCTACGTCAATCGCAACATGATCGGCGCGGTGGTCGGCTCGCAGCCGTTCGGAGGCAGCGGCCTGTCCGGCACCGGCCCCAAGGCCGGCGGACCGCATTACCTGCACCGTTTTGCGCTCGAGCAGGCGGTGACGGTCAACACCGCCGCCGCCGGCGGCAACACGATCCTGCTGTCAGAAGAAGAATAAGAGTCGGCGGGTTTCCGACCACAGGCATGGGTGTCGCGGCACGTTGAATAGGAAAGCACCTATTCACGGAGACGCCCCATGCGCAGGACACTTCGCAGTTCCATCGCCACCGCGCTTGCCGCGACGCTGGCGCTGACCGCCTTCGACCTCAGCCCGGCCCAGGCCGGGTCGGCCAAGGCGCCGCAGGCACAGTCCGCCGAGACCGTCGATCTGAGCGCGCGCAAGCGGCAGCGTCACTATCGCCGCGGCAATGATCGGGCGGCGCTGCAGATGTTCGGTATTATTGCCGGCACCATCGCCGGTATTGCCGCCGCCGAGGAGTCCCGCCGCTATTACCGCCGCGGGTATGGCTACTATGACGGCTACGGCTACCGGTACGCGCCGCCACCGGATTACGGGTACGGCCCCTATTACGGTTACGGACCCTATTACCGCTACTGAACCGGTCGTTAACTGGATTTGCCCGGCATTCAGGTATTGTGGTCTGCATGACTGATTCGGTCGCCCGACTTTATGAGGCCGTGATCGCCGTTCGCGACACGGACCCTGCGAAGTCGCGCACGGCGCGCCTGCTGCGCGCCGGCCCCTCCAAAATGGCCAAAAAGCTGGCCGAGGAAGCGGTCGAGGTCGTCATCGACGCACTCCACGGCCAGCCGGAGGCGGTGGTACGGGAAAGCGCCGATCTCCTGTACAATCTCGTGGTTCTTTGGGTCCACGCCGGGGTCCACCCCGATGACGTCTGGGCCGAAATGAAGCGGCGCGAACAGATGTTCGGAATTGCCGAAAAATTGCCAAAGGATCTGGTACAAGGCGCCCGCCGTAAGGTCGTGGCCCTCGAAAGTCGGCGCGTCCGCAAGCGCCGCTAACCCGTCCTTTTCCTTCCCGCGAGTGTTCCCGAGAGTTCCTATATGACCGCCGAGGCTGACGCGCCGCCCTCTTTGCTACGCCGTATGTACAATTGGTGCATTGAGGCCGCCCATAAGCCGCACGCGATGTGGACGCTGGGCGCCATCTCCTTCGCGGAAAGCTCGTTTTTCCCGATCCCGCCTGACGTCATGCTGATCCCGATGTCGCTGGCGCGGCCGGCGCGGGCCTATGCCATGGCGGCCTGGTGCACGGCGGCCTCGGTCGCCGGTGGACTGGCCGGCTATGCCATCGGCGCGCTGCTGTATGACTCGGTCGGCGCCTGGCTGATCAAGCTGTACGGCTACGGCGACAAGGTCGAGGCCTTCCGCGCCGCCTACGCCGAGTGGGGCGCCTGGATCATCCTGCTCAAGGGCCTGACGCCGATCCCGTTCAAGATCGTGACGATCACGTCGGGCTTTGCCGGTTACAACCTCGCGCTTTTCCTGCTGTTCTCCATCATCACCCGCGGCGGGCGGTTTTTTATGCTGGCCTTCCTGCTGCACCGCTACGGCGATCAGGCCCGTGACATTCTCGAAAAACGCCTGGGAATGTGGGTCAGTATCGGCGCAGCGGTCCTCGTCGCCGGCATCGCCGCCGCGCTATACTTGATTTGATCGAATCGGCATTCCTCATTTTTGCCACCTGACCGGCCTAAATGAGGGATGCGCCGGCGCAAATGCCATCAGGCAGCTGTCTCGTCAGCTAGTGGCCATGAGCACGAAACGGCACATAAGTCTTCGTTCTGGTCCGACGGCGGCTCCCGCGCTCGCGGGGCTGTTCGCGCTGGCCATGGCGTCGCTGGCGGCCGCACAGGAGCCGGCGGCCCAGCCCGAGAGACGCGGCTTTTTCGGCTCGATCGGGCAATGGTTCGAAGACCAGGCCTCCAACATCGGCTCGGGCTTCAGCGGCGCGCGCAAGCAGGTCGAAGGCTTCGGCCGCGAGGCCGGCGTTGCCGCCAGGAGCACCGCCGAGGGCGCCAAGGATGCCGCCGACGCCGTGGTCCGTCTGCCCGGCACGCGCCCCGTCCGCGGCCACGAGACATGCCGCACCGCGCCGAACGGCGCGCCCGACTGCGTCGCCGCCGCCAACGCGCTGTGCAAGTCCAAGGGCTTTGCCTCCGGCAAAAGCCTCGACATGACCACCGCCGAGGTCTGCCCGCCCAAGGTCTATCTGTCGGGCCGCACCAGCGATAGCGATTGCAGGACCGAGACGTTCGTCTCGCGCGCGCTCTGCCAGTAGCGCTTCTTGTCATTCCGGGGCGCGGGCGAAGTCCGCGAACCCGGAATCCAGAGCAATTTAGCAACGCATCCGTAACCCTGGATTCCGGGTTCGCTCGCTGACGCGTGCGCCCCGGAATGACAGCGTGGGTGCGCTTGTCTCCTTTGCACCGCTGTGTTTCGCTTCGCGCCCATAACAACAATCCTCAGGGAACCAAGCCCGTGAACCTCCACGCCAAACTGCTCGAGCGCGACGCGGCCGGCAAGCCGGTCACCGTCGGTGTCATCGGCGCCGGCAAATTCGGCACCATGTACCTCGCGCAGGCGCGGCTGACGCGCGGCATACACATCGCCGGCGTCGCCGATCTCGACGTCGGGCGCGCCCGCAGCCAGCTCGCGACCGCCGGCTGGCCGCAGGCGCTCTACGGCGCGTCGTCGCTCGATGACGCGCACGCCAAGCGCTCCACGCTCGTCACCGATGACGCGCTGGCGCTGATCGCCGATCCGCGCATCGAGGTGGTCGTGGAGGCGACCGGCGTGCCCGGCGTCGGCATCGCGCACGCGCTGCACGCGATCGCCGCCGGCAAGCACATCGTCATGGTCAACGTCGAGGCCGACGCGGTCGCGGGGCCGCTGTTGGCGCGGCGCGCCAGGCAAGCCGGCGTCGTCTATTCGCTCGCCTGGGGCGACCAGCCGGCGCTGATCTGCGAGCAGGTCGACTGGGCGCGCGCCGCCGGCTTCAAGGTCATCTCGGCCGGCAAGGGCACGCGCTACGAGCCGCACTACCACCAGTCCAATCCCGACAACGTCTGGGACATCCTCGACAAATATCTCGCCATCAGCGACCGCAAGTCGATCAACCCGAAGATGTTCAATTCCTTCGTCGACGGCACCAAGTCCGGCATCGAGATGACCGCGGTGTGCAACGCCACCGGCCTGTTGCCGCAGAGCGACGGCCTGCATTTCCCGCCGGCGACGCGCTTCGAGCTCGCCGACATCTGCAAGCCGAAGTCTGAAGGTGGCACGCTGGAGAAGGAAGGCGTCACCGAGGTGACGTCGTCGGTCTATCGCGACGGCAGCGACGTGCCGCACCACCTCGCGCTCGGCACCTATGTCGTGTTCGAAGGCGAGACCGATTACGCGCGCCGCTGCTTCAAGGAATACGCCATGCTGCCGGACAAGAGCGGCAAGTACGCCGCGCTGTACCGGCCGATCCACATGATCGGGCTCGAGCTCGGCATCTCGGTCGCCAGTTGCGCGCTGCGCCACGAGCCGACCGGCGCGCCGACCGGCTTCCGTTCCGACGTGGTGGCGACCGCCAAGAAAGCGTTGAAGGCCGGCGAGATGCTGGACGGCGAGGGCGGCTTCTGCGTCTGGGGCAAGCAGACGCCGGCCGACGTCTCGCTCGACCAGGGCCTGCTGCCGCTCGGCCTCGCGCACAACGTCAAGCTCAAGCGCGACATCGCCGAAGGCGGCGCGCTCAAATGGTCGGACGTCGAGGTCGACGCCAACGACACCGCGGTCAAGGTGCGGCGCGAGATGGAGGCGGCGTTCGGGCGCCGCAACGCCGGCGCCGCGCCGGTGGTGTGAACGCGCACGTCATGGCCGGGCTTGTCCCGGCCATCCACGCCTTACTTTGTGAACCGGCCTAAAGACGTGGATGCCCGGCATAAAGCCGGGCATGACGGGTGGAGAGGCTCAGCCACCTCACTCCAGCTCGATCGTGCCTTCGACTTTGTGGTTGAGTCCGATTTCGCCGATGGTGAGCACCATCTGCGCCTGCACGCTCGGCTTGCCCTTGAGGCGGCCGTCGGCGACCGCGGCGCGGATGGCCTTTTCGATTTCCTGCTGCGAGGTCACGCCCACGACCTTGAGGAACTTGCGCAGCGACATGTTCAGGGCTTCTTCGTTCATGGCGGGCTCCTTGAAGTGGCGCGGTTTCGAGACCGATCATAGAGGAAACCGGAGAGGCCGCCATGACCGCTTTCGTCGCCCTGCCGGCTCGCGGCCTTGTGAGCGTCGGCGCCCCGCGCTCCTTGAAAAAGCCGTGTTTGGAACCCGTTTAGAGGCATCCGACGCGCTCGATGAGCGGCGGGGCTATCCTGCCGTTGACCCCGGACTTTCCCTGGCTATGATCCGCGCACCTGAAGCCCCTGTGGCGGAATTGGTAGACGCGCCTGACTCAAAATCAGGTGTAGAAATACGTGCTGGTTCGAGTCCGGCCAGGGGCACCAATTCCACGAAGCGACGCGTAGCGGTCGTCCGGAGCGCTCGATGACGGATGTTCTGGCCGCCCTCCGCAACGATCCGCCGCGCGCCGCCGCCGCGATCTTGGGGCTCGTCGGCCTCGCCACCATCGGCGGCTTCTTCTTCTTCGAATATGTGCTTGGCCTTGCGCCGTGCCCGCTCTGCCTGGAGCAGCGCTTGCCCTTCTATTTCAGTGTGCCGCTGGCCGCGATGCTGTGGCTCGGCGGCGGTTACGGCGCCTCGCGCAAGGTGTTGATGCTCGGCTTTCTCGCCGTCGCCGCGGCGATGCTGTGGAACACGGGGCTGGCGGCTTTCCATGCCGGCGTCGAGTGGAAGTTCTGGCCGGGGCCGACGGAGTGCAGCGGTCCGATCAATTCACTCGGCTCGGCCGGCAATCTCATGAAAAGCCTGCAGAGCATCCGCGTCGTGCGTTGCGACGAGGCCGCATGGCGGCTGTTTGGCATCTCGCTGCCCGGCTACAACGTGTTCGTGTCGCTGTTCATGGCGGCGGTCGCCGCCTGGGGCGCCAAGGCCTCGTTCGCGCGCCGCGCCGCTGACGCCTGAGCTTAGCGAAGCCGCGCTTCCAAAAATGAAAACGACCACGAATCGGAAGGCGCGCTTACATCCGGCGTCGCCTGCTTCTCGTGGCCGCTCATCGCAATCCGGGCTCACGCCCGCCTGCGCACGTTGATGGAGCCTTTTGGGCTCGACATCGCCGTTGCAACCCATATGGGGGTGCTTTGGTTCCGTCGCAAGGGGTAATCCGCTGCTTCAGACCGGCGACCGCTACTCGTAGCGCAGCGCCTCGATCGGATCGAGGCGGGCGGCCTTGCGCGCCGGGTAGTAGCCAAAGAAGATTCCGACCGCCGCCGAAAAAAGGAAGCCGCCGGCGACCGCCGTGAGCGAGATCGGCGCCGGCCAGCCGGCCAGTGCCGAGATGGCGAGCGAGAACGCCACGCCCATCGCGATGCCGGCGATGCCGCCGGTGACGCTGAGCAGCACGGCTTCCGCCAGGAACTGCAGCAGCACGTGCAGGCGCCGCGCGCCGATCGCCATGCGCAGGCCGATCTCGCGCGTGCGCTCGGTCACCGACACCAGCAGAATGTTCATGATGCCGATGCCGCCGACGACGAGCGAGATCGACGCCACGGCGGCGAGCAGAAGCGCCATGATGCGGCTCGAGCTTTCGGCGGTCTCCGCGATCTGGCTCAGGTTGCGCACGGAGAAATCGTTCTCGGCGCCGGGCTTGATGCGGTGGCGGCGCTTCAGGATCTCGGTCGCCTGCCGGATCGCCGGCTGCACGTCGGCCGGATTGCCGGCCTGCAGGTAGATCTGGTTGACGTAGCCGGTCAGGCGCTTTTGCAGGCCGTAGGGATTGGGCGGGTCCGGATAGATCCAGTTGAGCTGCGTTTGGGTCTGCGACGGCGCCGCCACGCCCAGCACTTTGCGCTCGGCGGTGGAGAACGGGATCATGACCAGGTCGTCCTGGTCCATGCCGAACGGCGTCTGCCCCTTGGAGGCGAACACGCCGATGATGCGCAGCGGCACGCCCTTCACCTGCAGCAGCGCCCCGACCGGGCTCCGCGTTTCGCCGAACAGCTGGCGCTGCACCGTCTTGCCGATGACCACGACGAGCGCGGCGCTGTCCTCGTCGTCGGCGGTGATCTCGCGTCCGCTGTCGACCTTCCAGTTCGTCATCGGCGGATAATTCGCGCTGATGCCCTGGATGCTGCTGGTCCAGTTCTGGTTGCCGTATTGCAGCTGGCCCGACTGGCGGATCAGATAGGAGACCGCGCTGACCGCCGTGCTTTCGCGCCGGACCGCCAGCGCGTCGCTGACCGTGAGCGTGGACGCGCTGCCGAAGCCGCCGCGCGCGCCGCCCATAATGCGCGCACCCGGCAGCACGACCACGAGATTGGTGCCGAGGCTTTCGATCTGCTTGCGCACGGCTTCGTTGGCGCCCTGGCCGACGGCCACCATCGCGATCAGGGCGGCGACGCCGATGAAGACGCCGAGCATGGTCAGGGCCGAGCGCATCATGTTGCGGTGAATCGCCTGCAGCGCCGCCGCCACGATCATCCGCCCGAACGCCCAGGCCGTGTGTGTGTGCCGCGCAATCGCCGTTGCCGGCCGGCGCACCGGCGCCAGCCCGGGTTCGGCGCGCGGCGTGGCCGGCGCCATCACCGGCTCTTTGGACGATTTGGGGTTGCGCAGGTCCGCAACGACCTGGCCGTCGCGCATGGTGAGCGTCCGGTCGGCGTAGGCGGCGATGTCGGCTTCATGGGTGACGACGATGACGGTCACGCCCTGCTCGCGGTTGAGCCGCGTCAGCGTCTCCATGATCTCATGGGAAGTGCGGGTATCGAGATTGCCGGTCGGCTCGTCGGCCAGCAGCAGGCCGGGCTCGTTGATCAGCGCGCGCGCGATCGCGACGCGCTGCTGCTGGCCGCCGGAGAGCTGCCCCGGCGTGTTGCGCTCGCGGTCGCTCAAGCCCAGCAGCGCGAGCGCCGCGCGCGCCCGTTCGACCCGTGAGCCGACGGTGGCGGGGCCGGAGGCGGAGTAGAACAACGGCAGCGCGACGTTTTCGAGCGCGCTGGTGCGGGCCAGCAGATTGAAGCTCTGGAACACGAAGCCGAGCCGCTCGCTGCGCAAGCCGGCGCGCTCCGGTTCGCTCAAGGCGGCGACGTCGACGCCCTCAAAGAGGTAGCGCCCGCTGCTCGGCCGGTCGAGGCAGCCGACCACCGCCATCAGCGTCGACTTGCCGGAGCCGGAATGACCCATGATGGCGACGAATTCGCCGGCGTTGACGGTGAGACTGACGTCGCGCAGTGCATGCACGTCGATGTCGCCGACGCGGTAGGTCCGCGTCACGTGCTCGAGTTCGATGATCGGTTCCGTCATTTCTCATCCGCTCGTCCCCGCGAAAGCGGGGACCCAGGGGCCACAATCGCGTTCGCGGGGAGTCTTGCACTGGATTCCCGCTTTCGCGGGAATGAGCGGAGGTTGCGGCGACGCATGAACATGGTCAGAAGCGCGGAACGGGCAGGGACTTGGCGGCTTGGCGCTGCTCGGCGACGACGACTTTGTCGCCGGCCTTCAGGTCGCCCTTGACGATCTCGACGAAGCTGTCGTCGTCGAGGCCGGTGGTGACGGGCACCGCCACCGTCACGTCGTCGCGCAACACCCAGACCTGGCTCTCGGCCTGGCCTCTGACCGCGCCGCGCGCACTGCGCTGGGCCTTTCCCGCCGGCGCGTAGCGCAGGGCCTGGCTCGGCACGCGCAGCACGTCGTGGCGCTCGTCGATGACGATGCGGGTCGCGGCCGTCATGCCGGGCTTGAGCGACAGGCGCGAATTGTCGACGCCGACCACGACGTCGTAGGTCACGACGTTCTGCACGGTCTGCGGCGACTGCCGCACCTGCGTCACGGCGCCTTCGAACGTGCGCCGGGGGAAGGCGTCGACCGTGAACGTCGCCTTGTTGCCTTCCTTGATGCCGCCGATGTCGCTTTCGCTCACATTGGTGTCGACCTGCATCTTGGTGAGGTCGGTCGCGATCAGGAACAGCGTCGGGGTCTGGAAGCTCGCCGCCACCGTCTGGCCGACCGTGACGTTGCGCGACACCACGGTGCCGTCCACCGGCGAAACGATGTTGGTGTAGCCGAGGTTGACTGCCGCCGCCTCGAGCTGGGCCTTGCGCTGTTCGATGGTCGCTTCATCGACGGCGATTTGCGCCTTGGCCTGGTCAAGCGCGTTCCGGGCAATGTCGAGCGTATCCTTGGAAATGGCGTCGGTCAGCGCCAGCCGGGCGTTGCGCTCATAGTTGAGCTGCACATAAGCGAGGTTGGCCTTGGCCTTTTCGAGCTGCGCCCGCGCCATCGAGAGGTTGGCTTTGTTCTGGTCGACGACCGTCTGGTAGGGGCTCGGATCGATCTTGGCGCAGATCTGTCCTTCCTTGACCCGGGTGTTGTAGTCGCAGTGGATCTCCTTGATCACGCCCGAGACGTAGCTGCCGACGATGATGGTGAGCACCGGATTGACCGTGCCGGTCGCGGTCACGGTGCGCGCGACGTCGCCGCGCGCGACGGCCGCCTCGGTGTACTGGACGGAGGCGCCTGAGCCGGACAGCCACCAGGTCCCTAAGCCCGCCGCCAGCAGCGCCAGCGCAACAACGCCGATCAGCCAGGTGCGCCGCTGGCGCGGGCTGGCCGGCCCCGGCGGTGGAACAGGTTTGGGGACGAGCGTTACGGGGGCAGGGGAATCGCTGCGCGCGGTGTTCGATCCAGCAGGCGTGTTCATTTCGGCCAATCCTTGCGCCCCGGTAACCGGATAGCGCAGGTGCGACCCCGCGCCATTGATGCGGGTCAAATCGAAAAGGATTGATGCCTGCTCGGTTCCACGCGGTGTGCAGACGGTTTTGCCAGTGAACTTAATTTCCTATCGGTATTGACCGAAATCCTAAACTGTATATTATCCGAACATTCGGACCGTGCTGCAGGCGTCATCTAGAGGCGTCCTGCAGCGTCCGGATGCGGCGCGCCGACAATGCGTGCCGCGCAGTCAAGCTTGCGCAGACTGCGCATGCTTGTCTGCGGATGGCGCGTCGGGAGGCGCAGGGCCCTTTCGCCAAAAGGGCCCGCGCGTCTCGCCAGACGCGCGGGTGGGGTTCGCCAGCCCCGCCCAAAGAGCGCCTCGCCAGCGCTCTGGCGCCTCCCGACGCGCCATCCCCCCTTTGGGGAAGCAGAGAGGGAAGCCGGCGTGGCCCGCGCCGTTCAAATAACAGGGCCGGCGGAGCTTTGGCTTTTCTGGCCAATCTCACATCTGAGCGCCCGCTTACGGCTCCAGCTCGGTGTCCCAATAGAGATAGTCGAGCCAGCTGTCGTGCAGGTAGTTCGGCGGAAACAGCCGGCCGTTCTTGTGCAGTTGATGCACCGTCGGCTGGAACGGGAAATGCGCCGGAAACATCCTGGCTTCGTCCGCCGTCAGGCTGCCCTTGCGCAGATTGCAGGGCGAGCAGGCGGTGATCACGTTGTCCCAGGTGGTGTGGCCGCCGCGCGAGCGCGGGATCAGGTGATCGAAGGTGAGGTCGTCGCGGTCGCCGCAATACTGGCAGGAGAAGCGGTCGCGCAGGAAGACGTTGAAGCGGGTGAAGGCCGGGTGGGTCGAAGGCTTGACGAAGGTCTTGAGCGAGACCACGCTCGGCAGCCGCATCTCGAACGAAGGTGAGTGCACCGCGTGGTCGTAGTTGGCGACGATGTTCACGCGTTCGAGGAAGACCGCTTTGATCGTGTCCTGCCAGGACCAAAGCGAGAGAGGGTAATAGCTCAGCGGCCTGAAATCCGCGTTGAGCACCAGCGCGGGATACCCGCTGGGCGAAACGTGCACGTTCAAAGCGACGCTCCTCGGTCCTCCTGAGGCTGCCGCCACGCAGCGAACACCCTAGTAATAGGGCAACGTGACGGCATTGTGAAGTAGATGTGGGGGCAACCGCAAGCCCCGCTAACGGCGGCTTCCAAAGCGTTTTGCGAGAAACTCCCCGCCGTGCCGCAGGCCTTCCTGGTCGATGCCGTGGCCGACGCCGGGCGAGATGTGGAATTCCACCGGCACCTCGAGCGCCGACAGGCCCTGCGCGGCATGAAACACCGCCTGCACGGGAATCAACTCGTCGGCGTCGCCGTGGATCAGCAGCACCGGCGGGCGGGCACGGATTTCCTGCGCGAAGGCGTCGATCTCGGCGTCCACTTCCGGCATCACCAACATGCCGGAATAACCGACGATCGCCGCCGGCGCACCGGCGCGGCGCAGACCGACATGCAGCGACATCATGGTACCTTGTGAGAAGCCGACCAGCGCCAGCGCCGACGGCGGCAGATTGCGCCGCTGCAATTCGGCGTCGAGGAACGTGTTCAGGTCCGGCGCCGCGGCGTTGACGCCGGTCCAGCGCTCGTTCGGATCGCGGAAGGTCAGCGGAAACCATTCGCGGCCGCTCGGGGCCTGGCCGCAGGGCCGCGGCGCGTGCGGCGACACGAAGGCGGCGTCCGGCAACAGGCCAGCCCAAGCGCGGCCGATGTCGATCAGGTCGTTGCCGTCGGCGCCGTAGCCGTGCAGGAAAACCACCAGCTGCTTGGCGGCGCCGGAGGCGGGCTCCAGGCGCGGCCCGTCGAGGTCAGCCATTCTTCTTTTTCCTTTTCGTTGTTTTAGTTGTTCTGGTTGTTTTCGTCGGTTTCCGGCGGGCCGCCTTGGTTTTCGGCTTTGCCGGTTGCAGCGATATGCCCTCACGCCGTTTGACCACGTGATAATAGGCCCACAGCAGATGCGCCGCCACACCGCGCCACGGCCGCCAGGCTTCCGCCATCTGGGCGAGCGCCTTGGCGTCCGGCCGTTTGCGCAGGCCGAAGGCGATGCGTGCGGCTTCCTGCACCGCCAGGTCGCCGGCCGGGAAGGCGTCGGCATGGCCGAGGCAGAACAGCAGGTAGATGTCGGCGGTCCACGGCCCGATGCCGTGCAGCGCGACGAGCGCCTGATGCGCGGCGTCGGCCTCCATCTGGCCGACGGCATCGAGGTCGATGTGGCCTTTCGCCAGCGCCGTGCCGATGGCGCGGATCGCCTTGATCTTGGGCATCGACAGGCCGAGGCGCTTGAGCTTGTCGGTGCGCGCCTTGCGCACCGTGTCGTGGTGGAACGGCTCGAAGGCGGCCAGCAGCCGGTCGCGGATCGCCGCCGCGCTGGCGGTCGAGAGCTGTTGGCCGCACACGATCGCGCACAGGCCGGCATAGCCCGCCTCGCGCCGGCGCAGGCTGAACGCGCCGGCCTTCTCGGCCACCGGCGCGAGCCGCGGGTCGGCCAAGATCAGCTTCGCCAGCCCGGCCCGGAGTTCATCGTCGGTGTGCAGGAAATGGGTCATGTTGTTGGTCGTCGCCCGCAACTTACTCGGCTGTCATCGCCCGCGAAAGCGGGCGATCCAGTATTGGCCCGCGCTTGTGCTAGATCTCTGCCGTCCGTGTTTACTGGATGCCCCGCTTGCGCGGGGCATGACAGCAAGACAGGCCTGCCACACTGAGTGATTATGCCGCCACCCGTTTTCCGCTTCGCGCCGTCGCCCAACGGCTATCTGCATCTCGGCCACGCGCTGTCTGCGCTGCTCAACGCCGACATGGCGGCGGCGGCCGGTGGCCGGCTGCTGCTGCGCATCGAGGACATCGACGCCACGCGCTGCCGGCCGGAATACGAAGCGGCGATCTACGAGGACCTCGCCTGGCTCGGCATTACGTGGGAAACGCCAGTGCGGCGGCAGTCCGAGCATTATGACGACTATCGTGGTGCGCTGGCGAAGCTCCAGGCCATGGGCCTGGTCTATCCGAGCTTCGAGAGCCGTGCCGAGATCGCGGCGCTGGTCGCTGCCCGCGAAACGCAGTCGGCATTTACATCGCCTTGGCCACGCGATCCCGATGGCGCGCCACTCTATCCCGGCACGGCGAAGGCGATGCCCGCAGCGGAGCGCACCCGCCGGATCGCTTCGGGCGCGCCTTACGCATTGCGTCTCGACATGGCTGCGGCGCTGGCGCATGCCGGCGCACTGACGTGGCAGGAGACCGGCGGCGGCCCCGCGGGCGAAACCGGCACGATTGCCGCCAACCCTGCCGTCTGGGGTGACGTCGTCCTGGCGCGCAAGGACACGCCCACCAGCTATCACCTCGCGGTCGTGACCGACGACGCCGCGCAGGGCGTCACCGACGTGGTGCGCGGCTGCGACCTGTTCCACGCCACCGCCGTGCATCGTCTGTTGCAGACGCTGCTCGGGCTGCCGGCGCCGCGCTACCACCATCACCGGCTGATCCTCGACGACGCCGGCGGCAAGCTGTCCAAGTCCACCCAGGCTACGGCCTTGCGGGAACTCCGCGCGCAGGGGGTGACGCCGGCCGATATCCGCCGGCGGGTCGGGCTCGATTGAGCCCGGCGTCCGTGGCAAGGTGCGGCCTCGGGTCGGGGGACCAATGGCGAAACGCCGCCGCAAGGCCAAGACGAACAAGACGAAGAAACCGCGCGTGAAGGCGCGCCCAACGCGGAAGCGCGCGGCAGCGCCGTCCATGCGCGGCGTTGAAGCCGCGCTCGCCGGCATCGCGCACGACATCCGCACCCCGCTCACCGGCATCGTCGCGCTCGCCGAGCTGCTGGCCTCGTCCGATCTCGGCGCGCGCGAGCGCGAATGGGCCAACGCCATCAAGAGCGGCGCCGAGCATCTCGCCGTGCTCTCGACGCTGATCGTCGACGCCGCCAAGTCCGAGGCGGTGCATCTGGTGCTGCGCAACGAACCGTTCTCGCCGCACGCGCTGGCGGAGACGGTCGGCCAGACGCTCACCGCGCGCGCCGCCAACAGAAACGTCACCGCCAGGATCGACATCGCGGCGGACCTGCCGGCGATGGTCGACGGCGATGCGCTGCGGTTGCGCGCCGCGCTGGAAAATCTCGCCGACAATGCCGTGAAGTTCACGCACCAGGGCACGGTCTCGTTCAGCGCCGCGGTCGAGACGGCCGCGCGCGGCCGCCTGCGCCTCGTGTTCACGATCACCGACAGCGGCATCGGCATCGCGCCGGCCGAATTGAAGCGGCTGTTCAAGCCATTCGCGCAGGCGAGCGAGGACATCGCGCGGCGTTACGGCGGCGCGGGCCTCGGCCTGACGTTCGTCAAGCGCATCGCCAAGACGATGGGCGGCGATCTCACGGTCACCAGCACCAAAGGCCGCGGCAGCACGTTCCGCCTCACCGCGCTGGTCAAGCCTGTGGCGGCCAAGGCGGGCGTCGCGCAAACCGGAGTGGCGCCGGCAAACGCGCGCCCGTTGAACGTGCTCTGCGCCGAGGACAATCCTTACGGCCGCGTGGTGATGAACACGATCCTGCGTGAGCTCGGCCACCGCGTCGATTTCGTCGAGAGCGGCGAGGCGGCAGTGCAGGCGGCGGAGCGCGGCGGTTATGACGCCGTGCTGATGGATGTGACGCTCTCCGGCCTCGACGGCATCGCCGCGACGAAGGTGATCCGTGCCTTGCCGGGCGAACGCGGACTGGTCCCGGTGATCGGCATCTCCGGCCGCAGCGAAGCTGCCGACGAGCAGGCCGCGCGCGCGGCGGGCATGAATTTCTATTTCATCAAGCCGGTGAGCCCGTCGAAGCTGGCGCAGGCATTGGCGTCGATCGGGTAGTCGGCGGATTCCTTGTGCACTTTACGGTCAATTGCCGCCACCGAATCTGTAATTGAGGCCGGCCCGGACAACCTGGAAACGCCGGTCGTAATCCACGGCGCGTAGCAGGCCACTCACTGTCACAGCGCTGCGCTCGCTACCAACGTCGATATGCAGAGCTTCGACTTTGGCCGACCATCGCGAATCGAGAGCCGTTTCGATGCCGCCGCCGACGGTCCAACCGGTCGCGTTTTCCAAGGTGCTGCCAATTTGAGTGGCGTTGGCGATGGAGTTCTCGACCCGCACCATGGCGCCGCCGCCCGTGAGATAGAGAAGCGCTGCGCCGGTGTTGTAGCCTGCGCGTCCGCGCAATGTGCCGTACCAACTCGTCTTCTGCGTGAAGACATAGACGTCGCCCCAATCCTGGTATGACCTGTCGGTGCCGAGATAATTGAAGTCGGCTTCGATGCCGGCGAACCAATTCGGGCCAAGCATCAAGTTGTAACCGGCTTGAATGCCACCGGCGAAGCCCTGTCCGTTCATATCGGCATCGCCAAGCGGATTCACGCCGGTGATGTGCGTTGCCGATGCGCCAAGGCCGAGGTTGAGGCCGGCATAGAGCCCGGACCAGTCACGCCGTGTCCGCGAATCGGCAAACAACGCGCCATCATTGCCGCCGCCGAAGCTGTAGTTGAGGCCGGCTTTGACGACATGGAATTGCGATTTGAATGAAGCGGTGTCGGCGACCGCGTAGGGATTGGCCGCGAAGCTGTGCGTTCCGGTCGCGATGTAGAGATACTCGGTCTTGGCTGACCAGTTGCGGCTGAGCTTGGTTTCGATGCCGCCGCCCGCCGTCCAACCGGTGCGCGTGGTCTCGGATGTGGTTGGAGCCAATCCGGTCGCCGTATTGCCACCGAACGTCTCTTCCATCCGCACGGCGGCCAAGCCGCCGGTGACGTACAACAGCGAAGGGCCGGTTACGTAACCCGTGCGCGCACGCAGAGTGGCGTACCAACTGGCTCTTTGGCCAATCGTGATGCCGTCGAACCAGTCGGTGTTCGAGCGCTTGACGCCGAGATAACCGAAGTCGCCCTCCACGCCGACCAGCCAGGATGGGTTGAATTGCCAGTTGAAGCCGGCTTGGACGCCGCCAACCGCTCCGACGCTGTTGACGTCGGCGCCCGCGATCACGCCGTTGGCAGCGACCGCGCTGCCGGCATCCGCCTGGCCGATGACTGAACCGACGTTCACGCCGCCATAGAACCCGGTCCAATGATAGACACCCGGCAACGCAGGCGCCTTAAGGGGGCGGTCGGCGGCGGAAGCAGTATCGATGGCGACAGCGCTGCCGAAGGCCAGGACACCAATGAAAAAAGCGGCCTTTACCGCCAGAATTTTCGTGGTCGACATTCATTTCTCCCTTACGGTAGGCGGGACCGTAATGCATAAATATTACGGTCTCAAACGAAATATTCCGTAAAATTTACGGAAAGAGCCGTATGGAGGACGGTTTTTGGGGATGCAGGCAGTCGGGGCCGGGGCAGCGGTCGAAAAATCGCCTAGTGTCCCGCCCCTGTCAGGGAGACGTCATGGCGCGATTCGACGACATCGACCGCAAGCTGCTGGGCTTGCTCCAAAAGGACGACCGCCTGGCGCTCGCCGACTTGAGCAAGGCGATCGGCGCACCGGCCTCGACCATCAACGATCGCGTCAAGAGGCTCGTTGGCCAGGGCGTGATCAGCGGTTTCCACGCGCGCCTCGCACCGGAGGCTATCGGTCTCGATCTGCTGGCTTTTATCTTTGTCGGCTGGGCCGATCCCAAGGTCGAGCCGGGTTTCCTCAAGAAGATCGCGGCCTCGGGCGCGGTGCTCGAATGTCACCACGTCACCGGGGCATGGAATTACTTGCTCAAGGTGCGGGTCGGCACGACCCGCGATCTGGAGAAGTTTCTCGCCGACACGATCAAGGGTGTGAGCGGCGTCGAGCGCACCGAGACGGTGATCGTGCTGTCCTCGGCGAAGGAGACGTGGACCGTCGACGTGCCGGGCTAGGTATTGGTCAATTCGTTCTTCTGCTCAACGATCCGCACCAGGTCGCCCATGATGCGGTTGAGCTCGAAATCCTTCGGCGTATAGACCGCGGCGACGCCGGCCTTTTCCAGTTCGGCCGCGTCTTCCGGCGGGATGATGCCGCCGACGACCAGCGGCACGTCGAGGCCAGCGGCCTTCATGCGGTGGACCACGTCCTCCACCAGCGGCAGGTGGCTGCCCGACAGCACCGACAGGCCGATGACGTGCGCCTTCTCCTTGCGCGCGGCATCGACGATTTCTTCCGGCGTCAGGCGGATGCCTTCGTACACCACCTGCATGCCGGCATCGCGCGCACGCACCGCGATTTGCTCGGCGCCGTTGGAATGGCCGTCGAGGCCTGGCTTGCCGACCAGGAAGGTCATGCGCCGGCCGAGCTTGCGTGACACGCGATCGACGTCGGCGCGGATGTCGTCTAACCCCTCGACGTCGTTGCGCATGGCGCGGCCGACGCCGGTCGGCGCGCGGTACTCGCCGAACGATTCGCGCAGCGTCCAGCCCCATTCACCGGTAGTAACGCCGGCTTTGGCGCATTCGATCGAGGCCGGCATGATGTTGCCGCCGCCGTTGGCGGCGCGCTTAAGCGCGGCGAGCGCATCGGCCACCGCCTTGTTGTCGCGCGCAGCGCGCCAAGCCGTCAGCCGCTCGAGCTGATCGCGCTCGGCATCCTCCGACACGGTCATGATGGATTCGATGCCGCCGGTGAGCGGCGACGGCTCGGTCTCGATGTATTTGTTGACGCCGACCACAGTCTGCTCGCCGCGCTCGATCGCTTCCAGCCGCGCGGTGTTCGATTCGACCAGCCGCTGCTTCATGTAGCCGCTCTCGACCGCCGTTACTGCGCCGCCCATCTCGGCGATGCGCTTAAGCTCTTCCTTGGCCTCGCGCTTGAGCGCTTCGACCTTGCGGTCCATCTCGGCCGAGCCGTCGAAGATGTCGCCGTATTCCAAGAGGTCGGTCTCAAAGGCGAGGATCTGCTGCATGCGCAGCGACCATTGCTGGTCCCACGGCCGCGGCAGGCCGAGCGCCTCGTTCCAGGCCGGCAGCTGCACGGCGCGGGCGCGCGCCTTTTTTGACAGCGTCACCGCCAGCATCTCGATCAGGATGCGCGCGACGTTGTTTTCCGGCTGCGGCTCGGTCAGGCCGAGCGAGTTCACCTGTACGCCGTAACGGAACAGGCGCTGCTTGGGGTCGGTGATGCCGTAGCGCTCGCGCGTGATCTCGTCCCACAGGTCGACGAAGGCGCGCATCTTGCAGATTTCGGTGATGAAGCGCAGGCCGGCATTGACGAAGAACGAGATGCGGCCGACCACCTCGCCGAATTTTTCCTGGCTGACTTCGCCGGAAGCCTTCACGGTGTCGAGCACCGCAATCGCGGTGGCAAGCGCGAAGGCCAGCTCCTGCACCGGCGTCGCGCCGGCTTCCTGCAGATGGTAGCTGCAGATGTTCATCGGATTCCATTTCGGCAGTTCGGTCGTGGTGAAGATCGCCACGTCCTTGATCAGCCGCATGGAAGGCGCCGGCGGAAACACGTAGGTGCCGCGCGACAGGTATTCCTTGATGATGTCGTTCTGGATGGTGCCGGTCAGCGAGGTGCGCGGCGCGCCCTGCTCGTCGGCGACCGCGATGTAGAGCGCCATCAGCCACGCGGCGGTGGCGTTGATGGTCATCGACGTGTTCATCGAGGCGAGCGGAATGCCGGTAAACAGCGCGCGCATGTCGCCGAGATGGCAGACCGGCACGCCGACCTTGCCGACTTCGCCGCGCGCCAGCACGTGGTCCGAGTCGTAGCCGGTCTGCGTCGGCAGATCGAACGCGACCGAGAGGCCGGTCTGACCTTTCGCCAGGTTCTTGCGATAGAGTTCATTGGAGGCCTTCGCCGTCGAATGACCGGCGTAGGTCCGGAAGATCCAGGGTTTGTCGCGGCGCGGTGCTTCGGACATGGACGATGGCCTCTAAGCCAATTTGGTCTGTCCCTTATTGCATTGCAACAATCAGAGTGGAAGGGCTGCGTTTTCCCGCGCGACCCCGTTTGATACGCGAATAGCCCTGCGACCTGCGAACAATTCTTAGCTTGTGGGACTGCGACCGGGCGAATTTCGCAGTCTCAGGCGTCAATACTCGTGCCGGCTGCGGTCTCGTAAGCATTATTGCATCGCAACATGAAGTGCGCCACACTGTTGGGCATCTTCGTGCAAGGAGTGCTCAAAATGCCGGCCGCCGCCCCGAAGAGGAGCGTCGCTCCTCTCAAGGATCTCTATGACATCGGCGAAATCCCGCCGCTCGGTCATGTCCCAGAGAAGATGCATGCCTGGGTGATCCGGCAGGATCGCCACGGTCCACCGGACAAATCGTTTCAGCTCGAGGTCGTGCCGACCTGGGCGATCGGCGAGGACGAGGTGCTGCTGCTCGTGATGGCGGGGGGCGTCAATTACAACGGCATCTGGGCCGGCCTCGGCCAGCCGGTCACGCCGTTCAACATACACAAGCAGCCCTATCATATCGCGGGCTCGGACGCGTCCGGCGTGGTCTGGGCGGTCGGCGCCAAGGTCAAGCGCTGGAAGGTCGGCGACGAAGTCATCGTCCACTGCAATCAGGACGACGGCGACGACGAGGACTGCAACGGCGGCGATCCGTTGCTGTCGCCGTCGCAGCGCATCTGGGGCTACGAGACGCCGGACGGCTCGTTCGCGCAATTCTGCCGCGTGCAGTCGCGCCAGCTGATGCACAAGCCGTTGCACCTCTCCTGGGAGGAGTCGGCCTGCTACACGCTGACGCTCGCCACCGCCTACCGCATGCTGTTCGGTCATTCGCCGCACACGCTCAAGCCCGGCGAAAACGTGCTGGTGTGGGGCGCCTCCGGCGGCCTCGGCGTGTTCGGCGTCCAGCTCGTCGCGGCCTCCGGCGCCAACGCCATCGGCGTCATCTCCGACGACTCCAAGGCCGAATACGTGCTCAACCTCGGCGCCAAGGGCGTCATCAACCGCAAGGACTTCAAGTGCTGGGGGCAGATGCCGCCGGTGAATTCCGCGGAATACAACGACTGGACCAAGGAGGCGCGCCGCTTCGGCAAGGCGATCTGGGACATCACCGGCAAGCGCGACGTCGATATCGTGTTCGAGCACCCCGGCGAGCAGACCTTTCCGGTGTCCTGCATGGTGGTGAAGCGCGGCGGCATGGTCGTGTTCTGCGCCGGCACCACCGGCTACAATCTCACTTTCGACGCGCGTTACGTCTGGATGCGGCAGAAGCGCATCCAGGGCTCGCACTTCGCGCATCTGAAGCAGGCCTCTTCGGCCAACCGCTTCGTGCTCGAGCAGCGCATCGACCCGTGCATGAGCGAGGTCTTCGCGTGGGAGAACATCCCGCTCGCGCACATGAAGATGTGGAAGAACCAGCACCCGCCCGGCAACATGGCGGTGATGGTCAACGCCCCGCGCGAGGGGCTGAAGACGCTTGAAGACGCGATCGAGGCGGCGGGTGGCTAGGGTACGGCGCTTTCGTCTATGACGAGGTTGGTAGGGTTCACGCCCGTCCGCCGGACCTTTACTGCATCTTGAGGCCGGCCGCTTTCACCACCTTCCCCCACCTGTCTGCGTCCTCGGCGATGAACTTGGCGAATTCGGCCGGCGTGCTCACAAATGTTTCGCTGCCGAACTCGGCCATCTTCGACTTGATGGCGGGGTCGTTCAGCACCGCGTTGATCTCCCGGTTGAGCCGCTCAACGATCTCTGACGGGGTACCCTTCGGCGCGCCGATGCCAAGCCATCCTGTGACGGAATAGCCGGGAAGAGTCTCGGCAATCGGCTGGACGTTGGGCAGCATGGGAACAGGTGCCGTGGAGGACACGCCGATCGCGCGAATCTTGCCCGCTTGAATCAGCGAAAGCGAGGCTCCGACAGTATCGAACAGCGCTTGCACATCGCCGGCCGTCAGGGCGGCGAGCGCCGCCGGCGAGCCGCGATAGGGCACGTGCAGTATGTCGATGCCGGCTGCCGTCTTAAACAGCTCGCCCGCGAGGTGGGGCAGACCCCCGGTTCCGTTTGACGACAGATTGATCTTGCCTGGGTTGGCCTTTGCGTAGGCGATGAATTCCGGAATCGTCTTGGCTGGTACCGACGGGTTGACCGTCAGTACGAACGTGTCCCGGTTGAGGCTCGCGACCGGGACTATGTCTTTGATCACATTGACCGGGCTGTCGGGATAGAGCGATACGTTGATGGCGTGCGGCGAGGCCACCAGCAATAGCGCATGGCCGTCGGCCGGCGCCCGCGTCACCGCTTGCAAGGCCAGATTTCCGCCCGCGCCGAACCGGCTTTCGACGATGATCGGCTGTCCCAGACGTCGCGACAGCGCCTCTCCGACGAGGCGGGCAATGACATCAGGAATCGCTCCGGCCGGAAGAAAGACGATCACGGTGATCGGTCGCGAGGGATAGGCTTGGGCCCACATTTGCCCCGGTAGGATCGAAAGAGAAGCAGCGCCCGCGCTGAGTTGAATGAACTTGCGACGTCCCGGATCCATGGATGTTTCCTCTGATTGGATATGCCGAGTTTTCTTCTGGCTTCTTGGTTCAATCTTGGCTTACTTGGACCACCCTCGCTTCCACGCGGGCGGCTCAGTTGCGTCGATCAGAATGAAGGCGATGCGGCACGGCTTGCTACCGTTATTGACCCACGCATGATTGGTGCCTTGCTGCACCAGCACGTCGCCGGCCTTCATGTGCACCTCGGTGTCATCCATAAGCATGTCGATCTCGCCCTCGAGAACGATGGCGTAGTCGATGCTGCGCGTGCGATGTGTGGTCGCGTGGCGCATGTAGCCCTGCGTGGCCGGATCGATGCCCATTCCGACCAGTATCTTGTGATGGTCGACGTGACCCGTTCCCGGCTTGGTGGGCGGGAAATCGACGATCCGAAAGATCGAACCGTTCTGAGGCGGAGGTACGCCGACCTTGATTGACGTGCGGTCAGAGCTGCCGCTGACGTCTACTGGCGATTCACTGGTGACCCAGAGCATCGTTATGGCGTTTCCGCCGGGGGTTCGTTGATGCGCTTCCGCCGTTCCGTCGAACAACGCCACGGCTTTGCCGCTCATGTCGTGGCCCGTAACGATCCGTCTTGTTGCCCGTTTGATTTCCATACCTGAACCCTTGTCCGTTGCTATTGATGCCGATGCATCACGCCGGGATGACGGGCAGCAGCAGATGCGAAGGCCGCTCCGTATCGTGATAGACTTTGTGCATTACGGTCTTGCTGCCGCAGATGTGATAGGGCACATACTCAGCGTTGGTCGCGCCCGCGACGCCGGTCGGCGAATCCATGCTCGCGATCTCGACGCAGATACGATGGCCTTTTCGGAACAGATTGGCCGTCGCTATGACCTCGATCTGGTATTCGTTGATCTCGCCCGGCACGATCGGCTTGCGGCTCTCGCGTGTCAGCAGGTGCCATGGCTTCCAGGGCTTCGAGCGGTTGGGATCGGTTTGGCGCAGCGATGCCTTCAGCCACCCGCGTGTCACCTCCCGCTCCGGAAGGTCGGTCGGCAATTCACGTTCGCCCTCGCGCACGCTCATCACGGACACGTCGGGACCGACATCCTTCAGGATGATGAACCAGTTGGTGTCGTCCTGGTCTATTTCGGCAAATAACGTGAGCGACATCGGCCCGGCGACGAGTACGTCATCGGGCAGCGGATCGGTCATGTACCGCAGTTTCTGGATCACCTTCGTTTGCGTGAGAGGCATCTGCACAAACGCGTCGGGAGGAACAAATTCATCGACGCTGTTCGGTATGAATGGCTCGGCGCTCAGCCGTTCCCAGCTATTGAGAAATAGCTTGGTCCATTGTGTTCCCGGCAGGGGCCAATTTGTCGCCGTGCGCCAGCGGTTTTCGCCCATCACCCAGAACTTGACGGGCGGCTCCCGCATCACGTCGGTGTCGATCCTGCGCAGCCAGTGATCGAACCACCTCAGCATCTCGCGATGAAACGAATGAAAGGGGCGCTCCAGGTGGGCGGGGCCGGCGAACATCAGTTTTTTCGGCGCATCGACGGCGGCGAAGTAATTCTGAGCGCCGTTCAGATGTGTCTTGTACGTGTATCCGTACCAGCCTGAGCCCGTGTAGAACGGAATCTTGATCTTCGCGAGATCTGCTTCCGCTTGCTCGATCGCTCCCGGCTTCTCGTAGGGGTCGATGAACATATCGAAAATGGGCGGCATGTGCTGCCCCTTTTGCGCAATCATGTTCAGGACGTTCGGATACATGCGGTAGTCGGGATTGGCCATGGCCTCTCGCCAATAGGTCTCTCTCGGTTCCGGGAGTTGGTCTGGCGCGCCGCGACGTTGGTGCATGGCCGAGAAGTGGCCGACCAGATAACGGAAGAGATGAAGAACGCCGCCCGGGTACTCCTCGCGGAAACTTCCGAGTGTCCCGTAGGCGCCGCGCGGATCGAATGGGAAGATCGCCTTCAGATGTGGCGGCTGCTGCTTGGCGACATGAAACTGCTCGGCACCGAAGCCCGAGATGCCGACCATTCCGACGTTGCCATCGCACCACGGCTGCGCGGCAATCCACTCGATGAGGTCGTAGCTGTCCCATTGGCGCGAACCGCCGCCTTCCGCCTTGCCGACACCGCGCGGCGACCCGATGACGTGAATGTATCCGCGCGACACCAGAAAGTGAGTGTCGCCGGCCTCCTGTGGACCAGTCCACAGCGGAGTCCAAGCAGGCTGCGGAGGAATTGCCTCGGCGACGGCGGGACCCTGGATATCCTTGTTGTAGATCGCGAACGCCAGCAGCGCCGGAAGTTTTTCGGTTGTGTCGGGCCGATAGATATCGACACAGATATTCACCCCATCACGCATCGGGACATAGACATCGGTCTCGCGGATCATGTGCGTATAGGTGGCGGGACGATCGTAGTCCGTCGGAGGCGCCGCGCTCGAATTCAGAATTCCAGTGTTGATGACCGTCGTGCTCATTCTTTGAAGTCCATGTAAAGGCCGAGATTGCGTGCAGCGGGCGACACCGGCGCGTGAGATTGCCTTTACTGGGGTGCCGAGCATCGCGCGACGTCTTCAGAAAAGGCTGACCTGTGTCCTCTCCCTTTGCCTCGACTGAGAGCCGCCGGACGCAATTGTTATATTATTGATCCCAGTCATAATTGATCATGCTCAATTATGAGTCAAGTGCTTCCCTAAGTCGTCGGCTGGATGCCTGACGCAGGCGCTGTGTTTAAGTGTACAGGGTTCGCTGTATGGTACAGAGAAAGCTATGGATTCGCGAGGACGAATGCCGTCGACACGCAGGAAGCGAATGCCTCCGCTGCCATCGAATGGTGGCCAGCTCGGTTTGCGCGAGAAGAACAAGCTTGAGAAGTTGCGCCGCATCAAGGCCGCGGCACGCAAGCTTTTCATTCAGAAGGGATTCGATGATGCCACGACACGCGAGATCGCGCAGCTCGCGGGCGTTGGAATCGGTACGGTGTTCACCTATGCCGACAACAAGCGCGATCTTCTTTTTCTGATCGCCAACGAGGACCTTGCGGAAGTGACAGAAAGGGCGGAAGCCAGTGTCCGCGATGACGCGCCGTGCTTGCATAATCTAGTCACCGTGTTCCGCCACCATTACGAGCTTTTCGGTCGGCAGCCGGAGCTGTCACGTCTGATGCTTCGTGAGATGACGTTTTACGATTCCGGACGGCAAGCTGCCGCCTTTCAGGCCATCCGTGAACGTGTCGTCCGTCTCGTTGTAAGTGTCTTCAAGAAAGCTGTCGATCAGCGGACGATTCATTCATCCGAGGATCCTGACTTCATCGGATGGGTCGCCTTCAGCATCTTTCAGGTCGAACTGCGCCGCTGGCTCATGTCCAAGAAGCTCGACACGGAGACAGGCATCGACGCATTGCGACGGGCTCTCACGCTGTTTATGCAAGGCGTGGCGCCCGCGAGTGGAAGCATAAGCGCACCTGCGCCTATCAAAAAGCCGCGCCGATCTGCGCGATGAAGCCATGCATCTGCCCGACAGCTGGTGGTATGCGGCGCCAACGCCATCGGCGTCATCTCAGACGACTCCAAGTCTGAAGCAGGCCTCTTCGGCCAACCGCTTCGTGCTCGAGCAGCGCATCGACCCGTGCATGAGCGAGGTCTTCGCGTGGGAGAACATCCCGCTCGCGCACATGAAGATGTGGAAGAACCAGCACCCGCCCGGCAACATGGCGGTGATGGTCAACGCCCCGCGCGAGGGGCTGAAGACGCTTGAAGACGCGATCGAGGCGGCGGGCGGCTAGTTTGCCCGCGTCTCGCGCAGAGATACGGGAAGTTCAGCGCGGTCCCCACCGAGACGAGATCGGCGTAACCTTTACATAGGCAAAGGTATGTTCGGCGAGACGGCGGCCGAAGGCGGCACCGGTGCAATTTTCAGCTCAGGCGACCGGCGGCAGGTCACTCCGGTCACGAATAGAATAGCTCGTAATCCTTCGCATAAATCTTCCTGACGATAGCTTTAAGTTCGTCCGACACGACATCCGTATTTTGATTTTTTATATGTTCGTTGAACCGGAATGTCAGGAACCATTCCGCCTTTTCGGCTCCGATCCACCGCGCGAAAAAAGCCGAGATTGCGGCCCGGTCCTCAAGACGCAGGATCGTATCGACAACGAAGCGGCCGTCGCGGCGAAGGTTGAGCCATTGCGGCCGAAAGTGGCGGTCAAGCTGGTTTGGGTCGGGTTGGACTGCGACCCACCGCGCGAATTCCAGGCATGATCGTGCGGCATCGGCTTCCGGACTGAGATCGATGCTGCATTCCGACGTCAGGAAATCGCGAGCGGTTAGGGCGTGTGGATCGTCATCGGAAAAAATCTTCGAGAAAAAGCCGGAGACAAAACGCTTCAGCGGGTCTCTGACGATTGAAAAGCTTTGCGGTAAGAGCTGGCGATACGCGTTGACGGCGCGGGCATCCAGTTCCGGCGCGTGCAGGCGAAACAGCGCCCTGCGGCTGTAATGGATCTGGATGGGGTCGAAATATCGGTATCCGTTGTTGAGATAAAAAACGAAATTCAGGGCGAGCGTGCAGGCGGCCTTCGGGTTCAAGACGTAGGCCAAGGCGTGCTTACGGCCAAACATCAGTGTCGGAAGTTCGTGGGGCTCGTAATGCATCCCGCCGGTGTGCAGCACGGGGCTATCCGCCAATCTCATCTCGCAGTTCGCCCGTTACAGTTGAGAAGATCAAAATCCTAATGGACTCACCGTATCGGCGCTCGGTGATTCGGTCCACCAAATATTTACGCAATATTTATATTACTAACTTGAAAATTATACGAATAATATAACATCTCGATAGCGAAACAGCGTCGGGGGTCCGGCGTGGCGATCAGGGCTAACGCCAACCGGCTCTACCCGGCGGCCTGCCGCTCGCGGTACTGGGCAATGACCGAATTCAATTCGGCGCCGTAGACGAAGATCGACGCGCAGACGTACAGGAAAACCAGGGCGATCATCGCCGAGGCGAGGCCGGCATACATCGTCACATAGGCGAAGGCGTATT
>CAYJPU010000015.1:0-28803 GCA_964372105.1 uncultured Undibacter sp.
ATGTTGTCGCCCATGCCGATCTCGTCGCCGTAATAGATGATCGGCGTGCCGGGCATGGACATCATGATCGAGTTCATCAGATCGATCTTGCGGCGGTCGTTCTCCATCAGCGGCGCCAGCCGCCGGCGGATGCCGAGATTGATGCGCGCGCGCGGGTCGGCGGCGTAGGTCGACCACAGATAGTCGCGCTCGGCGTCGGTCACCATCTCGAGCGTCAGTTCGTCATGGTTGCGCAGGAACATGGCCCATTGGCAGTTGTCCGGGATTTCCGGGGTCTGCCGCATGATGTCGGCGATCGGGAAGCGGTCTTCCTGCGCGATCGCCATGTAGATGCGCGGCATCAGCGGGAAGTGATAGGCCATGTGGCATTCGTCGCCGTTGCCGAAATAGGCCCGCACGTCCTCCGGCCACTGGTTAGCCTCCGCCAGCAGCACCTTGCCTGGCGCATAAGAGTCGAGTTCGGCGCGCAGCCGCTTCAGCACGGCGTGTGTTTCCGGCAGGTTTTCGTTGTTGGTGCCCTCGCGCTCGCAGAGATAGGGCACCGCGTCGAGGCGGAATCCGTCGACCCCCGCGTCGAGCCAGCGCTTCATCACTTGCGTTATGGCGCTCACCACGCGCGGATTGTAGAAGTTCAGGTCGGGTTGGTGCGCAGAGAAGCGGTGCCAGTAGAAGGCCTGCGCCTCCTCGTCCCAGGTCCAGTTCGACTTCTCGGTGTCGCTTACGATGATGCGCGTGCCTTGGTATTTCTGGTCGCTGTCGCTCCAGACGTACCAGTTGCGCGCGCTCGACCCCTTCGAGCTGCGTTTGGCGCGCTTGAACCAGTCGTGCTGATCGGATGTGTGGTTGGCGACGAGCTCCGTGATCACCCGCAAATCGCGTCGTTTGGCTTCCTGCATGAAGCGGCGGAAGTCCTTCATGGTGCCAAAGGCGGGGTTGACGGCGCCGTAGTCCGAGATGTCGTAGCCGTCGTCGCGGCCGGGGCTCGGATAGAACGGCATCAACCACAGCGCGGTGACGCCGAGGTCGCGCAGATAGTCGAGCTTCTCGGTCAGCCCGGCGAAATCGCCGACGCCGTCGCCGTTGCTGTCGGCGAATGCCTTGACGTGCAACTGATAGATGATGGCGTCCTTGAACCACAGGCCGTCATCGGCGGTCGGCGGTGCGACATCGATCGGACGCTTATCGTCGTGAGCGGTAGGCGTCGCGCCGAATGGTTTCATTGTTTCCGCGATCTTGGGTCTGGCTCTGGACAAACGGCACAACGGGCCGAAAGTTCCATGAGGGCCGTGCCCGCGGAGCCGGTCGCCACGCAGTAAAATGTCTAATGAAATGAATAGGCTGGCGTCAGCGGCTATGGGCTGGCGATTGACGGCTAGCGGCCCTGATAGGTCGGCGTGTGCACGATCAGGCCGTCGAGCTCTTGCGTCACCTTGATCTGGCAGCACAGGCGCGACGACGGCTTCACCTCGAAAGCGGCGTCCAGCATCTGCTCTTCCTCGGACGATGGCGGCCCGACGACGGCGGTCCAGGCGTCGTCGACATGCACCAGGCAGGTGGCGCAGGTGCAGCTGCCGCCGCATTCCGCGACGATGCTCGATACGTCGTTGCGCAGCGCGGCCTCCATCACGGTCGCGCCGACCTCGGCGTCGACCGTGTGAACAGTGCCGTCATGTTCGACAAAAGTGATCTTGGGCATCGCTTGTGACTATCGCTCTTGCTCGGCGTCAGGCGACGCCGAGCTTCTTCTGCAGGTTGGTGGAGGAGGTGGTGTACTGAAACACCAGCCGCTTGTCAGGATAGACGTAGTGATGCGCCTTCTGCGCCATCAGAGCGCCTTCGTGGAAGCCCGACAGGATCAGCTTCAGCTTGCCCGGGTAGGTGTTGATGTCGCCGATGGCGAAGATGCCGGGAACGTTGGTCTCGAAGGAACTGAGATCGACCGGGATCAGCTCGTCGTCCATCTTGAGGCCCCAGTCGGCGACCGGGCCGAGCTTCATGGTCAGGCCGAAGAACGGCAGCATCGCGTCGCATTCGATGCGCACCAGCGCGTTGTCCTTGTCCTTGACGGTGGCGGCGACCAACTGGCCGTCAGCGCCCTCCAGTTCGGTCACCTGGCCAATCTTTAGGTCCATCGCGCCGGAGGCGACCAGGGCGCGCATCTTGTTGACGCTGTCGGGCGCGCCGCGGAAGTCGTCGCGGCGGTGGATCAGCGTCAGGCGCTTGGCGAGCGGCTGCAGGTTGAGCGTCCAGTCGAGCGCCGAGTCGCCGCCGCCGACGACGATCAGGTTCTTGCCGCGGAAGGCGTCCATCTTGCGCACGGCGTAGTGCACCGACTTGTTCTCGTAGGGCTCGATGCCGTTGATCGGCGGGCGCTTGGGCTGGAACGAGCCGCCGCCGGCCGCGATCACCACCACCTTGCATTCGAAAATCTTGTCGCGGTCGGTGCCGACGCGGAACGACGCTTCGCCGAGCTTCTCGACCGTGGTGACCATTTCGCCGAGATGGAAGGTCGGATTGAACGGCTTGATCTGCTCCATCAGCGCGTCGCAGAGCCCGTGCCCGGTGATCAGCGGGATGCCGGGGATGTCGTAGATCGGCTTCTCGGGATAAAGCTCGGCGCACTGGCCGCCGACCTTGTCGAGGATGTCGATCAGGTGCGCCTTGATGTCCAACAGGCCAAGCTCGAACACGGCAAAAAGACCGACGGGGCCTGCGCCGATGATGACAACGTCGGTCTTGATCGTTTCGCTCATTCTGTTACCTCCGGCCCGGGCCGGCTCCTGAAATCGCTTTTGTGGCTGGGTTACGCCGATCTGGCGCTTATGCGATTATCCGGAACCGCGATCTGGCGCAACAGTTCCGCGAGATTCTGCTCCGGCGTCTTGCCAGTCGTTGTCACTACCAACTCCGCCCGGGCGTAGAGCGGCTCGCGGCTGCGCAGGATCGAAATCAGATCCTGCATGGAGCGGGCGCTGTTGGCCATCGGCCGCATGTCGCCTTGCGCCATCACCCGCCGCATGTGCTCGTCCGGCTCCGCGCGGACCCAGACGGTAAGACAGGAAGCAAGCAGCATTTCCAGCGTGCCGGGATCGGTAACGATGCTGCCGCTGGTGGCGACGACGAATTGCGGATGCTCGCGCAGGATTGCATCGAGCGCCTCGCGTTCGGCGCGGCGGAACGTCTCCTGACCGAACATGTCGAAGATCTCGCTCAAGGTGGCGCCGCTACGGCGCTCGATCTCGCGGTCGAGCTCGACGAAGGGCACGTCCAGCCGTTCGGCCAAGAGTTTGCCGAGCGTGGATTTGCCGCCGCCACGCAGGCCGATCAACGCGATGCGGCGATTGCGCTCTTTCGGCGACGGTTCGCGGAAATGTTTGGTCAGGAGCGCACGCGCGTTCGCCAGCTCGTTTGGCGGGAGCCGCTCCAGGAATTGCGACAGCAGCACCAGGTCGAGCGGCGGCTCGGGGCCGTCGTGCACGAGTTGAGTGAGCGGCAGGCCGATAGCGCGTGCGATTCGGCGTAACAACACGATCGAGCAATTGCCTTTGCCGATTTCCAATTGCGCCAGATAGCGCTCGGACACGCGGGCGTGCTGCGCCAGCGCCTTGCGCGTCATGCCGCGTTGGCTGCGCAGGATGCGCACGCGCTCGCCCAGGCGGCGCAGATAGGCGTCGCTGTCGCGGGCGGGCAGGGGCTTGGAACGGTCGCTGCTCATCGGTCGCCGATATGAATTATATTGCGGACCGGCACTATGGGCGAACGCAATCCCGATTGCAATGGGAAACCTTCAATATTTTGAGCTTTTGTCGGTCTTTTTGAGTAACCGCAAGGCGTGGTCCACAAGCGCCTGCCGGGACCCGCCGCTGGGCTATTGCAGAAAACGGCGGGCGGTGCTATCGAATATGCATAATAATGCATAGGGAGAAGCGGCTCCGATCCGAAAAGGAGGGCGCCGTTTTATGTTTTCATGGCCATGATCGACTTTCAGACCGAGCCCGCGCGCTACCGCCACTGGCGCATCGAATGCGACGGCGAAATCGCCTACCTCATCATGGACGTCGATCCGGCGGGGGGGCTGAACGAGGGCTATGAGCTCAAGCTCAACTCCTACGACCTCGGCGTCGACATCGAATTGAACGACGCGGTGCAGCGCCTGCGCTTCGAGCATCCGGAGGTGCGCGCGGTCGTCATCAAGTCGGGCAAGGACAATGTGTTCTGCGCCGGCGCCAACATCCGCATGCTCGGCAAGGCGACCCACGGCCACAAGGTGAACTTCTGCAAGTTCACCAACGAAACCCGGCTGGGAATCGAGGACGCGTCGGAGAACTCCAAGCAGGTCTACATCTGCGCCATCAACGGCAACGCCGCCGGCGGCGGCTACGAGCTGGCGCTGGCCGCCGACCACATCATGCTGGTGGACGACCGCCGCTCGGCGGTGGCGCTGCCGGAGACACCGTTGCTGGCGGTGCTGCCCGGCACCGGCGGGCTTACCCGCGTCACCGACAAGCGCAAGGTGCGCCGCGACCGCGCCGACGTGTTCTGCTCGATCGAAGAAGGCATGCGCGGCGCCAAGGCGGTGGAGTGGAAGCTGGTCGACGAGGTGGTGCCGAACTCGAAGTGGAAGGAAGTGGTGGCCGCCCGCGCTCACGAGATCGCGTCGCATTCCGACCGCCCGAAGGACGCCAAGGGCGTCACACTCACCCCGCTCGCGCGCAAGATCGAGGGCGACCGCATTTCCTATCCGAACGTGAACGTCGAAATCGAGCGCGAGCGCGGACTCGTCACCATCACGGTGCGTGCGCCGTCGCAAGCCGTGCCGGCTTCGGCCGACGCCGCCCAGGCGCTCGGCGACGCGTTCTGGCCGCTGGCGGTGGCGCGCGAGTTCGAAGACGCCATCCTGCATCTGCGCGCCAACGAGGCCGCCATCGGCGTCGTGCTGCTGCGCACCGAGGGCGACGCCAAGGCTGTGCTGGCCTATGACGACTTCCTCAACGGCACGCAAAGCCACTGGCTGATGCGCGAAGTCCGCCATTACCTCAAGCGCACGCTCAAGCGCATCGACGTTACGCCGAAGAGCTTCATCGCGTTGCTCGAGCCGGGCTCGTGCTTCGCCGGCACGCTGGCGGAGCTGGCCTTCGCCGCCGACCGCTCGCTGATGCTGATCGGCACGCGCGAAGGCGACAACCGCCAGCCGGCCGCGATCACGCTCGGCGAAGCCAACTTCGGCGCCTATCCGATGGGCAATGGCCTCACACGCCTGCAGACGCGTTTTCTCGGCGAGCCTGAAACGCTTGAGACTGCCAAGACCAAGATCGGCGTCGCGGTGGAAGGCGAGGAAGCGGTCGAGCTCGGCCTCGTCACGCTCGCCTACGAAGATTTCGACTGGGACGACGAACTGCGCGTGATGTTGGAAGAGCGCACGAGCTTCTCGCCCGACGCCATGACCGCCATGGAGGCGAACCTGCGCTTCGCCGGGCCGGAGACGATGGAGACCAAGATCTTCGGTCGACTGACCGCCTGGCAGAACTGGATCTTCCAGCGGCCGAACGCCATCGGCGAGCAAGGCGCGCTCAAGCTGTACGGCTCAGGCGTGTCGCCGACTTATGCAAAGGACCGAGTTTAACGTGCCCCGGACGCGGCGCAGCACGAGCGTAAGCAAAGTGATGCGCCGCTGATCCGGGGCCGTTCCAATGAATGAGAATGTAACGATCCCGGGTCTGCAGCGCACCGCTACGCGCTGCGCAGCGCCCGGGAAAATATGAGAGGAAAATACCATGACCATCGGAGCAGTCGACTACGACGGCCTCATCCCGAACAATGTCGCGCTCGGCAATGACATGCGTGTCAAGCGCGCGCTGGAGAAGTGGCACCCCGGCTACATCGACTGGTGGAAGGACATGGGGCCAGAAGGCTTCCAGGAGTCGCTGGTTTATCTGCGCACCGCGGTGAGCGTCGATCCGAAGGGCTGGGCCAAGTTCGATTACGTGCGCATGCCCGAATATCGCTGGGGCGTGTTGCTGGCGCCGCAGATGCCGGGCCGCAAGATCGCGTTCGGCCGCCACAAGGGCGAGGACGCCTGGCAGGAAGTGCCCGGCGAATATCGCGCCTTGCTGCGCCGCCTGATCGTCATCCAGGGCGACACCGAGCCAGCCTCGGTGGAGCAGCAGCGCCATCTCGGCAAGACCGCGCCGTCGCTCTACGACCTGCGCAACCTGTTCCAGGTCAACGTCGAGGAAGGCCGCCACCTCTGGGCCATGGTCTATCTGCTGCAGAAATACTTCGGCAGCGACGGCCGCGACGAGGCCGAGGCGCTGCTCCAGCGCCGCTCCGGCCACGCCGACACGCCGCGCATGTTAGGGGCCTTCAACGAGAAGACGCCGGACTGGCTGTCGTTCTTCATGTTCACCTATTTCACCGACCGCGACGGCAAGATGCAGCTCGAGGCGCTGGCGCAGTCCGGCTTCGATCCGCTGTCGCGCACCTGCCGCTTCATGCTGACCGAGGAAGCCCACCACATGTTCGTGGGCGAGACCGGCGTCACCCGCGTCATCCAGCGCACCTGCGAGGCGATGAAGGAGGCCGGCATCACCGACCCCTATGACGTCGCGGCGGTGCGCAAGCTCGGCGTCATCGACCTGCCGACCGTCCAGAAGAAGGCGAACCTGCATTTCTCGCTGACGCTCGATCTGTTCGGCAACGAGATTTCGACTAACGCCGCCAACGCCTTCCATGCCGGCATCAAGGGCCGCTACCGCGAGGACCGGCTCAAGGACGATCACCAGCTCGAGACCGGCACTTATCCGGTGCTGCGCCTGATCGACGGCAAGATCCAGAGCGTCGACGTGCCGGCACTGTCGGCGCTCAACATGCGGCTGCGCGACGACTACGTCGCCGATGCCAATATCGGCGTCGGCCGCTGGAACAAGGTGATCGAAGGCTTCGGCATCCCGTTCCAGATCAAGCTGCCGAGCGTCGCCTTCCATCGCCACATCGGCGAGTTTGCCGCGGTCAAGGCGGACGTCGATGGCAACGCGCTCAGCGACGCCGAATGGAACAAGCGCCGCGCCGACTTCCTGCCGTCGGACAGCGACAAGGACTTCATCGAGAGCCTGATGCAGCCGGAGTTCGAGACCGGCAAGTTCGCGAGTTGGATCGCGCCGCCCAAGGTCGGCATCGACAACAAGCCGGGCGAGTTCGAGTACGTGAAGATCGCGTAGCCGGAAGCGCGCTGCGACCTCTCAATCGTCATGCCCGGCCTTGTGCCGGGCATCCACGCCTTGAGACGGGTGCGAAAAGAGAGACGTGGATGGCCGGGACAAGCCCGGCCATGACGAATCTTTGTCAGGGCGCGTTAGTGCCGACGCCTACCCGAACTTCGCGATCACCTCGGCCGGAATTTCGCCGGCGCGGATCTTGTCGGGATCGTCGGTCCGGCGCACCGCCCAGACGCGCGTTTCCTGGCCTTCGACCGCCAACTCGCCGTTGACGGTGAGCTTGTGCTCGACATCGAAGCTCGACCGGCGGAATTCGCTCACCCGCGTTGCGATCTCGACCGTGTCGCCGAACTTGGCCGACTTCACGAAGTTCGCCTTCGCGTCGACCAGCGCGATGCCAAGAATGCCGTAGCTCGGGTTGATCTCCGGCGCTTTCAGCCCCAGCGCCGCTTCGAACAGCATCCAGGTGCTGGTGTCGAACATGTGGAAGAAGCGCGGGTTGAACACGATGCCGGCGGGGTCGCAATCGCCCCATGAGATCGTCACCGGGCGGCGGAAAGTGAAGGACGTCACGCGGGATAGTCTCCGTCTTGAACAGGACGCCGATTGTAGGGTCTTGCGGCGGGCGCGACAATCATCGGCGCCGCGCTTTCTTGGCTTTGCGTTTGGTCGTTGGTTTGGACGACTTCTTGGACGTCTTCTTCTTGGCCTTGGCCCTGCGCGGGTCCGGCCATTCGACCACCTCCTGCGACAACAGCTCGATCTTGGACGAACGCCGCCGCCGGTGCATGACGTGGCGCGGCGCGACCGGCAGATGCGGCGACAGGTCGAGGTCGAGCAGCAGCCAGTCGAGGTCGTCGACTGCGACCACCCAGCGCTTGGGCGCATAGCGCGCCAGCGAGAACGGCTTCGAATAAGCGAGCATCGATTTCTTGCCGCCCGGCAGGCAGTATTCATGCGCGTAGCTCATCGCCAGTTCGCGCGGGCTGCGGTAGATCGGATCGCGCCAGCGCAGGATGGCGTGGTTGGTCTTGCTGATCGCGCCCCACAGCCCGCGCTGCTTGAACAGCGTGATGACGTGGTCGTGGTCGCTCGGCAGCGACTGGATGTCCATCAGCCAGGTCTCTTTGCCGTGATAGGCGAGGACGGCGGCGGCGAAGAACGCGCCTTCCGTGCAGTGTGCCATGCGTGACGTCAACATTCGCCGTGGCGACATGGCGGTGTCGCCGAACTGGCCGAAATTGACCGGCGTTCGGTCAAGGAAAGTCTGGATCTTGTGCGGCGTGTCGAGCCGGGCGAACAGCCGGTGCTCGGCCGGGGTCAAAAGCGCGTGCAGCGCTTTGCGGTAGGCGGGGCTGGTCATAGTGCCTATTTCGCACGCCGGCGGCGGCGGAACAGCGGGGACTGGCGTTCTCCACAGCTTGGTGCCGGCAGCATATCGGTTCGCTCCGCCGGCGGCGTGGCAGGAGATTCCTTCTTATTTTCCGTGGGTTATTGCGGCTCCGGCGTTCTGGCCCCTAATTAGCCGCTCGTATCGATTGGCAAAGGCCCGGGAGCGTCTCCCATGACCGACCTTCCCCATCGCTTCCCGCTCGGCGTGCGGGATCTGTCGCTGGACAACTGGCTGATCGCGGCCGCGACGGCGCTGCTGGCGCTGGTCGCCGCCGTCCTGCCGCATCTCCACTGGTAACGAGTTCCCATGCCCTCAGGATTTGCCCTGCCGAAGACCGCGCCGTTCTCTGAAGAGGACGTCGACCTCTTGAACCACGTGGTCGGGCCGGCCAGTCCGTTGCAGCGCGCCTGGCTGGCGGGCTTTCTCGCCGGCGTGGAATCGGCCTCTAGCGGTGAGGGTGAGGCCGCGCTGCCGTCGGCGCCGGCGCGTCCGGCCGAGCCGCTGACCATCGTGTTCGCCAGCGAGAGCGGCAATTCCGAAAAGCTCGCCGGCGACATGGCCAAGGCCGCGCGCAAACTCGGCCTCAAGCCGAACGTCGTCGACATGGCCGATCTCGAGCTCGCGACGCTCACGAGCGCCAAGCGGCTGGTGTTCATCGCCGCCACCTGGGGCGAGGGCGAACCGCCGGCGCGCGCCGTGCGCGTCTACAACGAATTGATGGGTGAGGGCGCGCCGCGCCTCGACGGCGTCGAGTTCGGCGTGCTCGCGCTCGGCGACACCGCCTATGCGGAATTCTGCGCCATCGGCAAAAAGATCGACGAGCGGCTCGCGGCGCTCGGCGCCAAGCGCGTGGTCGACCGCGTCGACTGCGATCTCGATTTCGCCGAGCCGTCGTCCAAGTGGATCGGCGATGCGCTGAAAGTTCTGACGCCGCCCGATGCCGGCCGCAGCCAAGGCAACGGCCGTGTGATCGCGGTCGATTTCGGCGGCAAGCCGGCGGCTTCGCCCAACACCGACATCGTCGAGGCCGAGATCGTCGAGCACGTGAATCTGAATTCGTCGCGTTCCGACAAGGAGACCGTGCATCTGGCGCTGGCGTTCGACGGCGCGGCGCCGGCCTATCAGCCGGGCGACTCGCTCGACCTCTATCCCGAGAACGACCCGGCCTATGTCGACGACCTGCTGAAGGCCGCCGGCCTGACCGGCGACGACAAATTGCGCGGCGAGCTGATCGCCTCGCGCGACGTCACGACTTTGTCGGCCAAGTCGGTCGAGACCTACGCCACGTCGACCGGTCACACTTACGTCAAGCAGTTGATCGCCGACGGACAGGTGCGCGACTGGATCGCCGGCCGCCAGTTGATCGACCTGATCGCTACTTTCCCGATCGCGCTCGACGCCGACAGACTGCGCGCGCTGACGCGGCCCTTGGCGCCGCGCGCCTATTCGATCGCGTCGTCGCGCAGCGAAGTGGGCGACGAGGCGCATCTGTTGATCTCGGCGGTGCGCTATCGCGCCTTCGGCCGCGACCGCAGGGGCGTCGCCTCTACGCACGTCGCCGACCGCCTCGAGAAGGGCGGCCGCGTGCGCGTCAAGCTCAAGCCCAACAAGCACTTCAGCCTGCCCGCGCCCGACAAGGACATCATCATGGTCGGGCCCGGGACCGGCGTCGCGCCGTTCCGCGCCTTCGTGCAGGAGCGCCGCGCCACCCAGGCGACCGGCAAGAGCTGGCTGTTCTTCGGCGACCGCCAGTTCACCCACGACTTCCTGTACCAGTCCGACTGGCAGGAGGCGCTCAACGACGGCGCGCTCACCCGCATGGACGTCGCCTTCTCGCGCGACCGGCCCGACAAGCTTTACGTCCAGCACAAGGTCTGGGAGCGCCGCCAGGACCTGGTCGAATGGCTCGACAACGGCGCGAACTTCTACGTCTGCGGCGACGCCAAAGCGATGGCCAAGGACGTCCGCGCCATGCTGGTCAACGCCTATGCCGACGTGAAGACCCTGCCGCTAGAGGCGGCCGAACAGGCGGTGGCGACGCTGGAGCGCGAGAAGCGCTATTTGCAGGACGTGTATTGAGGCCCGGCGCGCGCCACACGACGGACTGTCATCATCCGCGAAAGCGGATGATCCAGTAGCCCCGGCATTTGAGCGTCACGGTAACGCCCGTGATTACTGGATGCCCCGCTTTCGCGCGGCACGACAGCCGAGGAGGTTGGAGAAATGCAAATGACCGACGAACTCGCCCGCAACGAGTACATCAAGGACGCCAGCGACTTTCTGCGCGGCACGTTGGCGGAGGGCGTGCAGAACGAAATCACCGGCGCCATCAGCGAAGACGACCAGCAGCTCGTCAAGTTCCACGGCATGTATCTGCAGGACGACCGCGACCTGCGGCCGGAACGTTCGCGCAAGAAGATGGAGAAGGCCTTTGCCTTCATGATCCGCGTGCGCATTCCGGGCGGCGTCGTGACGCCGCAGCAGTGGCTGGCGCTCGATCAGGTCGCGCGCGATTACTCCAACCACACCATGCGGCTGACCACCCGGCAGACCGTGCAGCTGCACGGCATCATCAAGACCAACCTGAAGGCGACATTGAAGGCAATCGACGCGGTGGTCATGAGCACCGTCGCCGCCTGCGGCGACGTCAACCGCAACGTGATGTGCAATCCGAACCCGCACCAGTCGCGCGCGCACGCCGCGGCGCAGGATCTGGCCAAGGCAGTGTCCGACCATCTGCTGCCGGCGACGCCGGCCTACCGCGAGATCTGGCTCGACGGCGTGCGTATCGCCGGCGGCGAGCAAGAGGTCGAGGAGCCGATCTACGGCAAGACCTATCTGCCGCGCAAATTCAAGATCGTGGTGGCGGTGCCGCCGTCGAACGACGTCGACATCTTCGCGCACGATCTCGGCTACATCGCCATCCTCGACGACAAGGGCGACGTCGCCGGCTGGAACGTTACCGTCGGCGGCGGCATGGGCATGACCCACGGCGACACCGACACCTATCCGCGCACCGCCGACCTGATGGGCTATTGCGAGACGCGCGACGCCGTCGCCCTCGCCGAAGCGGTCGTGACCGTGCAGCGCGACTGGGGCGACCGCAAGACGCGCAAGCACGCGCGGCTGAAATACACCATCGAGGATCGCGGCCTGGACGCGTTCCGCGCCGAGGTCGAGCGCCGCGCCGGCATCACGCTCGGCGCGCCGAAGCCGTTCACCTTCACCTCCACCGGCGACCGCTACGGCTGGTCGCAGGGCGACGACGGCCGCGGCCATCTCACGCTGTTCGTGCAGAGCGGCCGGCTGATCGACCGTCCGGGCGCGGCGCAGATGACGGCCTTGCGCGAGATCGCCAAGATCCACGACGGCGACATCCGCATCACGCCCAACCAGCACCTCATCATTGCCAACGTGCCGACCGGCAATCAGCCCGAGATCGAGCGCATCGCGCGCGAGGCCGGGCTGCTGGCGCCGTGGTCCGGCCTGCGCCGCAATTCGGTGTCGTGCGTGGCGCTGCCGACCTGCGGCCTGGCGCTGGCCGAGAGCGAACGCTATCTGCCCGACCTGATGACGGCGCTCGACGAGCGGCTCGGCGCGCACGGGCTGTCGGCGGACGACATCGTCATCCGCATGACCGGCTGCCCGAACGGCTGCGCGCGGCCCTATCTCGCCGAGATCGGCTTGGTCGGCAAAGGGCCGGGCCGCTACAACCTCTATCTCGGCGCCGCCTTCGACGGCTCGCGGCTGTCCAAGCTCTATGCCGAGGATGTCGACCACGCCGGCATTGTCGCCACGCTCGACCCGCTGTTTAAAGCCTACGCAGCCGAGCGCGCGAGCGGCGAGCGCTTCGGCGACTTCACCATCCGCGCCGGTTACGTCGCCAAGACCGGCAACGGCCGCGATTTCCACGCCAAGACCGGTGCGCAGCGCGCAGCGTGAGCATGAGCAACGAACGCAAACCCGAGGTGACGCGCCCGGCACGCATGGCGGCGCCGGCTACCGGCCCGAACGCTGTTGGGACGCGTCGGCACGGCTGAGCGCAGCGCGGCGCGGGATCGCCACCGGCTGGCTGGACAGCTTCGGCTTCTGCGCGCGGTTCGGATGCGGGTGCGGTATCGGCACGGCTTCCTTGACCGGATCGGTTTCGACGGCCTTCGCGCGCACCGGCGCAGTCGCGCGCGGCGCCGGTGACGCTGACGCCGCTGGCTCAGGCGCCGGCGGACGCGGCGGCTCGACTGCTGCCTGCGCGCCGCTCACCGGCGCGAAGGTGTCCGGCGAATAGGCGTAGGCGTTGTACTGGTTGTTGCGGATCGGCGGGTTGCTGTCCTGGATGATGCGGTCGCCTTCGCGCCGGTTCTCGTAGCTCGAACCGCGCACGTCGAAGCTCATCGCATACGTCGGCTTGGCGGACGCTATCGCGTCGTTCGCCTCGAAGCTGCGGTCGTATTCCTGCCGGTCGTAGGCTGTGATGCCGCGGTCTTTGAAGGCGGTCGCGAAATTCGGGTTGAGCTTGATCGCCTGGTTCATGTCGCGCGTCGCCTGCTCGTAGTCACGCTTGTCGTAAAAGGCGATGCCGCGGTTGTAGAGCGCCAGCGCATAAGTCGGCGTGATCGCCAGCGCCTGGCTGTAATCGGCCACGGCGCGGTCGAAGTCGCCGCGGTTGCGGTAGGCGAAGCCGCGGTTGTTGTAGGCGCGTGCGTTCTTCGGATCGAGCCGGACGGCGTGGCTGAAATCCTGGATCGCCTGGTCGTAGGCGTTCTTGTTGTCGTAGGCGACGCCGCGCGCGTTGTAGGCGGCGGCGAAATTGCCGTCGAGCTTGATGGCCGCGTCGAAATCCTTGATCGCGGCATCCAGATCGCGCTTCTCGTAATAGGCGTTGGCGCGGTTGAAGAACGCGGCCGTGTAGCTGCCGTTGAGCTTGATGGCGTCGCTGAAGTCGGCGATGGCGCGGTCGATTTCGCCCTTGTTGCGGAAGGCGAAGCCGCGGTTGTTGAACGCGACGGCGTTCTTCGGGTCGAGCTTGAGCGTGGCGTTGAAGTCCGCGATGGCGCGGTCGTTGTCGCCGCGCAGGCCGTAGGCGGTGCCGCGGTTGTGCAGGGTGGCGGCCGACTGCGGTGCAAGGCGCGTTGCCTGGTCGAAGTCGGCGATGGCGCGGTCGAGCTCGCCCTTCATGCGGTACGCCAGCCCGCGGTTGTCGAACGCCGCGGCGTTCTTGCCGTCGAGCTTGATGGCCTGGCTGAAGTCCGTGATGGCGCGGTCGAAGTCGCGTTTGTCGCGCCAGGCGAGGCCGCGGTGGTAGTAAGCGAGTTCGCCGTTCGGATTGAACCGGATCGACTCGCCGAAGTCGGCGATGGCGCGGTCGAGCTCGCGCTTCTCGAAGAGCACGTGGCCGCGCTGGTAGTAGGCGAGCGCGAACTTCTGGTCGATCTTCACGGCCTCGCCGAAGTCGGCGAGCGCCCGTTCGACGTCGCCCTTCAACCGGTAGGCGATGCCGCGGTTATAGAAGGCCGGCGCATTGGCGGGATTGAGCTTGATGGCTTCGCTGAGGTCGGCGATGGCGCGGTCAGCGTCGCCTTTGGCGCCGTAGCTCAGCGCGCGGTCGTAATAGGCGACGGCGAAGCCGGGCTTGAGCTTGATCGCCATATCGAAGTCGGCGATGGCGCGGTCGTAATCGCGCTTGAACTGGAGCGCGTTGCCGCGACTGTAGTAGGCGACGGCGTAGGCCGGATTGAGCTTGACCGCCTGGTCGAGATTCTGGATGGCGCGGTCGATGTCGCGTTTGTCGCGATAGGCGAGGCCGCGGTTGTAGAACGCGATGCCGTTGGCCGGGTCGGCCTTCGCCGCCTGCTCGAAGTCGGCGAGCGCCCGGTCGATCTCGCCCTTGGCCGCGTAGGCGACGCCGCGGTCGTTGTGGGCCTGGGCATAACCGGGGCTGACCTTGAGCGCCTGCGACAGGTCGAGGATGGCGCGGTCGAACTCGTGGCGGTTGGCATAGGCGTCGCCGCGGTTGTTCAAGGCGGCCGCATCGGCCGGATTGAGCTTGATGGCGTTGTCGTAGTCGGCGACGGCCTGGGCGTATTCGCCCCGGTCGTAGCGCGCATTGCCGCGGTTGTAGAAGGCGGCGGCGTAATTGGTGTTGAGCTTGATCGCCTGATCGTAGTCGGCGATGGCGCGGTCGCTCTGGCCCTTGCCGGCGTGGACGATCGCGCGGTTGTTGAAGGTCGCCGCGTATTTGGGGTTGATCGAGGCCGCCTGGTTGAAGTCCGACAGCGCGCGCTCGGTCTCGCCCTTCAGGCCATAGGCGATGCCGCGGTCGTTGTAGGCCATGGCGTCGTTGCCGTTGAGCCGGATCGCCTGGCTCAGGTCCGCGATCGCCTTGTCGTATTCGCCCTTGGCGGTCAGCGCCTTGCCGCGCGCGCCGAAGGCGCTGGCGAGCTTGGGGTCGAGCTTGGTCGCGGCGTCAAGATCGGCGACGGCGCGGTCGTAGTCGTGGCGGGCGTGACGGACGATGCCGCGGTTGTACAGGGCCGAGGCGTTCTTCGGATCGAGCCGGATGGTCTGGTCGAAGTCCTGGGCCGCGCGCTCGTAGTCCTCGATTTCGAGCCGCGCCACGCCGCGGTCGAAATAGGCCATGGCGTCCTTCGGATTGAGGCGGATGGCCTGGTCGTAATTGGCGACGGCGCGCTCAAAGTCGCGCTTATGCGAGAACGCGTTGCCGCGGTTGTAATAGGCGGCCGAGAAGTTCGGGTAGATCTTGATGGCGCGGTCGAAGTCGGCGACGGCGCGGTCCATCTCGTTCTTCGAGGCGAATTGGATGCCGCGGTCGTTATAGGCGAGCGCGAAGATCGGGCTGACCTTGAGCGGCGGGGCCTGCTCGTTGGCGTTGCGGTCGTAGCCCAACTGGCCGCGCACGTTCTGGCCGCGCGGGCTCGGCGCCACCGTGTAGTGGGGCGCGAGCTTGATCGTGGCCTCGAAGTCGGCGACGGCGCGGTCGAATTCGCGCTTCTCGTAGTAGGCGACGCCGCGGTCGTGGTAGGCGAAGGCGATCTTGTCGTCGAGCTTGATGGCCTGGGTGAAGTCGGCGATGGCGCGGTCGGTGTCGTTCTTGTCGAAATAGGTGTTGGCGCGGTTGTAATAGGCAAACGCGTAGTTGGCGTTGAGCTTGATGGCCGCGCCGAAGTCGGCGATGGCGCGGTCCGGATCGCCCTTGCTGCGATGGGCGAGGCCGCGGTTGTTCAGCGCGATCGCGTTGTTCGGGTCGAGCTTGAGCGTATGGTCGAAGTCGGCGATGGCGTGCTCGGTGTCGCCTTTGGCGCCGTAGGCGACGCCACGGTCGTAATAGCCGCGCACATAGGCCGGATTGAGCTTGATCGCCTGGTTGAGGTCGGCGATGGCGCGGTCGTAGTCGCGCCGGTCGACATAGGCGTTGCCGCGGTTCGAGAACGCCAGCGCGTAATTCGGGTCGATCTTGGCCGCCATGCTGAAGTCGGCGATGGCGCGGTCGTTCTCGCCCTTGGCGCGGTAGGCGAGGCCGCGGTTGTTGTAGGCGCTCGCGAGGTGACCGTCGAGGCGGATCGCCTGGTTGAAATCGTTGATGGCGCGGTCGTAGTCGCGCTTGTTGCTCAGCGCCAGCCCGCGCGCGTTGTAGGCCTGCGCGTTGGCCGGGTTGAGCTTGAGGACGAGGTCGAGATCCTTGACGGCGCGGTCGTGATAGCCCATCGCCTGGAGCGTTTCGCCGCGATTGAACAACGCCAGCGCGAAGCCAGAATTGATGGCGATCGCGGCGTCGAAGTCCTTCAGCGCCCGATCGAGCTGGCCCTTGGCCTTGTAGGCCATGCCGCGGCTGTTGAGCACCACGTCGTAGTGCGGGTTGGCCTTGATGGCGAGGTCGTAATCGGCGATGGCGCGGTCGAACTCGCCCTTCTGCTGGTAGATGGCGCCGCGGTTGGTGAGCGCGGCGGCGTAGGCGGGATCGAGCTTGATGGCCTGATCGAGGTCTGCGATCGCGCGGGCGAGGTCGCCCTTGCGCTGGTAGAGGAGGGCGCGGCTGTTGAACACGCCGGCATAGTTCGGGTTGAACCTGATCGCCTGCTCGTAGTCCTGCAAGGCGCGGTCGATCTTGCCGCGCAGCGCGAAGGTGTTGCCGCGCTCTGTGAAGGCGGCGGCGTATTTCGGCTCGAGCTTGATGGCCTGGTCGTAGTTCTGGACGGCGCGGTCGTAGTCGCCCTTCTGCTGATAGGCGTTGCCGCGGTCGACATAGCCGGCGGTGAACTTCGGATCGAGCCGTAGCGTCAGGTCGAAGTCGGCGATGGCGCGGTCGAAGTCGCGCCGCTCGCGGTAGGCGAGGCCGCGGCCGTGGACGGCCATCATGTCGCGCGGCTCGATCCGGATCGCGTGCGACAGGTCGCTGATGGCGCGGTCGTAGTCGCGGCGGTCGTAGCGCGCCATGCCGCGCGTGAAATAGGCCGCGAACAAATTCGGATTGATCTTGAGGGCGGCCTCGAGGTCCTGGAAGCCGTGCTCGTCGTCGTTGGCGCTGAGAAAGCAGGCGCCGCGGGCCGCATAGGCGCCGGCGTTCTTGCCGTCGAGCTTGAGCGACTGCGTGAAGTCGGCGACGGCGCGCTGGCAATCGCGCTTGTCCCTGTAGGCAAGGCCGCGGTTGTAATAGGCCCCGCCATAGGCCGGGTCGACCTTGATGGCGCGGTCGAAATCGGCGATGGCGCGGTCGAAATCCTTCTTCTTCTGGTAGGCGTTGCCGCGGTTGCTGAGCGCCGGCGCGTACTGCTGATCGATGCGCAGCGCCTGGTCGTAGTCGGCGATGGCGCGGTCGATGTCGCCCTTGCCCTCATAGGCGCGGCCGCGCGTGCCGAAGGCGGCGGTGTAGTCCGGCTTGATGTTGATGGACTGGTTGAGGTCGGCGATGGCGCGGTCGAAGTCGCGCTTGTCGTAGAGCGCGAGGCCGTGCTCGTACCAGGCATTGGCGTTCTTGCCGTCGAGCTTGATCGACTGGTCGAAGTCGGCAAGCCCGCGCTCGATGTCGCCGCGCGCGCGATAGGCGAGCCCGCGGTGATAATAGGCCGGCGCGCTTTTCGGATCGAGCCGCAGCGCCTGACCGAAGTCGCCGATGGCGCGCTCGTCGTCGCCCTTGGCGCGCAAGGCGAGGCCGCGATTGAAATAGGCGAGGGTGTTCTTGTTGTCGATCTTGATCGACTGGTCGAAATCGGCGATGGCGCGGTCGACCTCGCCGCGCGCGGCGTGCACGATGCCGCGGTTGTACCAGGACAGCGTGTCCTTGGGATCGAGCTTGATGGCCTGGCTCAGGTCGCGCAGCGCCTTGTCGAAGTCGCGCTTCTCGAAATAGGAGACACCGCGGTCGTAGTAGGCCAGCGCGTATTCGCCGTCGAGACGGATGGCGTGGTCGTAATTCGAGATGGCGCGGTCGTAGTCGTGCTTGTCGTAGAACGCGTTGCCGCGGTTGTAGTAGGCGAGCACGTAGTTGGCGTTGAGCAGGATCGCCTGGTCGTAGTCCTTGATGGCGCGGTCGATCTCGCCGCGGCTGCGGTAGGCGAGGCCGCGGTTGTTGTAGGCGAAGCCGTCACGCGGATCGAGCAGGATGGCCTGGTCGAAGTCCTGGATGGCGCGGTCGACGGCACCCTTGGCCGAATAGGCGATGCCGCGGTCGTTGAGCGCCAGGATGAAGTCGCTCTTGAGCTTGACGGCTTGGTCGAAGTCCTGGATCGCGCGCTCGTAGTCGCGCAGGTCGCGATAGGCGAGGCCGCGGCTGTGCCAGGCGATGGCGTCGTTGGGATTGAGCTTGATCGAGCGGTCGTAGTCGGGGATGGCGCGGTCGGGCTCGCCCTTGGCGCGGTAAGCCATGCCGCGATTGTACAAAGCAAGCGCCGAGTTCGGATTGAGCTTGAGCGCCTGCGTCAGCACGTCGACCGTGCGGTCATAGTCGCGCTTGTCGTAGTAGATGTGGCTCAGCGTTTGGAACGCCGTGAAGTTGCGCTTGTCGTTGCGGATCGCCTGTTCGAGATCCTGCAAGGCGCGGTCGGATTCGCCGCGATCGCGCAGCGCCATGCCGCGGCTGAAAAAGGCATCGCCGTTTTTGTTGTCGAGCTTCAGCGCCTCGTCGAAGTCCCGGATCGCGTTCTCGCTGTCGCCCTTGGCGCGATAGGCTTTGCCGCGGTTGACGAAGCCTTCGACCTTCTTCGGCTTCTTGGTGTTCTTGAATTCGATGACAGCGGTGCAGCCGGCGATGCGTTGGTCGGGCGCGACCTCGTCCTTGCTTTCGCAGGCGCGGGTCTGCTCGCGTGTGAGCGCGAACGCGTCCGGCGCGAAGAGCGGTGCGATTGCCGCCGCCGCCACGCAGATGATGAAGCGCCGCACACCCCGGGTCATGTCGCCTCGTCGCGCCACTTTAAATTTCGGCATCGCGCAGGATGCAGAAACCATGGCAAATTCAAATCGAAGTGTGCATTTCACAGGGCGCGGCGTCGAGAAGTGGCCCGAGTTAACATTAATCCGGCAGCCGCGAGTTAAGAACGCTTGTCAACGCGTGTGTCTGTGCGCGTCATTGCGGGGCGCAAAAACGAAAACGCCCGCATTAATAAATGCGGGCGTTTCGACAGCTTGAAAGGACGTGAAACGTTACTGCTTGACCATCGCTGCGGCACGCGCGGCGGCGGCCATGTCCTCCAGCACGTAGTCCGGCGGCATCACGTAAGCCAGCACCTTGTGCTTCGGATACATCGACTGCGTGACGGTCGGGCCGTGGTTGCCGGACACGACGATCGGATTGCCCTGGCCGTCGGTGCCGCGCACGACGCCGACATGGCCGGTGTTCGGGCCCTTGCGCGACATGATCGCGATGGCGCCGACGCGCGGGCCGTCGAGCTTCTTGCCGAACTGAAGGAACGAGCGCGCCGCGCGCGAAGAGGTGCCCTTGGCGCCGGCCTTCTTGAACACGAAGTTCATGAAGTCCGCGCACCAGAGCTGTGTCGGCAGGCCGAGCTGCTTGGCGGTGCGGCCACGCCAGCGCAGCGCTTCCAGCAGCACGATGGCTGCGCCGGGCACTTGCGCGGCGGCTTCCGCCGCATCCGAGCGGCTGCGCGTCACGGTTTCGAGCGGCTCGATATTGGTGAAACGCGCGTTGTGTGTGACGCCGGTGGCCTGCGCCGGCACGACGGCGCCGGCGATGAAAACACTGGTGACCAGAAGAGCGATGGATCGCTTCATGTTTTCCTGCCTCGTCCGCTTCGCCGGACAAGACCCTCCTGAGTTGGACCCTCATCATCGTTTGCACGGACGGCGGAGCGTGCGTGGCATTCCAGGTGGCCATCCTTTCCAGTACCGGACGGTGGGAGCAAGGCGCATGGCGGCCTTGGTCCTATTCACATTGTGTTATGGTTAATAGCCGTTAAGGCGCGCGCCGCCCGCGGAACCGCGAAAGCGCAGCGCCTGCGATGCGTTAGCTCACCGCATGTTGTAGCGGATCGGAACCACAATCGGGATTTGCGAGCCGGAAACCTCCGGCGGCGGCGGCGGCAACGGCGCCGCGCGTGCGACCAGCGAGAGCGTCGCGCTGTCGAGCGCGCTCGATCCGGACGAGCGAACGATGCGGGCATGGTGCACGCCGCCGCCGCGGTCGATCGAGAAGGCGAGCTGCACGACGCCGCGCTCGCCGCGCGACTGCGCCTCCGACGGATAGCGCTTGTGACGCTCGAGCTGGGAGACGAGCTGCGACTTCCAGTTCGGCACGGCGTTGGGATTGCGCGAGCTGGCGCCCGCGCTAGGTGCCGCGGCGCGGTCGGCGCGTTGCTCGGCTGAACTCGGCGCGGCGGCGAGGCTCGCCGTCCTGTGCTTGGGCTTGGTCTTTTCTTTCGGCTTTTCGACCGGCTTCGGCGGCGGCAACACCGCGAGCTCGGGCTGCGGCGCGTTGTCGGGCTGGACCTCGACCTTTTCCGGCGGCTTCTCGGGTTGCTGCTCAGGCTCGACCTTGGCTTCTTCGGTCGGTTTTTCAGGTGTCGGATCGGGTTCGTTCTGCTGCTTGCTCTCGACCTGGTCCGGTGGCGCTTCGTTCGGCGTCGTCGTCGGCGCCACCGCCATCGGCGCGAGATCGATGGTGATCACCGGCGCGTTGGCGACCAGATCGTTGTCGTCGTTCCAGCGCGCGACCAGCGCGGCCGCGCCGGCGGCGTGGAAGCCGAGCGCGAGCACGAAGCAGGCGGCCCAGCGCGCCTTTCCGGGAAATCGTCCTGCCGGTCGTGCGGGGCGCTCGGCAGTCATGGCGCCGGCCTGTCCGCTTCGAGACCGACCAGCGCGACGTGCAGGTAGCCGGCGCCGCGCAGCTCGTTCATCAGCGCCATCAACTCGCCATAGGGCACGGTCTTGTCGGCGCGCAGGAAGACGCGCTGCAGCTTGTCGCCGACGGTCGCGCTATCGAGCGCGGGCCCGATGCCGCTGCGGGTGACCGGTGAATTGTCGAGCGCGACGCTCAGGTCGGACTTGAGCGTGAGAAACAGCGGTTTGTCGGGGCGCGGCGTGCGCTCGGAATTGGCCGCCGGCAGCTCGACGGAGATGTCGACGGTCGCGAGCGGCGCCGCGATCATGAAGATGATCAGCAGCACCAGCATCACGTCGATGAACGGCGTGACGTTGATCTCGTGGATTTCGCCGAGTTCGTCGCTGCCGTGGTCGAGACGTACGCTCATGGCGGATTACTCGGCCGCGATCGCGCGGCGGCTGGCCGGGCGCTGGTTGAAGGCGCCGCGGTCGAGATCGCGGCTGATGACGCGCAGGATCGCGGCCGCGGCATCGGCGTGTTGCGCGCGATAGCCGGCGGTCCAGCGCGAGAACATGTTGTACATCACCACCGCTGGAATGGCGGCGACGAGGCCGAGCGCGGTCGCGAGCAGCGCCTCGGCGATGCCGGGCGCGACCACCGCGAGGTTGGTGGTGTGCGCCTTCGAGATGCCGATGAAGCTGTTCATGATGCCCCACACCGTGCCGAACAGGCCGACGAAGGGGGCGGTGGCGCCGATGGTGGCGAGAATGCCGGTGCCGCGGATCATCTGGCGGGCGGCGGCGGCTTCCTGCCGTTCCAGCCGCGAGGCGATGCGCTCCTTGACGCCGTCGGGCGCGAGCGTGTCGGCGGACAGCTGCAATTCGGCGCTCGCGGCATCGACCAGCGCGCCGGCGCCGCTCGCGCGGCCCTGCTGGCTCTGGGTCACCTCGCTCCAGGCGCGCGCCTGATTGAGCGCATCGATGGCGCGGCGCATGCGGGCGCGGGCGCTCATCAGCTCGATCGCCTTGGCGAACCAGATCGTCCAGCTCAGCACCGAGGCGAAGGCGAGGCCCAGCATCACCGCCTTCACCACGATGTCGGCGGCCATGAACATGCCCCACGGCGACAGGTCGCGCGGCAGCTTCAGTAGAGCGTCTGAAGCGGGTGTGGCAGCAGGGGCCGGCGCTTGTGCAGCCGTCGTTGCGCTCGGTGCAGGCGTCGCGGCCGGAGCAGCCGGTTGCGGCGCGGGTGCTGTTGCGGCGGGTGTGGCAGCAGGGGCCGGCGCTTGCGCCGAGGCCATGGCCGGCAGCAGCAGGCTCAGCGCGAGAACGCCGGTCGCCAGCCATCGGTGCTGCAAAACGCGCAGAAATCGGCTCATCTTGCCATTATCCCTCATTTCCGGGTCCCAGTCTCAGGTCTGCTTTTAATGTAACACTATAACATGCCCGCGTCATGCCGCGGGCCGCGACTCTGGTCTGCTGTTGGCCGTCATCGGCCTGCGATTGGCGCGCCGCCGCAGCCACATGACCACACCGGTACTCACGAAAAGGACCGGGAATACGCCGGTCAAGACTGCCGTCACCGCCCGGACCGGACCGGCGAGCCTGATGCCGGCCCACAGATGAACGTTGAGCCAGAGCCCTCGAAGCATAGCCGCAAGCGATTCCGCCATCGTCGAACCTTTTAGGTGCCACGACCTATAACGGGCCGATGCCGCTGTGAAAATAGAAATCAGCGGCGCTGGTGTAGTTTATAAGTATTCAAAACAGTATAGAACTGTTTAGAACCATTCTAAGTTTATAATAATGCTGCTGTATCAACTTGTTTTTGGCGTCGAATACGGTTCACGATTCGAGACTAAGCCTAATAACTGCAATGAATACTACAGTTTTGAAGTATAATAATAATTCTGGTCTCGTAAGGACGCATTTGAATTCGTCGCGTATTCAGTCGGAATCTTTCAGTCGCAATCCGGTACTTCAATAATTTTTTAAATCGACTGCCGGTGAAAACCCGGATTGCATCTCCAAGCCGCGCCGGTCCGCGCACCGCGGTCAGCCTCGTTTCATTGATCGCCACACCTCTGCCTTCAATCAGAAGGCCGATACGCCGCCGCGCGACCATGTCTCGACCAAGCGCTGGCGCATTGCGTTGTTCGCCGCGCTGCTGGCTCGCAGACTGATAAGGCAGCCATTGAAGGGCAGGGAAGGCGCATGCCATCGTCCGCGCCCGGCGAGCCGCCGGCGTGCCAAATTCAGTCTCAAGGAATTCCCATGGCTTTCACGATGTCCCAGGCTTCCCTGCCGGCCCTCGAAATCGGCCTCAGCGCGCTCACCGCCGTGCTCGACAAGGGCGCGGCCCATATGGCGGCGAAAAAGACCGACGTTTCCGTCATGCTCGGCTGGCGGCTGGCGCCCGACATGTTCGCGCTGACGCGGCAGGTGCTGATCGCCTGCGACCAGGCCAAGAACGGCATGGCGCGTCTGGCCGGCGTCGAGTCGCCGAGATTCGACGACACCGAGACGACGCTGGACGAGGTCAAGGCGCGCATCGCCAAGACGGTGGCCTTCCTCAAGACGCTCGACAAGGCCGCGATCGACGGCGCCTCGGAGCGGGATATCGTCTTTCCGGTCGGCGGCGGCAACAAGGGCCAGATGAAGGGCGCCGATTATCTCAATCACTGGGTGCTGCCGAACTTCTATTTCCACCTCACCGCGGCCTACGCCATCGTGCGCGCCTGCGGGGCGGATGTCGGCAAGCGCGACTTCCTCGGCGCCATGCCGCTCACGCGCCTTTGACGCGGCCGCGCAAATAAAAAGCCGCCCCGCCGGTCTGGCGGGGCGGCTTTCATACGGTCGCCGAGGCGAACGATCAGTAGCGGTAGGACACGACCGCGCCGCCGGAGCGGGTGCCGCCCGGGCCGCAGTTGCAGTCCACGCCGCGGACCTGCCGGACTTCGGTGACGTGGCGCACTGAGCCCTGGACCTGGCGTTGGACCACCTCGCGGCGATGAACCTCCTGGACCCGGTTTGTGGTGTTGACCTTGCGCAGCACCAGATCCTTCACGATCGTGTTGGTGCGGTGGACGACCACCTCGCGGTTGATGACCGGGCGCACGTGCACGACCAGGCGGTTTTCCTGGATCAGGCGGGTCTTGCCGCGGACGACGCGGGTGTGATCGACGACCCGCTCGCGGGTGACGACGCGGGGGGCCGCGCGGACCATGCGGCGCGTGTTGAATTCGGAGTCAGGGCGCATGCAGTTACAGACACTGTCCCAACGCTGTCCTGCCTGAGCCTGCTCCGGATTGATGCCCGCCAGCCCGAGGACAAGCAGGGCACCGTAGAAGACCTTGGACAAATGTTTCATTACTCGGCCCCGTTAACCATATAAGTGAAGCTACTACCTTATATTTTCCTCATTAACCATGTTTGTAAAGGGAAAATTAACCATCAGGCGTCGGTCGCAGGCCTATCAACAAATAGGCCCCGGGATTGGGTCCCGGGGCCTAAACCGCAAGATGTGGTAGCCGAAAGCCGCTACTTCGGGCGCTTGGCGGCCTCTTGGATCAGGCTCAGATCGACGTATTTCTTGATGTCGATCGGCTTTTTTACGAAGCCGAGGTCGCGGGTGGTGTCGACGTTGCGCTGGAGCGCTTCCAGGTTCGGCATCAGGTTCGGGTCGCGATAGGTGTCCTGGTTGGTGAACAGCCAGCCGAAGCGCTCGGCCGGCACCTTGGTCACCTTGGACGCGATCTGCGCCGCTTCGGCATGGTTCTTCGGATCCTGGAACCACTTCGTGATCCGCAGCATGTCCTCCATGAAATCGATCATGACGGCGCGGTTCTTCTCGATGAACGATTTGCGCGCCGTCCAGACGATCATCTGGGTGACGCCGAGCGCATCGCGCTGCTCGAACAGGACCTTGCCCTCGTCCTTGAGCTTCGGATTGAGCGAGAAGGGCAGCACCGCCGGGATCAGGTCGACCTTCTTCTCGAACAGCATGGCCGGCATCGCGGGCAGCGGGCCTTCCAGCATGGTGTAGTCGCGCTTTTCCTCGAGGCCGTGCTTCTTGAGCGCGGCGCGCAGCGCGACGTCGACGGCGCTGCCGCCGCCGTTGGTGCCGACGATCTTGCCCTTGATGTCCTCAATCTTGTTGATGCCGCTGTCCTTGCGCACGTAGAACTTCGTGCTGTAGCGGCCCGGCACGCCGTCCTGGAATTCGTCGGCGATGACGCGGATGTCGTCGAGGCCGGCGTTCTCGATGGCGATGGCGAGCGAGGAATAGGCGAGGTTGGAGACTTCCAGCTCGTTGTTGGCGATCGCCGTGATCATCTGCGGCGTGCCCTGGTAGCGCACGGATTCGATCGTGTAGGACTTGCCGAGGTGCTTGGCGAGGTCCTTCTTCTCCAGCACGATCGAGGCCCAGTTCGAGACCGGGGCCACCCAGGACATGCGGATCTTCACCGGCTCGGCGGCGTTGGCCGCTCCGACGAGGCCGAGCGCAAACACGCCGGCCAGTGCGCTTTTCAGGAATCGCATTGGTATCCTCCCAAGTCGTCGCCGCGCTTGCGCGTTGTGCTGGCAAGCTTCGCGAGGTTTCGAGATTGTCGGAGGTCCAACGGATTTTGGCAAGCGCCGTGGGGCGTTCCGACGCCCGCGATCCGGTACAGGTTCAGTCGTTCGCAGGCGAATTATCGCGTCACGCCGTCGACGGATCGTGCGCTTCCTGGTGCCAGATCAGCAGCCGGCGGCGCAAAACGGCCATGGCCTTGACCAGGACGTAGCCGACCACCGCGATCTCGACGATGCCGGCGAACACGCCGACCGAATTGGCAAAGCGCGAGGCCTCAATCATGGCGCCGCCGAGCCCGTAGCCGCCCATCAGCATCTCTGCCACCACGGCGACGATCAGGCAGAGCGGCAGCGACACCTGCATGCCGGTCATGATCTGCGGCAGCGCCGCCGGCAGTATGATCTGCCACAGCAACTCGCGATTGTTCGCGCCCATGTTGCGCGCCGACCAGATGAACTCGCGCTCGACAGCCCGGATCCCGATAACGGTGGCGGCGATGACCGGAAAGATGGCGTCGATGACGATGATGGTGATCTTGGAGACGTCGTACACGCCCAGCCACAGGATCACCACCGGCAGGAAGGCGATCTTCGGCATCGGGAAGCCGATCGACACGATCGGGTCGAAGAACCAGTCGGCGATTTTATTGCGCGCCATCGCCGTGCCGATGACCACGCCGCCGACCGCGCAGATCAGGAAGCCGGCGAGCGCGCGATACAACGTAAGGCCGGTGTTGACGGCGAGGTCGCCGGAGACGGCGTCGTTCCAGATTCGCTCGAGCACCTTGCTCAGCGCCGGCAGCTGGAACGGCGTGAAGGCGCCGCTCTTGGCCAGCACTTCCCAAGCCACCAGCAGCGCGACGACCGAAAGCGAGCGCGCAGCCATCCAGCACAGCCTGACCGCGACGCGGGCAGCTTTCTCCGGCCAGCCGTCCGGCGGCGCGGTCACGGGTTCTGTTCGCGCCATGCCAAGGTCCGTTTCGTGATCAGCAGGTAAAGGCGGTCGGCGGCGAAGCCGAGGAACGCCACCGTCAGCACCACCGCGTACATCGCGTCATAGGTGCCGTTGGCCCCCAACGAGCCGATCAGATGGCCGAAGCCCTTCTGCGCCACGATCAGCTCGGACGACACCAGCAGGATGAACGACAGCGCCAGCGCGGTGCGGATGCCGTTGAGCAGTTCCGGCATCGCGCTCGGCACCACCACGTCCCACAGCATGCGCAGGCGGCTCGCGCCCATGCTGCGCGCCGACCACACCAGCACTTGTTCGCTCGAGCGTGCGCCGTTGAAGGCGCCGACGGTGACCGGCAGCATGCAGCCAAGGAAGATCAGCAGGATCTTGGAGCCGTCGCCGAAGCCGAGCCAGATCACGGTCACCGGGATCAGCGCCGACTTCGGCAGCGGATAGAAGATTTCGACAATGGGCGCGACCAGCGCGTTGATCGGCCTCGACCAGGCCATGGCGATGCCGAGCACGCCGCCGATGACGACGGCGAGCGTGAGCCCGGCGAGGGCGCGGTAGATGGAGGTGACGCCATTCGTGATCAGTTCGCCGTCCTTGATCATCTCGATCCAGGCCGCGACCACGTCCGACAGCGGCGGCAACGCAAGCTCCGACACCAGCCCGAGGCGCGACGAGGCCTCCCAGGCGATCGCCAGGATCAGGAGCGGGCTGTAACGGATGAAGGCTTTCATCGCCTCACGCCTTCTTCCCCTGCGCCTTGAGAGCTTCGTCCTTCACCAGGTTCCAGATCTCGTCGACCTTCTCGACGAAGAACTTGTTCTTGAAGATGTCCGGGTCGTTCTTGTCGAACTTGGTGTCGACGATGGTCTTGATGCGGCCCGGCCGCGCCGACATCACCGCCACGCGGTCGGCGAGGTAGACCGCCTCCTGCACGTCGTGGGTGACGAAGATCACCGTCTTCGGCGTGCGCTGCCAGATGCGCAACAACTCGGCCTGCATCAGGCCGCGGGTCTGTGCGTCGAGCGCGCCGAACGGCTCGTCCATCAACAGGATTTTCGGATCGAAGGCGAGCGTGCGCGCGATGGCGGTGCGCTGCTTCATGCCGCCGGACAGTTGCGAGGGGTAGCTGTCCTCGAACCCGGACAGGCCGACGAGATGGATGAAATCCATCGCGCGCTGTTCGCGCTCCTCCTTCGGCATGCCCTGGCGTTCGAGGCCGTACAGGATGTTGCCGCGCACCGTCTTCCACGGGAACAGCGCGAAGTGCTGAAACACGATCCCACGATCCGGGCCGGGGGCCGTCACTTTCTTGCCGTCTACCGTAATGCTGCCGGTCTCCACCGGCAGGAAGCCGCCGATGAGGTAGAGCAGCGTCGACTTGCCGCAGCCGGAAGGCCCAAGCAGCGCGACGAATTCGCGGTTGGCGACGGACAGCGAAACTTGGTCGAGCGCCAGCACCTCGCGTCCGCGCGGCGGACGGTACAGGTGGTTGACGTTCTCGACGAGGATTTGTGCGGGCGCGTTCATGGTGGCATGAAGCGTCACCAACCGCCGCCAACTGTCAAGCGTTGTCGGCGATGTTTCTCTCTAAGTCTTGTCCTATAATGCAGGACAGTAATTCGTCGCACCGCAATAACGGTACAGGAAACGCCAGTGGCCACACCGCTTCTCGAAGCCCGCCGCGAGCTCGCGCTCGGCAACCGCATCGTCGCCAACGAAGGCGTGCTCGACGCGTTCGGGCATGTCAGCATGCGGCATCCGGATAATCCCAACCGCTATTTCCTGTCGCGCTCGCGCGCGCCGCAACTGGTCGCGCCGGACGACTTCATCGAATACGACCTCGAGTCCCAGCCGATCCGCGAGCCGTCCGTCACGCAATATTCCGAGCGCGTCATCCACGGCGAGATCTACAAGGCGCGGCCCGAGGTGATGTCGGTGTGTCATCACCATTCGCCGGCCTTCATGCCGCTGCTCGCCACCGGCACCGATTACGTGCCGGTCTTCCACCTCGGCGCGGTCGGCGGCATCAGGCCGCCGTTCTGGGACCAGCACGACGAATTCGGCGACACCAACATGCTGGTGGTGAAGCCGGCGGAGGGCGCCTCGCTCGCCCGCGCACTTCGGAACCACTGGATGGTGCTGATGAAGCGCCACGGCGTCACCGTCGCCGGTGTGAGCGTGCGCGACTGCGTGTTCCGCTCGATCTACGCGGCGCGCAATGCCGAGTATCTGGTGCAGGCTTTGACCGTCGGCGGCAGCGTTGCCGCGTTGACGCCGGGCGAGACCGAGCGAGCGGCCCAGATCGTCACCACGACCACCGGCCTGACGCGGGCCTGGGAATATTGGGCGATGCGGGTGGAGAAGGCCGG
>CAYJPU010000015.1:28903-30135 GCA_964372105.1 uncultured Undibacter sp.
CATGATGAAATTCAAGACATTCGCCACGGCGCTCGGGCTCGTGGTCCCGCTCGCCTTGGCGGCGCATCCGGCCGCGGCCGAGGACACGCTCAAGCTCGTGATCGGCCAGATCAACAACTGGGAAAACCAGGCGCCGACGCTTGGTCAGGACGCCGGCATCTTCAAGAAACATGGCTTGGTGCTCGAGAACACCGGCACGCAAGGCGCCGGCGAAACCATCCAGGCGGTGATCTCCGGCTCGGCCGACATCGGCGCCGGCGTCGGCGTGGCCGGAGCGATGCGCGCCTATTCGAAGGGCGCCCCTGTTCGCCTTCTGATGCCGGCCTTCACCGGCACCGGCGATCTGTACTGGTACGTGAAGGCGGATTCCAAGCTCAAGTCGCTGAAGGACGCCACGCCGGAAAACACCATCGCCTATTCGACCAGCGGGTCGAGCACGAACAACATTGTCGAAGCCTTCGTGCAGGAACTCGGGCTCAAGGCTAAGCCGACCAAGACCGGCGGGCCGCCGGCGACACTGACCGCGGTGATGTCCGGCCAGGTCGATATCGGCTGGGCAGCGCCGCCGTTCGGCCTGCAGGAAATGAAAGAAGGCAAGATTCGCATGATCGCGCGCGGCAGCGACGTACCCTCGCTGCGCGGGCAGACCGTGCGTTCCATCATCGTCAACGCCGATGCCTTGAAGAACAAGCGCGACGCCATCCTGCGCTTTGTGGCAGCCTATCGCGAAGCGGTGGACTGGATGTATTCCGATCCCAAGGCGTTCGAAATGTATGCAGCGAAGATCAAGCGACCGGTGGAACTGGTGAAGGACTCCGCCGCGCGTTTCCAGCCGAAGGAGACGATGCAAACCGAGAAGTTTGCCGATCTCGACGGCGCGGTGCGGGACGCGGTGAAGCTGAAATTCCTCGACAAGCCGCTCACCAAGGAACAACTCGCCGACTTCATGCAGATTCCGCCGCGCAAGAAGTGACGGCTGCCTGATCCCGGAGAAACCGCGGTTGCGGCGCAATTGAACGGCCGGCCTCTTGACGGGGACCGGCCGTCTTGCGTAAGGCGACTAGGTCCATAGGGATAGGAGATTGACCCATGCGCACGACCCTCGCCGCCGCCGCCGTGGCGCTCGCCGCGTCGCTCGCCGGAACGGCCCATGCCGACGACACGCTGAAGGTCGCGGTTGGCCAGCTCACGACCTGGGAAAACCAGATGACGCTGATCGGCCAGGAGGCCGG
>CAYJPU010000015.1:30235-33120 GCA_964372105.1 uncultured Undibacter sp.
GGCGCGAAGGCGAAGCCGACCGCGACCGGCGGCCCGCCGGCGACGCTCACGCTGGTGATGTCGGGCCAGATCGATGTCGGCTGGGCCTCGCCGCCGTTCGGCCTGAAGGAAATCCAGGAAGGCAAAATACGGGTTCTGGCACGCGGCAGCGTGGTGCCCTCGACGCGCAACCAGACGGTGCGCATTCAGATCGTGAATGCCAATGCGCTGAAGGACAAGAAGGACGCCATCGAGCGTTTCATGAAGGGTTATCGCGAAGCGATCGAGTGGATGTACAACGACCCGAAGGCGCTCGAGATGTACGCGGCCAAGATGAAAGTGCCGGTCGATCTCGTCAAGAAGGGGCTGCCGGACTCGCATCCGCGCGCGGCCATGCAGACGGAGCGGCTCTCCGATGTCGACGGCATCATGCGCGACGCGGTCACCAACAAGTTCCTGGAAAAGCCGATGACCAAGGAGCAGTTGGCCGAGTTCTATCCGATGCCGAACCTCGGCAAGTAACGCGCAAGTCTTAGTCCCAGAAGTCTTAGTCCCACAAGTCTTAGTGCTACAAGTCATAGCCCAAATGAAAACGGGCCGCTGCACCGCAGCGGCCCGTTGTTTGTTGCAGCGAAGCGAAGACTACTTGGCCTTCTTCTTGGCGGCTTTCTTCTTAGCCTTCTTGGCCTTCTTCGCTTTCGGGGCCGGGCAGGCCTTTTGTGAGACGACCTTGGCGCCGTCCCGGGACGCGTAGCAGGCGTTCGCGTAGGTGAACTTCAAGCCACCCTTGGTGCCGCAGACCTTCGTCTCGGGCATCAGCAGGCACGACTGGTACGGCACGGCCGGCTTGGCCGCTTCCTTTTTCTTCTTCTTGGCGGCTTCGCTGGGGGTGGCCGAAGCGAGTGCGAAAGCGACGGTCATCGCAGCGACCGCGACGCCGTATCCGATACGTTTCAGGTTCATTGGTTTCCCTCCGACAAATGGCTGTCGATAGCTGTTTTTACGAGAGTTCCATCGTAATTGGCCGTCGCCGTGCATTACAAGAATTTTGCGCGATGATGCGGTGCGAAAATTCTGAACCCGTGTTCAGGATCGGTAGTCTAATGCGAGTTCTTCGCAGCGGCGCTGATCGCCGCCAGCATGGCGGCACGGCCGCTGTCCAGGGTGGCGCGGACGTCTTTGTTCTTGCCGAGCGCCCCCATCTCGCGCTGCCGCTTGACGGTGGCATCGACCATCAGCGGATCGAGGCCGAGCTCGCGCAGCGTGGCGGAGGATTCCTCCATCTCGGCGGCGCGCCGCTCGCCGTGGCTGGCCATGCGCTCGATGTTGTAGTTGGCGACCTCCGCAAAATCGAGCGTCGGATAATTGTTCTTCAGCGAGACGGTGACCTCTTCCAGCAAGCCGGCGCGCGAGGCGGCGAGGAAGCATTCGAGCGACAGCGCCTCCATGCCCTTGATCATGACGCTGCGGATCATCTTGACCGCCGCCGCCTTGCCGGTCTCGCCCGGCACGACCGACAGCTTCATCTCCATTTCAGCCAGCAGCGGGGCGATTTCCTCGGCATGCGGCCCGGCGATCAGCAACGGCGTCCGGTGCCTGAGCGGATGGATCGGCGCGATCACCGCGACGTCGACGTAACGGGCGCGGCCCTGCAACAGCGCGGCGGTCGCCTGCTTGCGGCCGGGCGACACCGAGTTGATGTCGAGGTACCAGGGATTGCCCTTGAGATGCGGCGCGACCGATTGCGCGGCCTCCAGGCTCGATGCGGCGGTCACCGCCGAGATCACCATGTCGGTCTCGGCGACCGCGTCGGCAGCCGACGACGCCAGTCGCACGCCGGATCTTTCGCCCGCCGCCTTCAGCTTGGCGCCGGCGGCTTGCGGAAACAGGATGTCCCAGGCCGCGATCTGCTCGATGCCGGCCTCGCGCAGGCCGGAGGCGATCGCCTGGCCGGCTTCGCCGAAGCCGATGAAGGAAACGCGGGGGGTATTGCGGCGGGTCATGGTCGTCCTTGTGCTTTCTGGAGCGTTTTCTCGTTGCGGGAAGTCTAGCGGATTTCGCCGGCCGGGTCAGGCGCCTCAGAGCATTTCCAAAGGTTTGGCCGTTTTCGGCGGCGCGAACGCGCGGTCGAGCGCCGTGAAATCGTCGTGCGTCAGCAGCAGTGCGAGCGACGCCAAGTTTTCATCGACATGCGCGATGGTCGCGGCCTTCGGGATGACGATGACGTCGTCGTGCCGCCGCAGCCAAGCGAGCGCGACCTGCGCCGGTGTCGCGCCGTGGCGCGCCGCGATCTCGCGCAAGGCGGCGTGGCCGAGCAGGCGGCCTTGCTCGATCGGCGAATAGGCCATCACCGGCACCTTGTGCTGGCGGCACCACGGCATCAGGTCGAACTCGATGCCGCGGCGCATCAGATTGTACAGCACCTGGTTGACGGCGACGCCGTTGCCGCCCGGCGTCTTCCACAGCTCGCCGATGTCGGAGATGTCGAAATTGCTGACGCCCCAGTCGCAGATCTTGCCGGCCTCGACCAGTGCGGTGAAGCCTTCGATCGTCTCCTCCAGCGGCTCCGCGCCGCGCCAGTGCAGCAGATAGAGGTCGATGCGGTCGGTCTTGAGCCGTTTCAGGCTGCGCTCGCAGGCGGCAATGGTGCCTTGGCGGCTGGCGTTCTCCGGCAGTACCTTGCTGACGATGAAGACCTCCTTGCGCCGGCCCGCGATCGCCTCACCGACGACGCTCTCGGCGTCGCCGTACATCTCGGCGGTGTCGATCAGCGTGACGCCGCGCTCGAGCCCATGGCGCAGCGCCGCGACTTCGTCGGCGCGGCGCTTGGCGTGCTCGCCCATGCCCCAGGTGCCGAGCCCAAACGCCGGCATGATCGCGCCGGAGGTCAGGGCGGTGGTGGGGAT
>CAYJPU010000016.1:0-30101 GCA_964372105.1 uncultured Undibacter sp.
TGTCGCCGGGCACGACGCGCAGCAGGAAGAACACGAGCACCGCGACCCCGATCAAGGTCGGGATCATCAGCAGGACGCGATTGATGGTGTAGCGAAGCATTCGACGTTTCTCGTCAGTTCTGCGACCCCATCCTTCGAGACGCGGCCTGCGGCCGCTCCTCAGGATGAGGTCGCTTTTTTGAGGCCCTCATCCTGAGGAGCCGTGCGCAGCACGGCGTCTCGAAGGATGAGGGGCAGTATGATCCTTAGGCGTTGATCCAGACGTCTTCGAGCTGTTGACCGAGGTTGTGGCTCGGCGACATTTTCCAACCCATCAGAGTCTTGTGGGTCGGCACGATGCGGTGCCACCACAGCAGCGGCTGCTGGTAGGCCTGCTCGAACAGACGCTTCTCGAACGCGCGGACCAGCGCCTTGCGCTTTTCCGGGTCGCGTTCGCGCATGTGATCGTCATAGAGCTTGTCGAGCACCTCGTCCTTCGAGCGCGAGCGGTTTTCCGGCGCGCGCGTGACCGAGAGATACTTGGCCAGCCCCAGGCTGGTGTCGTCCATGAACAGGTTGGAGAAGTCGATCGCCACGTCGTGGTTGCCGGCGTTCATGGTCGCCAGATAGGCGCCGGTGTCGGATTGCTTGTGCTCGACCGTAACGCCGATCTGCCGCCACTGGTCGACCAGGAAGATGCCGGCCGGCGTGTAAGGCATGGCGAGGTTGCGGTTCCACAGCACGAGCTTCAGGTTTTCCTGGCCCGCTTCCTTCAAGAGCTTCTTGGCTTCCTCGCGGGACTTCTTGATGTCCTTCGAGAAGCCGGGGAGCTTCACCAGTTCGGCTTCCGGCGTCGCGTAGGGCGAGCCGGGACGGACGACGCCGCCGACCGAACGCAGCGTCGAGATCTTCGCGAGGCCCTGGCTGCCGCCCCAGCGGTCGATCGCCATCAACAGCGCCTTGCGCACGCGCACGTCGTCGAACGGCTTCTTGTCGACGTTGAAGCAGACCAGCAGATTGAGCGTCCAGCTCGATTCCTCGACCCGGATCTTGTCGCCCATGGTCTGCACCAGGCGGTCGCGCTCCGCCGGCGAGATGCCGCGGAATTCGCCCAGCACCTGGCCGCCCTGGACGGCGTTGAGCATGGCGGCGGCCTGCAGGGTGAAGATGCCCTTGAAGCCATCAAGGTAGGGGAAGCCCTTCTTGAAGTAGTTCTCGTTCTTCTTGCCGGCGACGTGGCTGCCCTTGACGTGTTCGACGAAGGTGAACGGACCGGTGCCGTTGATCTTGGTGCGCGGGATGGCCGGGTTCTCGGCCAGGTCCTTGGCGGCATAGATGACGTTCCACGGCGAGGCGAAGTGCTCGAGCATCGCTGCGTTCACAGCCTTCATCTTGAAGACGACGGTGAGCGGGTCGGGCGTCTCGATCGAGCCGATGTCGGCGAAGGTTGCTTTGCGCGTCGACACCACGCCCTGCGGCGGGTTGCGCAGGCGGTCGTAGGTCGCTTTCACGTCCGCCGAGGTGAGCGTCGAGCCGTCGGCGAATTTGACGTTCGGATGGAGCTTGAAGGTGTAGGTCATCAGATCGGGCGCGACCGTCCAGGACTGCGCCAGATCGCCTTCCACCGCCGGGAACTTCGGCAGGTTGAAGCGCAACAGCGTCGAATAGAACGGCGCCGCTAAATGTAGCGTCGCATAGGTGTCGCTGCCGTGCGGATCGTAATGCGGGGCCTCCGCGCTGATCGCGAAGTTCAGATTGCCGCCGCGCTTGACCGCGGGCGCCTGGGCCGAGGCCTTCGTGAAGTCGAAGTTGAGCCCACCCAAACCGAGGGCGAGCGCTCCGGCCGTTCCTTGCAAGGCCGTCCTTCTCGTTATCTTCATTGGCGTATCCTCCTGTGTGATCGCTTTTTTTGCTTAATCGCGCCGACTGTCAGACCTTGATGCACGCGGCAAAGTGGCCTGGCTTTTTTTCTTCAAGTGGCGGGACGACCTCCCGGCATTCCTGGCTGGCCAGCGGACAGCGGGTATTAAAGACGCATCCGGGCGGCGGCGCCAGATGGCTCGGCAGCTCGCCTTTGATCAGGCGCGGCTGGCGCTGCTTCTCGATGGTCGGATCGGGGACGGGCGCGGCGTCCAGCAGCACTTTCGTGTAGGGATGCAGCGAGTCGCCGTAGATCGTGTCGCGGTCCGCGATCTCCATCACCCGGCCGAAATACATCACCACCACGCGGGCGGAGATGTGGCGCACGACCGCCAGGTCATGGGCGATGAAAAGATAGGCGAGTTGGAACTTGCGTTGCAGGTCCTCGAGCAGGTTGATGATCTGGCCCTGGATTGAGACGTCGAGCGCCGACACGGCCTCGTCGCACACGATGAAGGACGGCTCCATCGCCAGCGCGCGCGCGATGCCGACGCGCTGGCGCTGGCCGCCGGAGAGCTGATGCGGATAGCGTTCGGCCATTTCGGGGCGCAGGCCGACGTTTTCCAGCAGTTCGGCCACGCGCGCTTCGATTTGCCTGCGTCCGTCGACGATTTTGTAAACGTGCAGCGGCTCGCCGATGATCTGGCCGACCGTCATGCGCGGATTGAGCGACGAGTAGGGATCCTGGAAGATCACCTGCACTTTGCGCCGCATCGCTTTCAGCTGCGCCGGTGAACCGGTCGACAGGTTCACGCCTTCGAAGTGGATTTCGCCGGAGGTGGGCTCTTCCAGCCGCAGGATGAGACGGCCGACGGTCGTCTTGCCGCAGCCGGACTCGCCGACCAGCCCCAGCGTCTCACCCGGATAGATGTCGAACGAAACGTCCTGCACCGCGCGCACCGTGCCGCTGGCGCCGCGTAACCCGCCGGAGACGGAGAAGTGCTTGGTCAGGTTGCGAACCGACAGCACCGGCGGCGCTGTCGCGGCGACGTCTTTCTCGCCGACGCCGCCGGCCGCCGCCCAGGTGATCTTGCCGGCGGCGATATCCTCTTGCCGGTGGCAGCGGGACAAGCTGCCGGTGTCGGTATGAAACAGCGGCGGCTCTTGGTCGCAGAGCGCGATGCGAAACGGACAGCGCGGCGCGAACCGGCAGGCCGTCGAGGCATTCGCCAGATTCGGCGGCAGCCCCTCGATGGTTTCCAGTTTGCTGCCACGCGGGTGGTCGAGCCGCGGCACCGAGCGCAGCAGGCCCATGCTGTAGGGATGCCGCGGGCGGTGGAACACCGCGTCGGCCGGGCCCTGTTCGGCGACGCGTGCGGCATACATGACGATGACGCGATCGGCGTAGCGCGCCACCACGCCGAGGTTGTGCGTGATGATGATGAGCGCGATGTTGAGCTTGCGCGACAGATTCTTCATCAACTCCAGAATCTGCGCCTGGATGGTGACGTCGAGCGCGGTGGTCGGCTCGTCGGCGATGATGAGCTTGGGATTGCAGGCAAGCCCGATCGCGATCATCACGCGCTGGCGCATGCCGCCGGAGAACTGGTGCGGATACTGGTCGAGCCGCCGCTCTGGATCGGTGATGCCGACCAGCGTCAACAGTTCGATCGCGCGCGCCTTGGCTTCCTCGTCGGTCATGCCGAGATGGATCTGCAACGGCTCCTTGATCTGCAGCCCGATCGTCAGGATCGGGTTGAGCGAGGTCATCGGCTCCTGGAAGATCATCGAGATGTCGCGGCCGCGAATCTCGCGCATTTGCTCGTCGTCGAGGTCGAGCAGATTGCGACCGTCGAACGTCACGCGGCCTTTGGGGATTTTGCCGGTCAAGCGCGGCAGTAGACGCATGATCGAGAGCGCCGTCACCGATTTGCCGGAGCCGGACTCGCCGACAATGGCGACTACTTCGCCGCGGTTGACGGTGAAGCTCACGCCTTCGACGGCGCGCACGATGCCGCGGGCCGTGTGGAACTGGGTGTGCAGGTCTTCGACTTCGAGCAACGGCGCTGCCGTGCCCGGCCGCGCGTCGTTTCGTGCGCGCAGGTCTTCACCAGCTTCGGCGATACTCAAGCCTTACCCCTCACAAATATATCACAGGGTGCCACGTGCGGCGCCTGCATCCCCCCGTCAGAACAATGCGGGGGAGTTACAGGACGCGCAAGCGCATTATTTGCTGTAACCGGCGTCCAGAAAACCTCCGCCGTCTGGAATATCTGCCGCCCGCCGATTATTGTTGGTTTTCCCGGCCTGTTCCGGAAACGCGCTGTGCTACGGCGGTTTACGACAAATGTTGCGGCCTGCCGGTCCCAAGCGGTGTGGCGCCGCGGCCTTGGGTCAGTATGATGTTGACAGTTCCAAACTGGTGCTCTTTTTCTGATATGGTCAAAAAACTGGCAGGCCGTCCGATGGCTCCCGGTCAATTGCCGGTGCCAGAGAACCGCCGGGGCGTCGCGGGAAGCAGAAGCAAATGAACACCTCGTTTTTCGGCGAAATGCTGCAGACCATCTCAGAACGCGGGCGGGCGCTGCTGCGCGGCGACCGCCGGGGCGACGCCTCCGCGCGGTCCGAAAGTCTGGTCGAGCTGTGCGAGCATCTCCTGTCCGGCCGCGGCGAGGCATCCGGCGTGGCGCTGGCGCGGGAAATCCTCGGCCGCTATGCGGAACTCACCACCGGCCCGCGCATCGCCTTCTTCGAGGCGCTGACGCAGCGTTTCGGCACCGATCCGGCGCGCATGGAACAGGCGATCGCCGCCTGGCGCGATAAGCCCAGCGACACGACCGCGGCGGCAGTCCACGAAGCTTCCGAGCCGCGCCGGCAGGAACTGTTCCGCCGGCTTAATCTGGCGCCCGGCGGCACGCGGGCGCTGGTGCGCATGCGCGAGCAACTGATGGACGTTTTGGCGCACCGCGACGACCTCGGCGCGGTCGACGACGATTTCGTACATTTGTTCACGTCTTGGTTCAACCGCGGCTTCCTGGTGCTGCGGCACATCGACTGGTCGACGCCGGCGATCGTGCTGGAGAAGATCATCCGCTACGAGGCGGTGCACGAGATCCGCGACTGGGAGGACCTGCGCCGGCGCATCGATCCGCCCGACCGGCGCTGTTACGCCTTCTTCCACCCCGCGCTGGTGGACGAACCGCTGATCTTCGTCGAGGTGGCGCTGACCCGCGAGATCCCGGGCGCGATCGCGCCGATCCTGGCGACCGGGCGCGAGACCGTCGAGCCCGAGAAGATGCGCACCGCGGTGTTCTATTCGATCTCGAATTGTCAGCGCGGGCTCGCCGGCGTGTCGTTCGGCAACTTCCTGATCAAGCAGGTGGTCGAGGAAGTCTGCCGCGAGTTGCCGAAGCTCAACACCTTCGTCACGCTGTCGCCGGTCGTGAGCTTCGCGGCCTGGCTCAAGCGCGAGCGCGCGGCCGAAGGCGCCGCGGCGCTCAACGAGGCCGACAAAGCTGCGCTCAAGGCGCTCGATACGCCGGGCTGGTGGCGCGACGCAAAGGCGGTCGAACAGCTCAAGGACCCGATGATGCGCGCGGCCGCCTGGTATTACCTGCGCGCCCGCAACCCGCGCGGGCTGCCGGTCGACGCGGTGGCGCGCTTCCACCTCGGCAACGGCGCGCGGCTCGAACGCATCAATTGGCTGGCCGACACCTCGGACAAGGCGATGCACCAGGCGCACGGCTTCATGGTGAACTACCAGTACGATCTCGACGACATCGAGAAGAACCACGAGGCCTTCGCCGAAAGCCGCACCGTGGTCGCCTCCAACACCGTCCAGCGCCTGCTGCGCGCGCCGCTCGAGCTCGTCCCGATCGCGGGGTAGCGTGTCTGAGGCGCGTTCTTGCTTTCTTTTCCTCTCCCCGCAAGAGCGGGGAGAGGGAAGAGTCAAACCTTTCCGTACACCGGCACGACCGCGCCGCGGGTGACGCGGTTGTCGGGCGACGCCAGAAACAGGATCGTCGCCGCGACTTCTTCGACCTTCGGCCAGGCGCTGAAATCGGCCTTCGGCATGGCGGCGCGGTTGGCGGCCGTGTCCATGATCGAGGGCGCCACGGCGTTGACCAGGATATTCTCTTTGACGACTTCTTCCGCCAGCGTGGCGGTGAGCGTGGCGACACCGGACTTGGCGACGGTGTAGGCGGACATGCCGGCGCCTGAGCGCCATTCCAGCGCCTGGCGCGAGGCGACGTTGACAATCCGTCCCCCTTGCCGGCCGGCGCGCATGGCGTTCACCGCCGCGCGGCAGCACAAGAAGCAGGACACCAGATTGCCGTTGAGCTGCGCCATCAGCGCGGCCTTGTCGGTGTCGGCCACCTTGCCGGGTGCGAAGCCGCCGGCGATGTGGATCGAGGCCCACGGTGTCAGCCCGCTATAGAGCTTGGCGACTTGCGTTTCGTCGGCGAGGTCACCGGCCGCGATCAGCGTGACGTTGGGATCGCCGCGATGCGCGAAGCGCTGCGCCTCCGCCTCGTTTCGGTAAGGGATGACGCAGCGCGCGCCCGCGCGCAGGAGGCCGGCCACCACCGCGGCGCCGAGCGCGCCGGTGCCGCCGGTGACGACGACTTGTTTGTTGGAGAAGTCCATGAGCGTTCTCTGTCCTGCCGCCGGCATGACAGACGAAAGCGCGCCCCGTTACAAGTGGGATAAGGTCAACCCCGCCCGCGCTTGCCGCGCGTCGGCAGCACCTGGAACTCGATCCAGTTGGCGACTTCGCTGGTGCGCCGCTTCTTGTCGAGCACGTTGCCGCTGACGCCGTGCCGCCACGACAGCCGCTTGCACGCCGGATCGCGGTCGAGCGCGTCGAGGTCCTGCGCGAAGCCGGTCACGTCGGCCTCGTTCTCGAAGAAGCCTTCCGCGATCAGCCCGCTGCCGATGCGGCGCACGATGGCGGCCAGTTCGCGCAGCGGATATTCCGGGTGGTACTGCACCGCCCAGGCGACCGAGCCGTTGGTGCGGATTTCCGCGCTCTGCACCGCCGACACCGCATTGCTGGCGAGAACGGTGGTGCCGGGCGCGACGCTTTCCACCTCGTCGAGATGCACGGTCGGGGCGTTGAACACCTCGACCTTGCCGACATACATCGGATGCTTGCGGCCGGCGTCGGTCAGGCGGATGCCACGGCCGAAGCCGATCTCGCGGCCGTTCGGGTTGCGCCGCACGTTGCCGCCGGCCGCCACGGTGATGACCTGAAGGCCCCAGCACGAGCCGAACACCGGCGTGCCGGTCGACAGGGCTTCGCGCGCCAACTCGATCTGCCGCGTCACCTCGGGCCCGCCGTTGTAGACGTGCAGCCCGGAGCCGGTGATGGCGATGCCGTCATAGCCCTCGAGCGCCTCGCCCTCGGGCAGCACGGCCGCCGGGTCGCCCGGATAGCAGACGTCGATCGCCGCGCCGGGCAACAGCTCGCGCAGCAGGTCGGAATAGCCCTTGCTGGCGACGGTGCCGCCGACCGCGACGTGCTCGGCCATGGTCTGCGGGGAATTGCCTTCAATGACGAGGAGACGCGGGGAGGGCATTCGGAGGTCCTTGGCGGCCATTGGAGGCTGCCCACGGCGGTCTGTATTCCGGCTGGATATGGCCAAGGTGGGGCGATTTTGCAAATTCGGCCGGTTTTCGTCGCTTTAAAGGACGTTAACGCGCGCGGCTCTAGATTGGGCCCGTCAGCCGCAACCTGCGGCTTCCACCGCGCAAGGCAAGCCTGAAGGCCATGGCCGACTACGATCTCGCCATCATCGGCGGCGGCATCAACGGCACCGGGCTGGCCCGGGACGCCGCCGGCCGGGGCTTAAGCGTGCTGCTGGTCGAGATGAACGACCTTGCCGCCGGCACCTCGTCGGCTTCCAGCAAGCTCATTCACGGCGGCCTGCGCTATCTCGAACACGGCGCCTTCCGGCTGGTGCGCGAGGCGCTGACCGAGCGCGAGGTGCTGCTGCGCATGGCGCCGCACGTCATCCGGCCGATGCGCTTCATGCTGCCGCCGCTGCCGGGCCTGCGCGCGCCGCTCAAGTTGCGGATCGGGCTGTTCCTCTACGACTGGCTCGGCGCCCGCAAGCTGCTGCCGCCGGCGCGCACGGTCGATCTCACCCACCACATGGTCGGCCAGCCGCTGCAACGCAAATTCCGCTACGGCTTCGAGTATTCCGACTGCTGGGTCGACGACGCGCGGCTGGTGGTGCTGACCGCCGTCGATGCGGCCGAGCGCGGCGCGACCATCCGCACCCACGCCCGGCTGACGCGCGCGGAGCGGCAGGCGGACCAATGGGACCTGGTGCTCAACGTGCGCGGCCGCCGCGAGACCGCGCGTGCGCGCGTGCTGGTCAATGCCGCCGGCCCCTGGATCGGCGAAGTGGCGCAGAACGTCATCCGCCAGCCGCTCAAGAAGGCGGTGCGGCTGATCAAAGGCAGCCACATTGTGGTGCGCCGCCGCTTCGAGCACGACAGCGGCTACATCCTGCAGACCGCCGACGGCCGCGTGGTGTTCGCGCTGCCGTTCGCGCAGGACTTCACGCTGATCGGCACCACCGACGAGAACTTCGTCGGCGACGTCAATTCACCGGCGCCCGACGCCAAGGAGATCCTTTATCTCTGCGACGTCATGAACGAGTACTTCCGTGACAAGGTCACGCCCGACGAACTGGTGTGGTCCTTTTCCGGCGTGCGCGCGCTTTACGACGACGGGGCGGGCAAGCCGGAAGACGTCACCCGCGACTATGAGCTGGTGCTGGACGAAACGCCGCAGCAAGCGCCGCTGCTGACGATTTACGGCGGCAAGATCACCACCCATCGCAAGCTCGCCGAAGTGGCCATGGAGAAGATCGGTCCCTTCTTCGCCGCCCGGCCGCCGTGGACCGCGGGCTCGACGCTGCCGGGCGGCGACTTCGCGCCGGGCGATTTCTACGCGGTGGTGGCCGAGACCATCGCGCGCTGGCCGTTTCTGTCGGAGCCGCACGCGCGCCGGCTGGTGCGGGCCTACGGCCTGCGCGTCGAGCGCATCCTGGGCGACGCGCAGAGCATGGACGATCTCGGGCCGCGCTTGACCTCCGACCTCACCGGCGCCGAACTGCGCTATCTGGTCGAGACCGAATGGGCGGAGACCGCCGACGACGTGCTGTGGCGGCGCACCAAGCTCGGCCTCAAGGCGACGCCGGACGAGCGCATCGCCATCAACCAGTTCATCGTGTCGTTGAGCGCGCCAAGCCCGCGCGCGCCGGCGCAGGGTTAACAAGTCCTTATCGCGACCGGCGCAATTACCCCCGGCGATTTCACGGTGCCGCTAGGGCTTTCTGCTCTACTAGCGGCAGCTTGATCCGGATTGAGGCCGGTGACGATTATGGACCCCAGAGTTTCAGCGCGGCTCGCCCACATCAAAATCGTGATCGTGGATGACGAGCACTACATGCGCAAAGTCGTGCGCACCATGCTGATGGGCATCGGCGTGCGCACCATCTATGAGGCCGCCGACGGCCCGGAAGGCCTCGAACTCATCCGCACCATGGCGCCCGATCTCGTCATCGTCGACTGGGAAATGCCGGGGCTGGACGGCGCCGGCTTCGTGCGCATGGTGCGCTCGCCGCAGACCTTTCCCTATCCCGACGTGCCGATCATCATGCTCACCGGGCACGGCGAGCGCTCGCGGGTGATCGAAGCGATCAAGATCGGCGTCAACGAATTCCTGCTCAAGCCGGTGTCGTCGAAGGCGCTGCAGGACCGCCTGGTCGCGGTACTGACCAAGCCGCGCAAATCGGTGCAGAGCGGCAATTATTACGGTCCGGTGCCGCGCAATCTCCTCACGTCGGTTCATGCCGACAACGACGAAGCGGTCGCGAATCTCTTTCTGGTGAACTAGGCTCTCCGGCACTGCGCTGCCCCTAGGGCGGCGCGCCGGGGTCTTAGCCATTGTCCGCCGCGCTCATCGCCATCGACCAGGGCACCACCTCGACGCGCGCCATCGCGTTCGACGCCGCCTTGCGTCCGCTCGCCTGCGTGCAGCAGGAACTGCGCCAGATCTATCCGTCGCCGGGCGACGTCGAGCACGACGCCGAAGAGATATGGGCCGCGACGGTCGGTTGCGTGCGCGCGGTCATGGCCAAGGCGGCGCTGCCCGCCAAGCACATCGCCGGCATCGGCATCACCAACCAGCGCGAGACGACGGTCGTCTGGGACCGCGCTACCGGCGTGCCGATCCACAACGCCATCGTCTGGCAAGACCGCCGCACCGCGGCCTTCTGCGACCGGCTCAAGGCAAACGGCCACGAGGCCGAGATTGCGGCAAAGACCGGCCTGCTGCTCGACCCGTATTTCTCCGCCAGCAAGGTCGCCTGGCTGATGCAGCATATCGACGGCGCGCGCGCCAAGGCGGAAGCCGGCCAACTGGCGTTCGGCACCATTGACAGTTTCCTGCTGTGGCGGCTCACCGGCGGCAAGGTGCACGCGACCGACGCCACCAACGCCGCGCGCACGGCTTTGTTCGACATCGGCAAGGGCGCCTGGGACGAAAGCCTGTGCGCGCTGTTCGGCGTGCCGATGGCGCTTTTGCCGCAGGTGCGCGACTGCGCCGGCGACTTCGGCGTCACCACGCCGGAGCTGTTCGGCGGGCCGATCCGTATCCTCGGCGTGGCGGGCGACCAGCAGGCTGCGACCATCGGGCAGGGCTGCTTCAAGCCGGGCATGATGAAGTCGACTTACGGCACCGGCTGCTTCGCGCTGCTCAACACCGGCGATGCGCGCGTTGCGTCACGCAACCGGCTGCTCACCACCATCGCCTATCAGCTCGACGGCAAGCGCACCTATGCGCTGGAAGGCGCGATCTTCGTTGCCGGCGCCGCTGTGCAATGGCTGCGCGACGGCCTGAAAATCATCGCCAGGGCTGCCGACTGCGACGCACTCGCGGCCACCGCCGATCCGGCCGAGCAGGTCTATCTGGTGCCGGCTTTCGTCGGTCTCGGCGCGCCTTATTGGGACGCGAAAGCGCGCGGCGTCATCTTCGGCCTCACCCGCAAGGCCGGCGCGTCGGAACTGGCGCGCGCTGCGCTGGAATCGGTCGGCTATCAAACCCGCGACCTGCTCGACGCCATGTGCGCCGACTGGCCGGCGGCGATGGATGCCGGCACCGTGCTGCGCGTCGATGGCGGCATGACCGCGAGCGACCTCGCCATGCAGTTCCTGTCCGACATCCTGGCGAGTCCGGTGGACCGGCCGGTGGTGATGGAGACGACCGCTCTCGGCGCCGCTTATCTCGCGGGGCGCGCGGCCGGCTTGTGCCCCGATCTCGACGGCTTTGCCGCGCAATGGCGGCTCGACCGCCGTTTCGCGCCAGTCATGGACCTCGGGGCCCGGGCGCGCAAATACGCCGGCTGGCAGGACGCGGTGCGGCGCGCGCTGACGGCGTCCTAGTTTTCCCACGCGCGATTTGTCCGGTTGAGCGCTTGCGCCGGCCCCGCTAGCGTGCGCGCCTGTTGGTGGCGAGGGGACGGGATGGCGGACGGGGCAGCAACGGACAAGCCTGTGCTGGTGCGTTTCGACGGCGTGGTGAAGCGCTTCGGCACGCTGACGGCCGTCGACCATGTCACGCTCGACATCGCGCAAGGCGAATTTTTCGCGCTGCTCGGCCCGTCCGGGTGCGGCAAGACCACGCTGCTGCGCATGCTCGCCGGCTTCGAAGACCTGAGCGAAGGCCGCATTCTGCTGGACGGCGCGGACATCAGTGCGATGCCGCCCTACCTGCGGCCGGTGAACATGATGTTCCAGAGTTACGCGCTGTTCCCGCATCTCAACGTCGAAGGCAATATCGGCTTCGGCCTGCGCCAGGAAAAGATCGGCAAGCACGAGATCGCCGCGCGTGTTGACGAGATGCTGGCGCTGGTGCGGCTGCAAGGCTACGGCCGCCGCCGCGTCGATCAGTTGTCCGGCGGCCAGCGCCAGCGCGTGGCGCTGGCGCGCGCGCTGATCAAGCATCCGCGCGTGCTGCTGCTCGACGAGCCGCTGGCCGCGCTCGACAAGAAGTTGCGCGCCGAGACGCAGTTCGAGCTGATGGAATTGCAGCGCAAGCTCGGCACGACCTTCGTTATCGTCACCCACGACCAGGAAGAGGCGATGATCGTCGCCGACCGTATCGCGGTGATGGACCAGGGCAAGCTGGCGCAGGTGGCGGAGCCGGCCGCGATCTACGAACGGCCGGCGTCACGCTGGGTCGCGGACTTCATCGGCGAGGTCAGCCTGATCGAGGCCACGCTGTCGCAAGCCGGCCGCGTCGCCAGCGCGCTCGGCCCGCTGCGCGTGGCGTCGGGCGAGACCGGCATCGGCGACAAGGTCTGGCTGGCGCTGCGGCCGGAAAAAGTCCGGATGAGCAGCGACCGGCCGGCCGACGAGACGTTGAACGCGTTCGCCGGCACCGTGCATGAGATCGGCTACCGCGGCGACATCTCGATCTACAAGGTGCGGCTCGCCGACCGGTCGATGATGAAGGTCGCGGTCGCCAACACCGGCGCGCGCGGGCAGCGGTCTTTCGCGGTGGATGACGTGGTGTGGCTGTCCTGGCCGCCCGAGGCCGGCGTGGTGTTGAGGCGATGACAGGGCCGCATACTCCGTCATGCCCGGCCTTGTGCCGGGCATCCACGCCCTTCCCCCTCTCCGGCGGGAGTGAAGACGTGGATGGCCGGGACAAGCCCGGCCATGACGTGCGGAGAGATCGAGGCGAAAATGCCTGAGCGCGCACAGAAGCGAAGCTGGTCCGCACGCCTGGTGGTGCTGATCCCGTACGTGTGGCTTGCGGTGCTGTTCCTGGCGCCGTTCGCCATCGTCGTGAAGATCAGCCTGTCGCAGACCGCGCTGGCACAGCCGCCTTATCTGCCGCTCTTCGATCCCGCGGCCGGCTGGCAGGGAGTGAGGGATTTCGCGGCGCAGCTCTCGTTCGACAGCTACGCGCTGCTTGGTTCGGATTCGCTTTATCTCACGTCCTATCTCAAGAGCCTGCAGGTCGCGGCGGTGTCGACCGTCATCCTGCTGCTGATCGGCTATCCGATGGCCTACGGCATCGCGCGCAGCCCCCGCGGCGTTCAGCCGCTGCTGGTGATGCTGGTGGTGCTGCCGTTCTGGACCTCGTTCCTGATCCGCGTCTACGCCTGGGTCAACATCCTGCAACGCGACGGCCTGCTCAACGACGTGCTGATGCGGCTGCACGTCGTCGATGCGCCGGTGGCGTGGCTCGCCTCCGACGCGGCGATCTACATCGGCGTGGTCTATTCCTACCTGCCGTTCATGGTGCTGCCGCTCTACGCCACGCTGGAGAAGATGGACGAGTCGTTGTTGGAAGCGGCGGCAGATCTCGGCTGCCCGCGCTGGAAGGCTTTTTGGCGGGTGACCGTGCCGCTGTCGTGGCCCGGCGTCGCCGCCGGCGCGCTGCTGTGCTTCATCCCGGTCTGCGGCGAGTTCGTCATCCCCGACCTGCTCGGCGGCTCGGACACGCTGATGATCGGGCAGACGCTGTGGACCGAGTTCTTTTCCAACCGGGACTGGCCGGTGGCGTCCGCCATCGCGGTCTCGCTGTTCGGCCTGCTGCTGGCGCCGATCGTGTTCTACGAGCGGCTGCAACAGCGCGCCATCGAGGGGAGCCGCGCATGATCCCGAAAAGTGGGCACCGGTTTTCGGAAAAGATCATGCGCACTTCAATGCGCCGTAGCCCTTCGCTATTCAACGTGACGGCCGTAGTGCTCGGCCTGGCGTTCCTCTATCTGCCGATCGCGGTGCTGGTGATCTATTCGTTCAACGCCTCGCGGCTGGTGACGATCTGGGGCGGCTGGTCGCTGCATTGGTATCGCGAATTGTTGCACGACACCGCGATGCTGCAGGCGGCGTGGCAGAGCCTGCGCATCGCCGCGCTGTCGGCGACGGCGGCGACCGTGCTCGGCACGCTGTCGGCGGTGGCGCTCACCCGCTTCGGCGCGTTCCGCGGCAGGTTGCTGTTTTCCAGCATGGTCTACGCGCCGCTGGTGATGCCGGAGGTGATCACCGGGCTGTCGCTGCTGCTGCTGTTCGTGGCGCTCGATGTCGACCGCGGCTTCTGGACGGTCGCCGCCGCGCACACCACGCTGACGATGTGCTTCGTCACCGTGATCGTGCATTCGCGGCTCACCGGTTTCGACCGCAGCCTGGAAGAGGCGGCGATGGACTTAGGGTGTCCGCCGCTCAAGACCTTCCTGACCGTCACGCTGCCGCTGATCGCGCCGGCGGTCGCGGCCGGCTGGATGCTGGCGTTCTCGCTGTCGCTGGACGATCTGGTGATCGCGAGCTTCACCACCGGCCCGGGCGCCACCACGCTGCCGATCCGCATCTATTCGGAAGTGCGCCTGGGTGTGAAGCCGCAGGTCAACGCGATCTGCACCATTATGATCGCCGTCGTCGCCGTTGCCACCGTCGCGTCGTCATTGTTGGCGAAGCGCGGCGCGATGCGACGGGCGCGCGAGGCGACGCTCGGCGCGGCGGTCTGAGAAATCCTATTCGGGTTTGTTGGCGGCGGCCGGCTGCTGCTCGGCGGCGGGAATGGCGCCGCCGGTGAGGCGCTCGATCACGGAGCGGACCTGGTCGCGCGCGCTGCGGTCGCGCACCGCGTTCAAGAGCGGCGCGGCCGCGCCCGAGCGGCGGATCAACGCCTCCGGATCGGGCAACATGAGCGGATCGTCCCACGAGCCTTGCACGATGAACGGCAGTTCGAACGGCGGCGCGCCGGCGCGGGTCGCGGTGACCAGCGTGGCGGTGCCCTTGAGGTCCAGTTCGCGCTGCGGGATCGAGGCCGAGCCGGCGAGGCCGAGCCGCACCGCCGAGCCTTCGATATTCACGTTGTCGACCGTCACCATGCCCTTCTCGATCTTCAGCCCGACGGTGATCTTTTCATAAGGGGTGCGCCCGCTGCGGAACTCGCCGGCGCCGGACAGCGGCCGCCGCTCGAGCCGGCGCAGCAGCTGCTCGACATTGAAGCCGGCGAGCGCGCCGTTCTGGCCGACGAGCGAGGCATTGCCGTGCAGCGTGCGCGTCACGCCAAGCACGCTGTCGCCGCTGCCGTCGACGGTGAGCGACATGTTGCCCTTGCCCTCGAGCCGGCGCATGCCGAACAACTGTCCGAGGCAGCTTTCGAGGTCGACGTCGATGAACTGCAACTGCGACTTGACGTCGACGCCGTTCTCGAAGCTGGCGAGCGCCAGCGAGCCCTTGATCAGCCCGCCATAGGCCTGCGCCTCGCCGACCGTCACCACCAGATGACCGCCGCGCAAATTGGCGGCGATCGCGGTGCGGCCGAGCTTGGCGTTCGAGGCGGTCACGTTGCCGGCCGACAGGCGCAGATCGAGGTCCATGCCGTTGAGGCCGTCGAGCGCGATGCGGGTGGTGTTCCACTCGCGCTGGTTGGCGGTGAGCAGGCGCACCGTCGACACGTAGGGGGTGAGGTCGAGCCTGTCGGCGGCCAGCGTGCCTTGCAGCGTCTGCCGTCCGTCGGTGGCGAAGGTCAGCACGCCTTCGGCGGTATTGCCGTCGAGCTCGACGTTGACGCCCGACAGTCCGATGGTGCCGCCGACCACACTGGTCTGCGCCTTGATGGTGAAACGGCCGAAGCCGCCGCCCGGCAGCGGCCTCTGTCCGGCCCAGACCAGCGTGTCGCGCAGCGAGGCTGCGTCGGCGGCGACCGTGCCTTCGATCCGGACCGTCGGCAGCACGCTGATCGAGCCTTCGAACGCCGCCTTGATCGGCGCGCCGGCGAGCCGCAGCTTGAGGCCGGTGCGGTTGCCCGCGAGCGCGGCCGGGAAATCGGCGAGCGTCACGCTCGCGTCGATCGGCTCGTTGTGCCAGACGAAGCGGCCGGTGGCGCCGAAGCTCTTGGAGATCGACGGCCAGGCCAGCGAGAAGTCGACATTGGTCAGCCGCTCTTCGACCTTGCGGCCGTGGTCGCGCACCACCACGGTGCCGTTGTCGATGCGCATTTCCGAGAAGGCGGCGGCGCGCGGCGCGCCCGGCTTCTGGCTTCGCGCCAGCCCTGCGATCAGGCCGGACCAGTTCGAGCTGCCGCCGGCGTCGAGCTCGACCGCGATGGTCGGCCGCTCCAGCGACACGTCGGCGATCTCGACCCGCCCGGTCAGCAGCGGAAAAAACCGCAGCCGTGCGGTCAGGCGCTCGGCGGCAAGCGCCGGATTCTTGGGGTCGCCCAAGACCACATCGTCGAAGCTGACGCTGCCGTTGGGAAACAGCGACACGGTGGCGGCCCCGCGCAGCACCGGCTCCAGGCCGGTGGCGGCGCGAATCTCGCGCAGTGCCTGGCTCCGCACGGCGTCGGCCGAGATCAGATAGCCCGCAGCCGTGAGCACGCCGGCGGCCGCTGCGAACGCGGCGAGCAGCGCAAATCCCAGGCGTTTGAAGCCGGAGGCGGCGGTCAAAGGGGTGAATTCCGGTTGTTTCGGGCGGCAAATGCCGGCGGACTATATCATCGGGCCCGCTAGAGCCAACCTTGGGCGGCGTCTGTGACGCTTTCAAGGCCGGAAACGCGTGCGTTTACCTTACTCTAGCGCGTCTGGCCGGGGCGCGCCGGCTTCGGCCAGCTGGACGATCCGGATCACCGGGAAAATGCCGACCGCGATAATCAGGAGCGCGGCCAGCGCTCCTTCCTCGAAACTGCCGCGCGTCGCGAACTGATAGACATAGGTCGACAGGGTTTCTGTGTTGAGCGGGCGCAGCAGCAGCGTCATCGGCAGTTCCTTCAGGCAATCGACGAACACCAGCAGCGCCGCGCCCCATAATGCGGGCCGCAACAGCGGCAGGTGGACGCTGCGTACCAGCGTCAAAGGGCCGGCGCCGCACAGGCGGGCGACCTCGTCGAATTCGGTGGCGACCCGCGCCAGTCCCGCCTGCACGAAGCCGATCGAAATGGCGAGGAAACGGGCGGTATAGGCGAGCACCAAGGCCGCGCTGGAGCCGGCCACGATCAGGCCGACCGGCAGGCCGGTCGTGCGCAGGCTCAGCCAGTTGATCGCGTCGTCAATGGCGACCAGCGGCGACAGCAGGCCGAGCGCCAGCACTGTGCCGGGGATCGCATAGCCGAGCGTGGCGAGCGTCACGCCGGCCAGCACGGCCGGGCGGCGCACCAGCCGCAGCGATACCGCGGCGGCAAGGCCGAGGAGGAGCACGGCCACCGTGGCGCCGGCCGCCAGCGTCACCGTGGCGGCGCCGTGGCGCAGCAGCGCGGGATCGAAGCCGGTCAGCAGCCCGCGCTGGATCGTCTCGCGCACCAGAAAGCCGGCCGGGACCAGGAAGCCGAGCACCACCGGCACAAAGCACGCGAGCGTCGCGAGCCAGCCTTTGCCGCCGTGTAGCGTGACCGGCGCCGCGACCCGGCCGTCCTGCAGCGCAGCCTGATAGCTCTGCCGGCGGCGGCCATAGCGTTCGAACGCGATCAGCGCGGCGACCAACGCCAGCAGCGACAACGCGATCTGCGCGGCGCCCGGCAGGCTGCCGCGGTTGAGCCAGGTGGTGAAGACCGACAGCGTCAGCGTCTGGACGCCGAGATATTCGCTGGCGCCGATATCGTTGAGCGTCTCCAGCAGCGCCAGCGCCACGCCGACCGCCAGTGCCGGCCGTGCCAATGGCAACGTGATGTCGCGCATCACGCGCCACGGCGTTGCGCCGGCGGCGCGCGCCGCGTCGATGAAGATGGCGCACTGCGTCTGGAACATCGCGCGGGCCGCCAGATACACATAGGGATAGAGCACGAAGCCTATGACCAGCACGGCGCCGCCGAGCGAACGGATCGACGGAAACCAGTATTCATTGGCGGTGCGCCAGCCGAACAGGCCGCGCAGCGCCGATTGCACGGGACCGGCGGCGTCCAGGATGTCCACGTAGACGTAAGCGGCGATGTAGGTCGGGATCGCGAGCGGCAGCGGCAGCAGCCACAGCAGCGCGTCGCGGCCGGGAAAGCGGAACGTGGTCACCAGCCAGGCGCTGCCGGCGCCGGCGATTGTCGTCACGGTGGCGACGCCGGCGAGCAGCAGCGCGGTCTGCACCGACGCCGTCGGCAAGACATAGGCGATGAGATGCGGCCAGATATCGGCGTCGCCGATGGCGGCGATGCGCGCCACGCTCAACAGCGGCAGCACGACCATTGCCGCGGCTGCGAACGCGATCAGCGTTGCCGCCACCGGCAGCCAACGCAGGCGGCGAGAAGAAACGGCCCCGCGCAAGGCGAGGCCGTCGGCAGGTGATGCGGACGCGCTCAATTGTCGAAGCCGACCTTGTCGACCAGCGCCGCCGCTGTCTTTCTGGCGGCCGCGATCTTGGTGAGCGGCAGCGGGTCGGGTTTGAGTTGGCCGTAGCCGGCGATGATCGGATTGACGGCGACGCCCGCGCGCAGCGGGTATTCGTAATTGGTGTCGGCATACATGAGCTGCGCCTTCTCGCCAGCCAGCCACTCGATCAGCTTCATGGCGTTGGCCTTGTTCGGTGCGTGCTTGGCGAGCACCACGCCGGAGACGTTCACATGCGTGCCGCCGCCCTGGAACGTCGGCAGCACCACGCGGGTCGCGTCGGCCCACGGCTTCTGCGCGTCGCTCTTGGACATCAGCGCCCAGTAATAGGTGTTGCCGATGCCGATGTCGCACTTGCCGGCGGCCACGTCGCGGGCAGTCTCGCGGTCGCCGCCCGACGGCTTCTGCGCCAAATTGGCCTTGAGCCCGCGCAGCCAGGTTTCCGCCTTGGCCTCGCCGTTTTTCGCGATGTAGGCCGCGATCAGCGCGTTGTTGTATTCGTGCTGGCCGGAGCGGATGCAGATCTTGCCTTTCCATTTCGGATCGGCGAGTTCCTCATAGGTGAAGGCGTCCTGCTTCACCCGCTCCTTTGAGGCGTAGATCACGCGGGCGCGCAGCGAGATGCCGTACCAGTGGCCTTCTGGATCGCGGTATTGCGGCGGCACGACCTTGTCGAGCACGTCGGACTTGATCGGCTGGGTGATGCCCAGCCTGACCGCATCCTCGAGCCGAGCGATGTTGACGGTGAGCAGCACGTCGGCCGGCGAGTTGGCGCCTTCCGTGGCGATGCGCTGCTCCAGGCCGGAAGAGGCCGAGATCATGTTGACCTTGATGTTGGTGTCTTTGGTGAAGGCGTCGAACAGCGGCTGCACCAGTTTGGTCTCGCGGTAGGTGTAGACGTTGACCTCGCCCGACTGGGCAAGCGCGCTGCTGGCAGCCGCGAGTGCGGCCAGCGCGACGGTGGCTCGTGCGAAAGTCCGGACCGCACTGAACATGGCTTGATCTCCTGAGTGAATTCTGCACGCCGAGAGGCTCGCCCATCAGGCGTGCTGCGACACATTATGAAATGCATGTGAGCCCCCGAACTGATCCAGGTCAACAAAATTCAACTGACAGATCAATATCTTAGAACGATTCTAGAGTACGAAAGTCAGCACAGGGTTCCGATCGGCGATTGAAATCCCGCGCTCCGGCATGGAGATAGCCTCGGTTTCGGCGGGAGGGGTCTTTACGCGGTCGTACCTTGCGACAAAGTGCCTAGCGCAGGCCGCTCAGTGCGGTATCGGCAGGGCGGCATGCCGCGGTGGCGATGCCTGTGCGATCTCGGCGATCATCTTCTTGACGATGGCGTCGCCGAAGGAATTGAAGTCCTTCGCCTCCATCACGAAGGAACCGGGCCCGCCGGTGACGTTGTCCTGGTAATATTTGGCGAGGCCGCCGGGCGGATTGGTGTGCTCCGGATTCCACGCCAGCGGCTGCTCGCTCAGGATCACCAGGCCGTTGATGTTGATGCCGATGCGGAGCGCCGCGTCGCGCGCCAAGGTGACGTCGCGGCCGGCGTTGTTGGTGCCGTCGCCGGAGACGTCGATGGTCTGGCGCTCGGAGGTAAAGGGGGTCCGCGCGAACTGCGCCACCGCCGCATCGATGCCGCCGCTGATCGAGGTGCGGTCGGCAAAGGCGCGTGGGCTTTCCAGCAGCCGGTCGCCGAAAGCCTGCGCGGCCGCGGGGCCGTCGATCAGGGTCCAGTCGATGACCACCTGCTGATTGCCGGCGCCCGACCACTCCATGAACAGAAGTCCGATGCGGCCGTTGCGCCCGGCGCGGACGGCGTCGAGCACCCGCCGGTCGGCGATGGCGGCGGCATAGCCGGAACGCTGGAGCTGGAACTTGCGGGCGTCGACGCTGCGCGAGACATCGGCGGCCAGCACCAGCAGCAGGTCGACCTTCTCCGCCGCGCAAGCGGGCAGCGCGGCGATGAAGACCGCCACCAGAACAAGGCCTTGGATCACGCGGCGCATGACGGCCCTTCCCTCGGGTCAGGGACAGAGCTTAGCCGAAACGGTTTACTGCGCCAGCACCCGAGTCGCCGGAAAGGCGACCTCGACCAGCGTGCCGTCGTCGATCTGGCTGGTGATCCGGAAGCGCGCGTGGTTGGCTTCGGCCAGCGCCTTGGTGATCGGCAAGCCGAGCCCCGTGCCGCTCGAGCCCCAACGCGCCGCGGTCGCGAGCTGACGGAACGGCTCGAGCGCGGTCTGCAATTCCTTCTCGCTCATGCCGGCGCCGGTGTCGCGCACCCGCAGCATCACTTCGTGCGTATCGTTGACCGCGGTCGAGACGATGACCTGGCCGCCGGCGCCGGTGAACTTGATCGAGTTCGACAGCAGATTGAGCGCGATCTGCCGCACCGAGCGGGCGTCGGCGACGATGTGCGGCAGCGTCGCCGGCAGCGAGGTGCGGATGATGACGCGCTCGCGGTTGGCCTGCTCCTGCATGATGGCGACGCATTGCTGCACGAGCGTGTTGAGATCGACGCTCACGAACGTCATTTCGAGCTTGCCGGCCTCGATCTTCGACAAGTCGAGCAAATCGTTGAGCAGTGAGATCAGGTGGCCGCCGGAGGAATGGATATCCTTGAGATACTGCCGGTAGCGTTCGTTGCCGATGGCGCCGAAGCGCTCGTCCATCATCACTTCGGAAAAGCCGATGATGGCGTTGAGCGGCGTGCGGATCTCGTGGCTGATCTTGGCGAGGAATTCCGACTTGGCGGTGGAGGCGCGTTCGGCCTCCTGGCGGGCGTTGATCAGCTCTTCCTCGGTGCGCTTCCAGGCGGTGACGTCGCGCAGCACGACGCAGACCTTCTCGCCGTCCTCGATGCGGCCCATGGTGATGTAGAGCGGCACCAGCCCGCCCTGCTTGACGCGGCCGATGGCCTCGCGGCCGGCGTCGAGCATGCGCGCGCCCCGTTCGCGCGTCAGCCGGTCGAGATGATCGAGCACGCTGCGGCGGCTTTCCGGCGCGAACAGATCGCCGAACGTCAGCGCCGTGAAATCGGCGGCGTCGTAGCCGAACAGCGCCTCGGCGCTGCGGTTGGCCGACAGCACGCGGCCGGCGCGGTCGAGCACCAGCACGCCGTCGGTGGCGGTGTCGAGGATGGCCTTGAGTTCGTGGTTCTCTTCTTCCAGGCGGCGCAGCGAGGCTTCCGCCGCCTTGCCGCGTTCGTCGGAAACGACCGGCTGCGTGTTGATCATCAGCACCAGCGCGTTCTCGTCGTTCCACGAGACGGTGAACAGCCGGCCTTCGACTGGCTTCTGCTTGCCGTTGACCGTGGTGATCGACAGCGACTTGGCGCCGTTGGCGCCGCTGCTCGGCGCGTCCTTGGTTTCGATGAACAGGCTGTCGAGCCCGCCGGCTTCCGCCAGCGCGTCGAGGCTGCCGTAGCCGGTCCAGTCGAGGAAGGCGCGGTTGGCGTAGATCAAACTGTTGAGCCGATAGACCAGGACGCCGATCGGCAACCGGTCGAGGATCGGACGGCCTTCATGGGTGTCGCGCGCGGCATTGCCGTTGCGCGCCTGGCGCGGCGGCTCGGGTGGCGGCGGCGGGGCCGGGACCTCGGCGACTGGTTCGGGCGGCAGCGGTTCGGCGTTCTGGTCGGGGCCTTTTTTCAGCCGCTCGCTCAATTCGCGCGCCAGCTCCTGGAACGCGCTGTGCTCGTTCGGGCTGAGCGACGGCGCTTGCGTTACAGACTCCGGCGGCGGTGGCGGCACGGGTTCGGCGGCCGGCGCGATCGGCGCCGGCGCGGCCGGGAAGTGCAGCACTTTGCCTTCTTGGGATTCTTGCGCCGGCGGCTGCGGCGTGGGCGCCGGTTGCGAACGCCGCCGCTGCAGCGCGTCCAGGCGCTCGACGTCGCGGCAGATGCCGAAGCCGCGGAAGCCGATGAACTGACGGTCGCGGTCGAACACCGGCAGACCGGACATTTCGATCGGCAAGCGCTCGTCGGCGCCGTCGACCGGCCACATCACGACGATGCCGCTCCAGGTGTCGCGCGTAGCGAGCGCACGCGTGATCTGGTCCGACGGATCGAGCTTGAGCGCGGCGGCGATTTCGGCCCAGGGGCGGTCCAGCACGACGGCGGTGTTCGGGCCGATCAGCCGCGCGAAATCCTCGGTGCCGAGGGTGAAGCGCGTGGCGTCGTCCATCTGCCACACGAAACGGAAGGGCAGGCGGCGCGGGCGCATCTCCGATGTGACGGGGTTCGGCACGGTCGGCGGCGATGTAACGCTGGCGGGTTCGTGCGGCGGCGGAACGATGGTTGTCGCTTCGACCTCGCGCGCGGCCGCTGCGGTGCGCGGCGCGCCGGTGAAGATCATCAGCAGCGTGACCGTTGGTCCGGCGCCGAGCTTGCGCAGCGTGACGGTGCCTTCGGCAATCGTGCCGTCGGCGCGGCCGTTGAGGCTGGCTTCGCGGGCGAGCCTCTCGGCGCCGAGCGCGATCAGGTCGCGTTTGCCGCCCATTCGCTCGCGCGCCGCGGCCAGCCCATCGATCAGTTCGCCGTCGGCGGTGAAGATCGCGGCCGGCTCGGTGACATCGGCGAGCACGCGCCGCGCACGCTCGGGCAGCGCGAGATCGCGGCCGGCACGTTCGGTCGCGACCACCAGAATGCCGGCGCGGTTGTCGGCGAGCGTGATGCGCGAACACAGGCAGATCAGCATGCCGCCGAGCGCCGCGCCGAAACCGCGCAGCCGATCCAGCCGCGATATGCCGTGCGGCAAGGTGCCGGCGAGCCGCGCGATCTGCGCGGCGGCGGGATGATGCGGTTCGAATTTCAGCGACGAGGCGGCGGCGGGCGTGGCGGCGTCGAAGATCGCGGCAGCCACCGGGTTCGCCCACAGGATGTGCGGGCCGTCCGCGCTCCATAGCCATGCCGGCGCCGGACTCAGGGCAAGTGCCGCGAGCCGCGGATCGTTCAGCCAGTCGACTTGGAACCTGAACTCACTCATCGCGTCGCGTGCCTTTACGGCTAATAAACCCTTAATACGGCTGGTTTTGTGCGGCGTCCACGCCGCAGGGCCTGTGCTTCGCCGCGAAGCGGCAATAACCTTAATGCCGCAGGTGACGATGGCGGCCTGCGACCCTAGATAGACCGGAGGCCGGCGCTGCACGCCGGTGAAACGACAGGAGGATGTTCATGGCGAAGGACGGCACCACCAAGTTCGACATCCCGACGGAAATGCGCACGTTCGCAGAAAAGAGCGTCGAACAGGCGCGCGCGGCATTCGACACCTTCGTTGCGGCCACCCAGCAGGCCGTCAACACGGCGCAAAGCCACGCCCTGAACGCGCAAAGCGGCGCCCGCGACGTCGGGGAGCTCGCGATGCAATTCGCCGAGCGGAACATCTCGACCTCGTTCCAGTTCGCCCAGCAGCTGTTGCAGGCCAAGGACGCGCAGGAAGTGACCAAGCTGCACACCGAATACGTGAATAGCCAGATGGCCGCGCTGGCCGAGCAGGCCAAGGAATTGAGCAAAAAGGCGACCAAGATGGCCGGCGGTCCGGCCGGGAACGGCTGATCCGGGCGAGCGTTAACGACAGGGTGTCGGCGGCCGGCCCTGGTGGTTGGCAGGTACTTTTATGACGATTTTGTGCATCGCAATATATTTGTTGCAATGCACCAAAAATATGCTATAGTGTTTTTATCGAGCCCGCCGGACGCCATTTTAGGCGCCTTCGTTGAGGCAGGTCCGTTCGAATAGGCGCGAGCCGTTTGCCGAGGGCGGGCAGCTCGCTGACAGCCGGGAAAGCCGCCCTCCGAGCGAAGGATGTGTGTCATGGCCGAACCCACCGCAACCCCGATGAAATCCAAGAAACCAGTCGCTTCCGTTGCCGCGCCCGCGTTCGAAATCCCGAAGTTCGAGATGCCCAAGTTCGACATCCCGAAGTTCGACATTCCCAAGTTTGAAATGCCGTCGATGGAAATGCCGGCGGCCTTCCGCGAGCTGGCCGAAAAGGGCATCTCGCAGGCCAAGGAAAACTACGAGAAGGTCAAGGGCGCGGCCGAGCAGGCCACTGAAGTGATCGAAGAGACCTATTCGACCGCCTCGAAGGGCTGCACCGACTACGGTCTCAAGGTGATCGAGACCGCCCGCACCAACAGCAACGCCGCTTTCGACCTCTATGGCGAGCTGCTGACCGCCAAGTCCTTCGCCGAAGTGGTCGAGAAGTCGACGGCCTATATGCGCTCGCAGTTCGAGACGCTGACCGCGCAGGCCAAGGAGCTCACCGAGGCCGCGCAGAAGGTCGCCACCGACACCGCCGAACCGATCAAGGAGAGCTTTACCTCCTTCGGCAAGGCCGTCTGAGGCTCTGCCAGGTTCAAGTCTCGCAGCCAGAAACCTGAAAGACCCGGGCCCCGTGCTCGGGTTTTTTTTGCTTTCGAGGCTCTCGGGCCGGCCGGCAAAAGACCCGACCGTTTCAACTTGCCAAAAGGGGGGGCGGCACTTAGTTTCCCGCTCGCCCGGCCCGTCCGGGCAACCCGTGCAGCTGTAGCTCAGTTGGTTAGAGCGCTGGTCTGTGGAACCAGAGGTCGGTGGTTCGAGTCCACCCAGCTGTACCATCCACTTCGCGTCCGATAAGGGCCGAGCGCCCTTCGCGCCAACCCGAGGTCGGTCTCCCGATGCAGTCCGTGCCCTTCGCGCTTCCCGAGAAGCTCGACCGCGAGCTCGCCGCCGTGCAGTCCTACTGGGAAGGGCTCAAGCGCGGCGGCAACACCATGCCGTTCTGGGACGACCTCAAGCTGGCCTCGCTCGACGGCGAGGGCGCACGCCTGCTGCTGATCGACGCCTTCGAACAGCCCGAGCGCTTCCGCTTCAATTTTCTGTCCGACGGCCTGAAGGGCGCGGGCAATCTCAAGGGCGACTTCCTCGACACCGCGGCGCTGCCGCACCCCTTTGAATTCATGCGCGCGCAATGCAGCGCGACGGTCGAAGGTCGTGCGCCGACCTACTATCGCAACGCGGGATCGGACGGCGCGCCGGGCTATTCACGGCTGCTGTTGCCGATGTGGGGCGACGGCCGCATCGGCATGCTGCTGGGTGCGATCGCCGGCGCCTGAGCGTGAACGACGCAGCGCTGAAAACAATAACACCGGCGGTTTCCCGCCGGCGTTTTGCGTTTCGCTTGTGGTGTGCTTAGCGCGCGCTGCTGACGCGGCCGTTGTTGCCGCCGACAGTCCCGCGCGGCCGGGGAACTTCCTGCGCGCGGCTTCTGCCGCTGAACAGCCAATCGAAGAAGTTCGGGCCGCTGTCGTAGCCGCGGCCGCCATACGTGCCGACCGGCATGCGCACCGGCTTCGATGAGGTGTTCGGCGGGCGGTCGATCGCGATGTCGGCCATCTTGTGCTCGCTGCCCTTGAGGATCGCGATCATCTTGGCGTCGCGACCGTAGATGTCCTTGCGCAGCTGCAGCTTGCCGTCGGCGTCGACGAAGGCGGTCTGATAAGTCAGGTGCACCCAGATCGGCTTCGGGAAGTTGATGTTGATCTCGCTCGTGCCGAGCATCTTCTCGATGCGTGCCTGACTGTAATTCTCGTTCGGCAGCGCCAGCGACAGCAGCTTTTCGCCGTAGGTGAAGGGGTTCTGCACGCGCATGCAGCCGTGGCTGTAAGCGCGCTCTTCCTTGGCGAACAGATGTTTGTCCGGCGTGTCGTGCTGATACACCAGGAACTTGTTCGGGAAGTTGAATCGGATGCGGCCGAGCGCGTTGCCCGCGCCCGGCGGCTGGTAGATGCGCACGGTGCCGTCCGCGGCCTGCTCGATCTTGAGGCCGATGCGGTCGAGCGCCTGCGGGTCTTCCCGCAGCGCCGGCAGGTATTCGTTCTCGATGATCGACGGCGGCACGTTCCAGGTCGGGTTCACGGTGATGAACTTCATCTCCGCGCTGATCATCGGCGTGGCCTTGCCCGGCTTGCCGGCGACGATTTTTGTGTGCCAGTAGACCTTGTCGTTGTTCCAGAGCGTCAACGTGTAGTCCGGCACGTTGACGATGACGTGCTGGTTGCCGAGGCTGCGCGGGAACCAGCGCCAGCGTTCCATGTTCACGACGATGGTGTCGATGGGGTTGTGCGACGGCCGGTGCTCGGCCTGGCGCTCGCCATTGAGAGTGCGCACGGTGTTGGGGCCGAGCATGCCGTCAGCGCCGATATCGGCCGAGAGCTGGAAGGCCTTCACCGCTTCCATGACCTTGTCGTCGTAAAGCGGGTTGTTCTTGTCGCCGGTAATGTCGAGCCGCTTACGCAACGCGATCACGCGGTCGTCCTTCATGCCGGGGCGCAGAATCTTGCCTTCGCCGACGCGCACGTGCTCGACCTTCTTTTCTTCCGGCTTGGCGATCTGGCCGCCGTTCTTGCGCAGCTCGGCGAGCTGAGCCTTGAGCGCCTTGAACTCCGCCATCGGTGGGTTGAAGGCGTCCAGCGTCTTACCGGAGTCGTCATTGGCCGCGAGCTTGGCCAGCACGTCGGCCGGCTCCGGCGCCACCGGCGTGAAGGCGATGTCGGCGGCGACGCGCGTGAAATGGATGCGGCCGGCCTGGGCATGGCGCGCGAAGGTGAGCGCGGCAGCGGTGAGCTTGATCTCGGCTTCGGCGAGCGCGTCGGCGGTGACCGCCGCCTTGAAGTCCGGCGTCGGATAGTCGGCGGCGTTGAGGCCGACGGTTTCGGCCTGGCCGAGATAGGCGATCGCCGAATTCGCGCGCGCGGCGGCGACGCCGTTGGCGACCCACAGCGGGGCGTAGGCGCGGCCGCTGTAGAAGGATTCGATGCCGGCGCGGTCGGCCTTGCGGCTGACCATGCGGTCGAGCTGCTTGCCGGTGACGAGTTCGCGCAGCCTGTCGGCGACGGCGCTGTCGCTGGTGACCGACGCGGTCGCCGCCGGCGCGGCCTTCGGCGCCTCGGCGGCGGGAGCGGCGGCGTTCTGCTTGGTGTCGATCGTGGCGGGCGCGGCCTTGGCCGGCTCGATGTCCTTGAAGGTCGGGGGCGGCGGCGGCGTCGTATCGGGCACCGGAACGGCGGCCTCGATCCTCTGCTGGTCGGCCTGCTGCGCGAAGCCTTGATGGCTGCCGAGCACCAGCACCAGACTGAGCGCCGTGGAAGCCAGAAGACCTTGGAATCGAACGCTTTTCACCTGTGTCTCCCAAGAGCTGAAGGAGGTCGCGCCCCCTTGAAGTCCGCGCAACTTATAATCGATAGTCCCGCATTCGTTACGTTTTTCACAACTGTATGCGTTCGAACGATGCGCCAGTGTGGCTATTTTGCACCCCGGTCCGGAGGGGCCGGCCGATGGTTAAATATCGGGTGGCAAGGGTGGGAAGCCTAGAGCAACGGCTGTCAGGGCCACCGGTTCCTCCACGGCTTTTTCGGGCTTGTACCCGATGACATTTGCGTGATGCGGGTGCCTAGCTATCCGTTCGGTCCCGTCGCGCGGATATCGGGGTACCGTTTCGGCAGGCGTCCCACCCGATGAGGGCCTTGCGGCGTTACGGGCGTGGGCTATGCTTTGGTTGTACCCTGCGGTTGAAAGGATACGATTATGGCCTGGACGACCCCGATCCTCGTCGAAATTTGCCTCGGTCTCGAGATCAACGGCTATCTGCCGGCGGAATTCTGAGACTTCCGATCCTTCGCATACGGCTCGTTGAATGAGCCGCCTGAAGGCCATCGTGCTCGGCGCAGCCGCCGGGGGCGGGTTTCCGCAATGGAACTGCCGCTGTCCGGTTTGCGATCTCGCTTGGCGCGGCGATACGCGGGTGAAACCGCGCACGCAGGCGAGCCTCGCGGTCTCGTCCGGCGATGGGCAATGGATCGTCATCAACGCCTCTCCTGATCTCGGTCAGCAACTGCGCGCCACGCCGGCCCTGCATCCGCAAGGCGGGCTGCGCGGCAGCCCGATCGACGCGGTCGTCCTGACGGGCGCCGAGATCGACCAGATCACCGGTCTTTTGTCGCTGCGGGAGGGAACGAGGTTCAAACTCTACGCAACGCCGGCGAGCCACGCCGCCGTCGCGGCCAACGCGATGTTCGATGCGATGAAGGCGATGACCAAATGCGCCGTCAGTCCGGGCGAGCGCTTCATGCTCGCCGGCGGCATCGAAGCGACTCTGTTCACCGTACCCGGCAAGCTGCCGCTCTATCTCGAGGGCGAGGACCCCGCGCTCGCGGCCGAGAGCGCCGCCAATGTCGGCATTGAGCTCGAGCGTGACGGCGTGCGGCTGGTGTTCGTGCCTGGCGCGGCCGCGGTAACGGAGGCGATGCGCGCGCGCTTCGCCAAGGCCGATGTCGTGCTGTTCGACGGCACGCTGTTCACCGACGACGAGATGCAGCGCGCCGGTGTCGGCGAAAAGACCGGCCGCCGCATGGGCCATATGCCGATCGCCGGCGCCGACGGCTCCTTGCGGGCCTTGGAGGGCGTCGCCGCGCGGCGTATCTTTATCCACATCAACAACACCAATCCGATTCACATCGCCGGCTCGCCGGAGCGCGCCGAGGTCGAGGCCGCCGGTTGGGAAGTCGCCGAAGACGGTATGGAGATCGTTCTGTGAAGCTGCTCTCACCCGATGAGCTGGAAGCTGCGCTGCGCGACATCGGCGCCAAGCGCTATCACCGCCTGCATCCGTTTCACGGCATGCTGCACGGCGGGCAATGCAGCAAGGGCCAGGTGCAGGCCTGGGCGCTCAACCGCTACTATTATCAGGCCATGATCCCGATCAAGGATGCGAGCCTGATCGCGCGCTGCGAAGATTCCGCCGTGCGCCGCGAATGGCGCTCGCGGCTGGTCGATCACGACGGCGCGCAGGAAGGTGACGGCGGCATCGCACGCTGGCTGAAGTTGACCGACGGGCTCGGGCTTGACCGCGACTACGTCACTTCGCTGCGCGGGCTTCTGCCCGGCACGCGCTTCGCCGTCGAAGCCTACGTCCATTTCGTGCGCGAGAAGACGCTGCTTGAGGCGATCGCATCGTCGCTCACCGAGTTGTTCTCGCCGGTCATCATCGGCGAGCGCATGGCCGGCATGCTGGCGAACTACGATTTCATCACGCCCGAGACGATGAGCTATTTCGACAAGCGGCCGCCGCAGGCGAAGAAAGATTCTGATTTCGCGCTCGCTTACGTAAAGCAGAACGCCAAGACGCCGGAGCAGCAGCAGGCGGTGCTGGCCGCGCTCGAATTCAAATGCGGCGTGCTGTGGACCATGCTGGACGTGCTGCACCACGCCTATGTCGCGCCCAAGCAGGTGCCGCCGGGCGCCTTCGTGCCGGAGGACTTTTGATGGCCGATGCCGCAACGCCGGTCGCCGACAGCGCCGTCCCGCGGCTGCCGCGCGGCGTGCGGCTCACCCACAACGAGGCGCAGGGTGGCTGGCTTCTGCTGGCGCCGGAGCGAGTGTTCAAGGCCGATGCCGTCACCGCGGAAATCCTCAAGCGCTGCACCGGCGAGGCGACTGTGCAAGCGATCGTCGACGATCTCGTCAAGGCGTTCGCCGGCGCCCCCCGCGCGCGCATTCACGGCGACGTGGTGAAGCTGTTGGGCACGCTCGCCGAGAAGAAGCTGTTGGAGCTGGATTGACGCGCGTGCCGCAAATACTGTCGTCATGCCCGGCCTTGTGCCGGGCATCCACGCCTTTCTTTCTTGGCCAAGACGTGGATGGCCGGGACAAGCCCGGCCATGACGGTCGAGAGGCTTGTGAGCGATGACCGCGAACGGCGCATCCTTGCCCGCCCCGCTCGGCCTGTTGGCCGAACTGACGCATCGTTGCCCGCTCGGCTGTCCTTATTGCTCCAATCCGCTCGCGCTCGATGACCGCGCCGGCGAACTCGACGCCGCGACCTGGGCCCGTGTGTTCCGCGAGGCGTCGGCGCTTGGCGTGTTACAGGT
>CAYJPU010000016.1:30201-32975 GCA_964372105.1 uncultured Undibacter sp.
CCGCGACCTGGGCCCGTGTGTTCCGCGAGGCGTCGGCGCTTGGCGTGTTACAGGTGCATCTGTCCGGCGGCGAGCCGGCGGCGCGGCGCGATCTGCCCGAGGTCGTCAAGGCTGCGCGCGACGCCAACTTGTACAGCAACCTCATCACCTCGGCGGTCGGGCTGACGCCCGCGACCTTGGCGACGTTGGCCGATGCCGGTCTCGATCACGTGCAGGTCTCGATCCAGGACAGCGATGAAGCCTCCGCCGACACGATCGCCGGCTACAAGGGCGCCTCGGCGCGCAAGCGCGCGCTGGCTGCCGAAGTCATCAAGCTCGGCCTGCCGCTCACCGTCAACATGGTGGTGCACCGCGCCAACATCGCGCGCATCGAAGCGATGGTCGATCTGGCGCTGGCGCTCGGCGCCACGCGCGTCGAGATCGCCCATGTGCAGTATTACGGCTGGGCATTGAAGAACCGCGCCGCGCTGATGCCGACGCGCGAGCAGGTGGACATCGCGCTGCACGCCGTCGAGCGCCTGCGCGAGAGCCATCGCGGACGCATCGTCATCGACGCCGTGGTGCCGGACTATTACGCGCGCTTGCCGAAACCATGCATGGGCGGCTGGGGCCGCCGCTCGCTCAACGTCACGCCGGCCGGCAAAGTGCTGCCCTGTCACGCGGCCGAGGTCATCCCCGGTCTCGAATTCTGGAACGTGCGCGAGCGCGCGCTCGCCGACATCTGGCGCTCCTCGCCCGCCTTCAATGCCTTCCGTGGCGACGACTGGATGCAGGAGCCGTGCCAAAGCTGCGCGCTGAAGGACAAGGACTTCGGCGGCTGCCGTTGCCAGGCCTTCCTCATTGGGGGCGACGCGCGCGCGGCCGATCCGGTGTGCCATCTCTCGCCGCATCATGCGCGCGTCGCGCAACTGGCGGCGGCAGTTGACGATGGCGGCTACGCCTATCGCCATGGCTGAGTGGACGGCCCGTCCACCCCCGGTTGCGTTCCGCCATAGAAATGAGCGAGACTTGCCGGCGATGGAGGCGTGCGCCGGGGCCGTTTTCGTTCGAGCCACGGGCCTAAAAAAGCCTCCACACCAGGGAGGACTCCTATGATTTCGTGTATCGCCGCCCGCCGCGGCCTTTTGCTGGCCGGCAGCATTGCCGGCCTTGTGCTCGCTGCCCCGACATTTGCCCAGCAACCGCCGGCTTCGGCGCCATCCGCACCGCCTGCCGCCGCACCTGCTCCCGCCGCCGCGCCTGCTGCACCAGCTGCCACGCCGGCGATTCCGCCCGGCTCGCCGCTGTTCGGCCGTCCCGCCGGCAACGCGGCCGCCGCCAAGCTCGCGCCGGTCGCGCCGCCGCCGATCCCGGCGACGCCTGACAAGCTGCCGACCGCCAAGCTCAAGCTGCCGCCCGGCTTCAACATCGAGGTTTACGCCAGCGGCATCGCCAACACCCGCTCGCTGCGCGTCGGCGATAAGGGCACCGTGTTCGTCGGCAGCCGCTTCGGCAACAAGGTCACCGCCATCGTCAAGAAGGACGGCAAGACCGAGCTCAAGACCGTCGCGCAGGGCCTCTACCGGCCGAACGGGCTCGCTTACAAGAACGGTACGCTCTACATCGCCGAGCTGTCGCAGATCTCCAAGATCGACAAAGTCGAGGACGTTCTCGACAATCCGCCGAAGCCGACGGTGATCTATTCCGATCTGCCGAAAGACGAAGCGCACGGCTGGAAGTTCATCGGCATCGGCCCCGACAACAAGCTCTACATTCCGGTCGGGCAGCCGGGCAACAACGTCATGCCGCCCGACACCCATGCGCAGATCCGCCGTATCAATCTCGACGGCACCGGCATGGAAGTGGTCGCGCGCGGCGTGCGCAACACGGTCGGCTTCGACTGGCATCCGGTGAACAAGCAGCTCTACTTCTCGGACAACGGCCGCGACTGGGCGTCGGAAGACGTGCCGGAGGACGAATTGAACAGGATCACCAAGGTCGGCCAGCACTTCGGCTCGCCGTTCTGCTACCAGGGTAACTTCCTCGATCCGGAATTCGGCTGGGGCCGCTCCTGCGGCGAGTTCGTGAAGCCGATCCTGCTGACCGGCCCGCACTCGGCCGGCCTCGGCATGCGCTTCTACACCGGCAAGATGTTCCCCGGTAAATACAAGAACGCGATCTTCCTCGCCCGCCATGGCTCGTGGAACCGGACGAAGAAGTTTGGTGGCGATGTCGTCGCGATCTTCCTCAACAAGGACGGCACCGTGAAGTCGGTCGAGCCCTTCATCACCGGCTTCCTCGTCGATAACAGCTATATCGGCCGTCCGGTGGACGTGGAGCTCATGAAGGACGGCTCGATGCTGGTCTCCGACGACTGGAACGGCGCCATCTACCGTATCAGCTACGGCAAAGCGAAAGTCGCCGGCCGGTAACAGAACAACAAGCGGCCGGGGGCATTATGCCCCCGGCTGTTTTCATTCGAACAAGCAACAATGAAACGTGCACCAATCATGCGGTTCGCCGCCGCAATGCTTTTGGTTTGCGCCACGGGCGTCGCCTTGGCGGCCGAGCCGTTCGCTGATCGCGTCGCGCCGTGCCTTGCGTGCCACGGAGCGGACGGCCAGTCGGAAAATCCGGAAGTGCCCTCGCTCGGCGGCCAGCCGGCGCCGTATCTGCTGATCCAGATCTATCTGTTCCGCGAGAAGCAGCGTGTCATCGAGATCATGAACGACGTGACCAAGGATTTCACCGACGACGACCTGCGCACCTTCTCGGATTTTCTTGCCAAGCAGCCG